>NZ_FNUK01000021.1 GCF_900108045.1 Caloramator fervidus | reverse complement strand
AATTTAGTAAGGGTGATAGATGAAATAAAGGAAGCCTTTGAAGCGGTGATAAATAAAATAAACAATCTAATAGGCTCATTAAAACAAATAAGCAACATAACAGAGGTTATAAATGGGATATCAGAGCAGACGAATTTACTGGCATTAAATGCAGCGATAGAGGCAGCAAGGGCAGGGGAGATGGGAAAAGGATTTGCGGTAGTAGCAGATGAAGTAAGGAAACTAGCAGAGGAGTCAAAGAGGTCAACAAAAGAGATAAATGAGCTTTTAAAGGGAATACAAAAGGATGCAGAGGAGGTAATAAACACATCAAGGGAAGTTAGTGATTTTATAAAAGAGCAGACAAGCTCTGTGGAAAATACGGTAAAAACCTTTGAAGGGATAATAGATTCTATAGAGAACATAGTTCCGCTGATAGAGAAGGTAAACAGGGACATGGATGAGGTAATAAAATCAAGGGATGAGGTAATAACAAAGGTAGAGGGTGTAAGCGCAGTAACACAAGAAAACAGTGCAGCAGCACAAGAAGTTGCGGCATCCTCTGAGGAGCTTTCTGCATCTACTGATGAGGTTTCAAAGGCTGCCCAAAGCTTGAGTGCATTAGCTATGGATTTATCTAAAACAGTTAACAGATTTAAAGTAAAATAGGCAGATTATATTCTGCCTATAAATTTTTTTTAAAAATATTCGATAACTTTTTGTAGAAAAAAATCGAATGGAAGAGGGATATAAAATGAGGCTTGCAATTTTAACAGAAGCTTTACAAGGTAAAATATTAGGGAATACCGTATATAATGAAAATGGAATTTTGTTTTTAAAAGAAGGAGCAGTATTGACATCATCTGCTATAAAAAGGCTTCAAAATATGGGAATAAATACTGTATATATTAAAGAAGATGAAGAAAACGATGATATGGTAATCCAAGAGGCATTAGAAATACAAGTAAAGCTTAAGCTTATAAAACTTTTAAAGGAAGTTTTTAATGATGTAAAGACTAAAAATTATGTTGATTATGATAAGTGTTATGAGATTGTTGATACTATAATTAAAAGTATTAACTTATCAGAAAATGCCATGTTAATAAATAATTTAACTAAAAGTGATTTTATATCTGATTTATGTATTCATTCTATAGATGTTGCTACATTATCTATAATTATTGGAACTTACAAAAAATATGATATTAAAAAGATTATAAATCTTGCTTTAGCAGCATTGCTTCATGATGTAGGCAAGCTGTTAGACAATAACAAAGAACACCATGCTATTTTGGGATATAATTTGTTAAAGCAAAATACTATGTTTAAAGCAACTACTTTTTCTGCAGTATATCAGCACCATGAAATGTATGATGGAAGTGGACCGCTAGGTTTAAAAGGAGAAAATATATTTGAATTTGCAAAAATCATAAATATTAGTGATTTATACGTTAATTTAATAAAACAAGATAACATACTTCCCCATGAGGCTATTGAAAGGATTACGGCTCTTGGAAACAAAATAGATCCAGAAATATATAGGGATTTTATCAGTACTGTTTATTGCTATCCTAATGGAACTAGGGTAATTTTAAACAATGGACAGGAGGGTGTTGTAATAGCTCAGAATAAAAATTTGACTACAAGGCCAATAGTAAGAGTTAAAGAAAATGGAAAGTATAATTATTATAATCTACAAAAGGAGCTTACACTATTTATAGAAAAGGTTATATTATAAAAAGCAGGCTAATGCCTGCTTTTTGTGTTTGTGATATAATTAAATTAAAGTATTAAAAGGGGTGGTTTTTATGAAAAGGAATGGATTTTTAACATTCTTGGCAGCTTTAATACCGGGAGTTGGATATATGTATCTTGGGTTTATAAGAAGAGGTATACAATTTCTTTTGCTTTATCTTTTAATTGAGCCGGTGTTTAAATTAGTTGGTTTGGGATTTTTAGCAAGCTTTGTTAAAATTCCTATATGGTTTTATACTTTTTTTGATACCTTTAACCTAGCCGAAAAAATGGATAGGGGAGAGATAGTATACGATAAGGATATATTTGGAGATTTTTATTTTGAGGATAGGTTAGGTGATATAATGAATAGCAAATTAACATTTATTATTGGATGGCTTTTAATTTTAACAGGAATATTTAGCATTTTAAATAAAATATTTTATGATTATGAGATATATAATTTAATAAAGTCTTATGTAAAAACATATTTTATTCCGGTAAGCTTTATTATAATTGGAGGTTATTTAATTTTTAAGGGCAAGAAATAAGGGGGATTTTTATGGATAAGAAGATTACTTATCTTGCTAATTTAGGACTTTTGATGGTTGCAATGATTTGGGGTGGAGGGTTTGTGGCAACAAAAAATGCTTTGGAGGAAATAACGCCCCTTTATTTGATGGCAATGAGGTTTACAATAGCTTTTTTAATTTTAGCTGTTATGTTTTACAAAAAAATTAAAAATACAAACAGACAGGAATTAATTGGGGGAGTTGTAATAGGGCTTTTCCTATACTTTGCTTTTGCAAGCCAAACTATAGGGCTTCAATTTACAACTCCGGGGAAACAAGCCTTTTTAACAGGAACTAATGTTGTTATGGTTCCCTTTTTATATTGGGCTGTTTACAAAAAAAGGCCAGATATTTATTCCTTTGTAGGAGCATTTCTTTGTTTTATAGGGATTGCTGCTTTAACGTATAATAAGGGTATGGCAATAAATTTTGGTGACCTTTTAACTTTAATTTGTGCTGTTTTATTTGCAGGTCATATAGTTTCAACAGGCTTTTATGCTCAAAAATTTGAGCCTATAAATTTGACCATTATTCAATTTGGAGTGGCGGCAGTGCTTTCAATGATTACAGCTTTTTTAATGGAGCCTTCTTTAAAGGTCATTTCTTATAAAGGATATCTTTCAGTTTTGTATCTTTCTGTTTTAAGCACCTGTCTTGCTTTTTTGCTTCAGACTGTTGCTCAAAAATATACAAAATCTACTTCTGCAGCTATTTTTCTTAGCATGGAGGCAGTATTTGGGAGTATATTTTCTGTAATATTTACAGGTGAAGTTTTTACATTGAAGATGATATTAGGATGTGTTTTAATATTTATATCGGTTATTGTAGTTGAAACAAAATTAGAATTTTTAAAAAGCCCTTGTTAAGGGCTTTTTATTTTGATGTTTTTTTTATGTGTATAAAATGCATAAGGTAGTTGTAAAGGGCAAAAAAGGCGAGAAATATGGCGCAGTATAAAAAGTATAAGCCAAATAGTTTGTTTAAGGTTAATATTCCTATTGAGATATAAAAAAGAACGGTGGCAGCTTTTCCATAGTATTTTGCAGCTACTACGGTTTCATATTTTTTTAAAAGGGTGAATCCTCCTATTATCATTAAAACTTCTTTTATGAGTATTATATAAAATATCCAATTTGGAATAATGTTTGAAAAGGAAAGAGAAAATAATACGGTTAAAAGCATAAATTTATCTGCTAAAGGATCTAGTAAGGTTCCCCATTTTGTAATCATGTTATATTTTCTTGCTATATATCCATCAAGGACATCAGTAAGCCCTGCTATGAAAAATATTAAAATAGCATAAGAAAAAGAATTTTTTATATTTGAAAAATATATTAAAAGGTATGTAGGAATTAAAATGAATCTCAATGTGGTTAAAGCGTTTGGTATATTCATAGCAACCTCCTTAATGTTTGATAATAAAATTATACCACAAAAATTGTAAAATAAACATAAAAATGATGTCGAATTTAGTAGTATAATGATTTAATCAAATTTCGTTTAATAACGAAATATAATGTTGATTTATAAATTATAATTGACTTTATTGTTTTTGTTTGTTAAGATTTACATGGAAAGATTTTAAGGAGGGAATTTTATGTATGATGTTTTAATAGTAGGTGGGGGACCAGCAGGCATTTTTACAGCCCTTGAGCTTGTAAAAAATAATCCAAATTTAAAGATAGTCCTTTTTGAAAAGGGAAAAAGTATAACAAAAAGAAAATGTCCGATAACTGAAAAGGGAGTAAAATGCCAGCACTGCAAACCCTGTTCTATAGTTTCTGGATGGGGTGGAGCTGGAGCTTTTTCTGATGGTAAGCTTACTTTAACTACTGAATTTGGAGGAATACTCGATGAGTATATTAATATAGATGAGCTTAAAAAACTTATAGATTATGTAGATAACATATATGTAGAATTTGGAGGACCAAAAGAGGTTCATGGAGAAATAAATGATAAGGTTTTAGAACTTATAAAAAAGGCAGCAGCAGCGGATCTTAAGTTTATCCCGGCAAGGATAAGGCATCTTGGAACGGACAATTGTTTTAATATACTAAAAAGAATGGAAGAATTTTTAAGGGAGAAAATAGAGGTTAGAACAAATACAGAAGTAAAAAGAATATTAGTTGAGGATAATAAAGTAAAGGGCGTTGAATTAAAAAGTGGTGAAATAGTTGAAGGAAGGTTTATTGTTGTATCTCCGGGAAGGGAAGGTTCGGATTGGTTTTCTAAGGAAATAGAAAGATTAAACTTAGAAACTACAACAAACCCTGTAGATATAGGAGTTAGAGTAGAATGTCCAGCTATTATATTTAAGGATATTACCGACGCAGTTTATGAATCTAAGCTTATATATTATACGAAATCCTTTGATGATAAAGTAAGAACCTTTTGTATGAATCCTTATGGGGAAGTGGTTGTTGAAAACAACGATGGAATAAAGACGGTTAATGGACACAGTTATGCTAACAAAAAAAGCGAAAATACAAATTTTGCTCTTTTAGTTTCAAAGAATTTTACAAAGCCCTTTAATTCTCCAATAGAGTATGGAAAGTATGTTGCAAGCCTTGCTAATATGCTGGGGGAAGGGGTTATAGTTCAAAGGCTTGGAGACCTTTTAGAAGGAAGAAGGACCACAGAAGAAAGATTAAAAAGGGGACTTGTAAGACCTACCTTAAAGGATGCAACTCCGGGGGATTTAAGTTTAGTTTTACCATATAGATTTTTAACGGATATAATTGAAATGTTACAAGCTCTTGATAAAATAGCGCCTGGAATTTATTCGAAACATACGTTATTATATGGAGTAGAGGTTAAATTTTATTCTTTAAGGGTAAAGCTTTCTTCAAGTCTTGAAACTCAGGTTCAAAACCTATTTGCAGGCGGAGATGGAGCAGGAATTACAAGGGGTCTTGCCCAAGCTTCTGTATCAGGAGTTATAATTGCAAGGGAAATATTAAAGAGAATTTGAGGTGGTAAAATGAGTTTAGTAGTTATAGGAGCTCAGTGGGGAGATGAAGGAAAGGGTAAAATAACTGATTTTTTAGCAGAAAATGCAGATGTTGTAGTAAGATATCAAGGGGGGAATAATGCAGGACATACTGTTATAGCAAATAATAAAAAGTATAAGCTCCACTTAATACCTTCTGGAATACTTTATGATGATAAGCTTTGTATTATAGGAAATGGCGTTGTAGTAGACCCTAAGGCTCTTTTAGATGAAATTGAATATTTAAAAGGTGAAGGAATAAGGGTGGATAATAAAAAGCTTCTTATTAGCGATAGAGCACATGTTATAATGCCTTATCACAAAATAATAGATGCCCTCTCTGAAAAAAAGAGGGGTTCAAAGGATATAGGAACTACAGGAAAGGGAATAGGTCCTTGTTATACAGATAAACATGAAAGAGTAGGAATAAGGATTTGTGACCTTTTAAACAAAGAAGTCTTTGCAGAAAAGTTAAAAATGAATCTAGAAGTTAAGAATAAATTAATAAAAGAGATATATGAGGATGAGGAACTAAATTTTGATGAGATATACAACTTATATATGGGGTATGCTGAAAAGCTTAAAGATTTTGTTACAGATACTTCAGTTGTAATTTATGAAAAAATAAAAGAAGGTAAAAAAGTTTTGTTTGAAGGAGCTCAAGGAACTCTTCTTGATATTGATTATGGGACTTATCCATATGTAACTTCCTCCCATCCTGTATCAGGAGGGGTATGTATAGGAGCAGGGATAGGGCCTACTATGATAGATAGAGTTGTTGGGGTTTGTAAAGCTTACACTACAAGAGTTGGAAAAGGGCCTTTCCCAACAGAATTGTTTGATGAGATCGGTGATTTTATAAGGAATAAAGGTTTTGAATATGGAACAACCACAGGAAGGGCAAGAAGATGTGGATGGCTTGACCTTGTTATTTTAAAGTATGCTGCAAGGATTTCAGGACTTACAAGCCTTGCTATAACAAAAATAGATACTTTAGCAGGACTTGATAAAGTAAAGGTTTGTGTAGGGTATGAAATTGAAGGAAAAGTTATAGATAACTTCCCAGCATCCTTAGAAGATCTTGCAAAGTGTAAGCCTATATATAAGGAATTTGATGGATGGGATGATTCGGTTCAAAGGGCAAAAAGCTTTGATGAGCTTCCGGAAAATGCGAAAAAATATTTAAGGTTTATAGAAGAATATACAGGAGTTAGAATCTCAATAATTTCAGTAGGACCTGAAAGAGAAAATACAATAGTTGTAGGAAAATATTAATCCCATGCTAAATAGCATGGGATTTTTCTGCATTGACTTTTTCTTCTTTGTAGATTTTATCAACCAATATTGCGATTGCATTATCTCCAGATACATTGCAAGCTGTTCCAAAGCTGTCTTGAGTTATATATAAAGCTATCATTAAGGCAAGTTGAGCTTCAGAAAAACCAAGCATTGATTGCAATATTCCAAGAGCTGCCATAACCGCTCCTCCGGGAACTCCTGGAGCAGCAACCATTGTAACGCCAAGCATTGCAATAAAGCCTGCCATTTTTGAAAATGTAATTGGCATATTTGAAAGCATCATAACAGCTATTGAACATGCAGTTAAAGTTATAGTACTTCCTGAAAGATGTATTGTTGCGCAAAGTGGAACAACAAATTCCCTTATTCCTTTTGAAACTCCGTTCTTTTCAGCGCATTGCAAGTTAACAGGTATTGTTGCTGCTGAAGATTGAGTTCCTATTGCCGTTAAATAACCTGGTATTTGATTTTTAAGGCAAGTTATTAGATTTTTCTTTCCAATTGTGCAGGCCACTGAGAATTGGAAAAGTATTATTATAAGATGACAAGCTATTATAACTAAGAACACCTTCCAGAATACAGAAAGAATTCTTCCAACTTCTCCTGCAAAGGTCATGTTTGCAAATATACCCATTATATGTATAGGGAGTAATGGAACTATTACATTTTTTATTGTTTTTTCCATTATCTTTTGGAATTCACAAGCTATGTTGTATAAAGTTCTTTCTTGTAAAGAAGCAATTCCAAGGCCTAATAAGAAGGCAAGTATGAGGGCTGACATAACACCCATTACAGGAGGCATGTCTATTTTAAAGAAAGGAGCAAGAAGTTTTTCTTCTGGGTTTGAAGCATCGTTTAAAAATTGAGAACCTTTTATAAACATTGGGAAAAGGTTTGTTGCAACAAAATAAGCAAAGAATCCAGCGATAAGGGTTGATATGTAAGCTATAGCTGTTGTAATTCCAAGAAGCTTTCCAGCTCCTTTTCCAAGATCAGCAATACCAGATATAACAAAGCCTAAAATTATAAGAGGAATACAAAAGCCTAAAAAGCTTCCAAAGATTGCATTAAAGGTTGCTAAAAGCCTAACAATTGGTTCAAAAGTAAACTTACCTATCAAGATACCTAGTATGATTGCTATGATTAGTCTTGGCACAAGTCCAAGTTTTTTCATAAAAGTTCCCCCTTATTGTAAAATTTCAATATAATTGTATAAAAATATTTAGAAAATTTCAATATGGGGGTATATTATAAAGGAAATAAAGAATTATAAATTAAATTTTTTAGAAAATATTAAATATTTCGATAAATTTAAGAGATATTTTGGATAAATAAAGGTTGTGCTATTTGAATTTTAAATGATAGAAATTTATAATAAAAGAAAATGTTAAAATTTTAACTTAAATTTTATGTTAGGGGGATTTGCTATGTTAGAGTTTGTAAAAGGCATCAACAGTATTCTTTGGGGTTATGTTTTAATTTTCCTTCTTTGTGGTACAGGGGTTTACTACACGTTTTTATTAAAAGGGGTTCAAGTAAGAAGATTTAAGGATGGATTTAAAAGAGTTTTTGGAAACATAACTTTAAAAGGTGAAAAGGCTGGAAAAGAGGGTATGTCTTCCTTCCAGGCTCTTGCAACTGCAATTGCAGCACAAGTTGGAACAGGTAATCTAGCAGGAGCTGCAACGGCTATAGCATCGGGAGGACCTGGAGCTATATTTTGGATGTGGCTAAGTGCTTTTTTTGGAATGAGCACGCTGTTTTCAGAAGCAGTTCTTGCACAAGTTTTTAAAGATAAAGTGGAGGATGAGGTTACTGGAGGTCCTGCTTATTATATAAAGAAGGGGCTTGGAAGCAATGTTTTGGCGTACTTTTTCTCAATTTCTATAATTTTAGCTTTAGGTTTTATGGGAAATATGGTTCAGTCAAATTCCATAGGAGCAGCTTTTTATAATTCCTTTGGAATAAAACCTATATACGTTGGAATAATCCTTGCAATTATAGCAGGGTTTATATTTATAGGAGGAATAAAAAGAATTGCATCAGTTACAGAAAAGGTTGTTCCTATAATGGCTGTATTTTATATAGTTGGAGGATTGATAGTTATATTATTAAACATAGATTCTCTAATTCCTGCCTTTAAAATGATATTTTTAGGGGCATTTAATCCAAAGGCGGCAACTGGTGGAATAATAGGGGCAACAGTAAAAGAAGCAGTAAGATATGGAGTTGCAAGAGGTCTTTTTTCGAATGAAGCTGGTATGGGTTCAACTCCCCATGCCCACGCAGTTGCAAAGGTTAATCATCCTGTAGAACAAGGTGTTGTAGGGATTATAAGCGTATTTATAGATACTTTCGTAATTTTAACTTTAACTGCCCTTGTTATCTTAACAACAGGCTCTATTGAAACAAAGGCAACAGGTATAAAGCTTACACAAGAAGCATTTATAAGGGGAATGGGACCTTTAGGAGGAACGTTTGTTGCAATTGCTCTTTTATTCTTTGCCTTTTCTACTATAATAGGCTGGTATTTCTTTGGCGAGGCAAATGTTAAATTCTTATTTGGCAAAAAAGGCCTTATGCCTTATAGAATATTGGTGGTTATATTTATAGCTCTTGGAACAGCCCTTGAAGTTCCTCTTGTTTGGGAACTTGCAGACTTTTTCAATGGGCTTATGGTTATACCAAACCTTATTGCCCTTTTAGCCCTTTCAAAGGTAGTTAAAAAATACCTTGAAGATTATGAAAAGGGTAGTTTTTCCTTAAAACAGGAGCAGACTTTTGAAAAATAATTTATAATCTGCCCCCTGCTTAAAAGCAGGGGGCTTTTTTGCAAACACAATGTTAAACATATAACAAACAGGCAAGAACAAATTTAATTTTTTGAATTGACAAAACAATTTAAAATCTAATATAATTTACTTAACCGGTTAATTTAATCGGTTAAGCAACGTTAGGAGGAGATTTTTATGTTTGACATCTGTGTTTTAGGAAGCTTAAACATGGATTTGGTTATAAATGTTGAAAGAATTCCTTCAATAGGTGAAACAATTCTTGCAAAAGATTTTAAAAAATTTCCGGGTGGGAAAGGAGCCAATCAAGCCGTAGCATCGGCAAGACTTGGAAGCAATGTAGTTATGCTTGGATGTATTGGAAAAGATGACAATGGATGTATTTTGATAGATAACCTTAAAAGGGATAACATAAACACAAGATACATTAAAGTGGAAGAAAAAATGCCAACAGGGATAGCTTTAATAACTGTTGATTCTAAGGGGAATAACATTATTTCCGTTTATCCTGGAGCTAACATGGCTGTAGATTTAAGTTATGTTGAAGGATTAAAGGAGGTTTTTAAAAACTCTAAGATAATTATTTCTCAGTTTGAAACTCCAGTTGATGCAACTTTAAAGGCCTTTGAATTTGCAAAAAAAGAAGGTAAAACAACTATCTTAAATCCTGCTCCAGCAAAGAAGATCGATAAGGATTTGATAAGCCTTTCTGATATTATAATCCCTAATGAAACTGAAACTGAATTAATAACAGGAATAAATCCAAAGGATGAAAAAGATATAAAAAGAGCAGGAGAATTTTTAATAAAACAAGGGGCAAAGTATGTGGTAATAACCCTTGGGGAAAGAGGGGCTGCAATAATAAGCAAAGAAAACTTTGTTTTAGTTAATGCTTATAAAGTTGATGCAGTAGACACAACGGCGGCAGGAGATTCCTTTATAGGAGCTATGGCAAGCTACCTATCAAAGAAGGATTTAAACTTTAATACTCTTTATGGTGCAGTAAAATTTGCAAATAAAGTTTCAGCAATAACAGTAACTAAGATTGGAGCTCAATCATCTTTACCTTACTTAAAAGAAGTTTTTGAAAGGTTTGGGGAGGAATAGACATGAAAAAGACGGGTATTTTAAACCATGAGATTTGTGAAGTCATAGCAAAAATGGGGCACACAGATGGCTTAGCTATTGCTGACTGTGGACTTCCTATCCCCGATGGGGTAAAAAGAATAGATTTAGCCCTTGTTAAAGATATTCCAAGGTTTTTAGATACATTAAAGGCGGTTCTTTTAGAACTTGAAGTTGAAGAAGTTTTAGTTGCAGAAGAGACGGTTAAAGTTAGTCCCCATGTTTTTGAGGATATAAAAAGGGAGGTTGGAAATATAAAGATAACCCTTATAAGCCATGAAAGGCTAAAGGAAGAGTTAAAAAATTGTAAAGCAGTAATAAGGACAGGAGAACAAACTCCTTATGCAAATATAATATTAAAATCTGGAGTTGTATTTTAAGGGGGATAAAAATGCAGGATAAAACTCCTATTTTAGAAATGGTTAACATATCAAAGTCCTTTCCAGGAGTTAAAGCGCTAGATAAAGTAAGTTTAAGGGCTTTCCCTGGAGAGGTTATGGGGCTTTTAGGAGAAAATGGGGCAGGAAAGTCAACTTTGATGAAGATATTAAGCGGAGTTTATAAAAAGGATGAAGGAATTATAAAGATAGATGGAAAAGAAGTTGAAATAAATGGAATAAAAGATGCAAAAAGGCTAGGTATATCAATTATTCATCAAGAATTAAGTCTTTTACCTAATTTAACTATATATGAAAATCTTTTTTTAGGAAATGAAATTGTAAAGGGTTTTAAACTTAATAAAAAAGATATGATACAAAAAAGCCAAGAATTTTTAAAGAAGTTTAATTTTAATAAATCTCCTAAAACTCTTACAAGGGATCTTACTGTTGGCGAAATGCAGATGGTGGAGATTATAAAGGCTATATCAAAAAATGCAAAAATAGTTATAATGGACGAGCCAACTACAGCCCTTACAGAAGTTGAGACAGAAAGGCTTTTTACAATAATAAATCAGTTAAAACAGCAGAATATAGCTATAATCTACATATCCCACAGAATGGAGGAAATATTTAGAATATGCGATAGGATAACTGTTTTAAGGGATGGAACCTTTGTTGGGGAAGAGGATATAAAAAATGTAACAAAGGATAAGCTTATATCCATGATGGTTGGAAGAAAATTAGAGGAGCAGTTCCCTTATGTTGAGGTGGAAAAAGGAAAAACTATATTGGAAGTTAGAAATTTATCATGGAAGAAAATAAAGGATGTGTCATTTAATCTTAAAGAAGGTGAAATACTTGGGATTGCAGGGCTTATGGGCTCTGGGAGGACGGAGGTTGCAAAGCTTATATTTGGCGAGTATAAAAAGGAAAAAGGTGAAATTTTAGTTGAAGGTAAGAAGGTTAATATAAATTCTCCCAAGGATGCTATAAAAAATGGAATTGCATATCTTTCTGAGGATAGAAAAAAGGAAGGTTTAGTTTTAAAGCTTTCTGTCCTTGAAAATATGATGATTGCTAATTTAAAGGCTTATGAAAATAAATTTAAGAGGTTAAATAAAAAGAAACAATTAAGCGACTGTAAAGATTATATAAAGAAGCTTTCTATAAAAACTTCATCTCCCTATCAAATTATTAAAAATTTAAGTGGAGGAAATCAGCAAAAGGTTATAATTGCAAGATGGCTTTTAAACTCTCCAAAGGTACTTATAATAGACGAGCCTACAAGGGGAATAGATGTTGGAGCTAAAAAGGAAATATATGATATATTAAACCAACTTAAAAAACAAGGTAAGGGGATAATAATGATTTCCTCTGAAATGGAAGAAATTTTAGGAATTAGCGATAGAATTATTGTAATGCACGAGGGTAGAATAACAGGCGAGATATCAAGAAAAGAAGCTAATCAAGAATTAATTATGAAGTATGCTGTAGGGCTCACAGATTAGAGGGGTGAAAAAATGGAAAAGTTAAAAGCATTAGCTTTAAAATTTAAGTCCTTAATTGGTCTTTTCTTCCTTTGCATAGTTATTTCTATAATTACGCCAAGGTTTTTAAATATAAATAACCTTTTAAATGTTTTAACTCAAGTTTCTGTTAATGCAGTTATTGCAATAGGTATGTCTTTTGTGATTTTAACAGGAGGTATTGACCTTTCTGTAGGCTCAATTTTAGCTGTAACAGGAGCTTTAGCAGCTTCTTTAATATCTAAACAAAATAGCTTATTTTTAGCTATATTGCTTTCTTTAATAGTAGGGGCTTTAATAGGAGCTTTTAATGGTTTACTAGTTTCAAAGGGAAAAATACAGCCTTTCATAGTAACTTTAGCAGGAATGACTATATTTAGAGGAGTAACTTATGTTTATACCAATGGAACACCTATATCGGGACTTTCAAAGGACTTTACTTTTATAGGAAATGCAAGGGTTTTAGGAATTCCTTTTCCAGTTATTATAACTTTTATAGTGTTTTTAATTGCTTGGTATCTTATAAACGAAACTAGATTTGGAAGATATGTCTATGCTTTAGGAGGAAATGAGGATTCGGCAAGGCTTTCAGGTATAAACACCGATAGCATAAAAACTATGGTTTATGTAATATCCGGTATTACTGCTGCCATAGGCGGTATAATTGTAACCAGCAGAATAGGTTCGGCATCTCCTAATGCAGGTTCAGGTTATGAGCTTGATGCTATTGCAGCGGTGGTATTAGGAGGGACAAGCCTTGCGGGAGGAGAAGGAAGTATTGCAGGAACTATAATAGGAGCAATGATTATAGGTGTGTTAAACAACGGTCTTAATCTTATGAATGTATCTCCATTTTATCAGTCTATTGTAAAGGGTTTAGTAATTCTTCTTGCTGTTCTTATCGACAAGAAGAATAAAAAATAAAAAGGGGGATTAAAAAATGAAAAGATTTTTATCAACCTTATTAGTTTTAGCTTTATTTATTGGAACTTTTTCAGGTTGTAACAAAACTTCACAGGAATCTACTAAAAAAATAGGTATGGTTATTTCAACATTAAACAACCCATTTTTCGTTTCAATGAAAGAAGGAGCAGAGAAAAAGGCTAAGGAGCTTGGATATGAGATAGTAATTCTTGATTCCCAAAACGATGCTTCAAAGGAAAGATCAAATGTAGAGGATTTAGTTCAACAGGGCATATCAGTTTTAATAATTAACCCAACTGATAGTGATGCTGTTGCAAATTCAATTGCAGTAGCTCAGCAAAATAACATTCCTGTAATAACAGTTGACAGGGCAGCAAATGGTGTTGAGGTTACATGCCACATAGCCTCTGATAATGTAAAGGGAGGAAAACTTGCAGCACAATTTATTCTTGATAAGCTAGGTGGAAAAGCAAAAATAGTTGAGCTACAAGGTATTCCAGGGGCTTCAGCAACAAGGGATAGAGGAAAAGGGTTCCATGAAGTTGTTGATGGAAATGCTAATGTAAAAGTTGTAGCAAGTCAGCCAGCGGATTTTGATAGACAAAAGGGATTAAATGTTATGGAAAATATAATCCAAGCTAATCCTGATTTTGATGCTGTTTTTGCCCACAATGATGAGATGGCCCTAGGTGCTATAAAGGCACTTAATGCAGCCAATAAGAAAGCTTTAGTAGTGGGTTTTGATGGAACACAGGATGCTGTTGATGCTGTTAAGAGTGGAGAAATGGCAGCTACAATAGCTCAGCAGCCAGATGTTATGGGAAGTCTTGCTGTTGAAAATGCAGTAAAGCTAATAAAGGGCGAGACAATTCCAAAACAAATACCTGTTGACTTAAAGGTAATAACAAAGTAGTATAAATTGCGTCATCCATTGGATGACGCAATAATTTTAAAGGGGTGGAAAAATGAAAAAAGTTACCATAAGCGACATTGCAAAGCTTGCTGGAGTATCTAAGGCTACTGTTTCAATGGTATTTAATAACAAGGATGAAAATATAAGCAAAGAAACAAGGGAGAGAATATTAAAGATTGCAAAGGAGCTTAACTATATTCCTAATTCAGTAGCAAGAAGTCTTGCAACAAATAGAAGTTTTTCAATTGGAATAATACTTCCTGATATAACAAACCCTTTCTTTTCAGAGATTGCAAGGGCTATTGAAGATGAAGCAAATTCTTTAGGATATAATGTGGTGCTTTGCAACACTGACAATAAAATAGAAAAGGAAGAAGAGTATATAAAGCTTCTTATAAGCAAACTAATAGATGGAATTATATTCATAGCAGGTGGAGATAGTAAAAAAAGCATATTCCTTTTAAAAGAAAAGGGTATTCCATTTGTCTTAGTAGATAGATATATAGAGGATAAAGATATTTTTGGTGTCTTTTGTAAAAATTATGAAGGTATAGTTGATGGAGTTGAATATCTTTTAAACAAAGGCAAAAGAAATATTGTTTTTGTTAAAGGACCTCAAAAGCTTGAGATATCAAAACAGAGGTTTTTAGGATATAAAGATACCATGCAAAAGTATGGATTGTATTCTGAAGAATTGGTTTTTCAAGGAGATTTTACTTTAGAGGGAGGCAAAAAGGTTACAGAGGATATAATTAAGAATGTAAAGAAGTTTGATTCTATTTTTTATAGCAATGATGTTATGGCCTTTGGAGGAATAAAGGTTCTTTTAAAGCATGGCTATAAAATACCCGGTGATGTAAACATTATAGGTTTTGATGATGTACAAATATCTAAGTTTATTGAACCTGAACTTACAACTATAGCACAGCCTATTTATGAAATGGGAAAAAGCGCATGTAATTTACTTATTAGGCTAATAAATAAGGAAGAAAATGTAGAAAAAATCTTATATTTTAGACCAAAATTAATTATAAGGGGAACAGCATAAAAATTTTTAAAACATATGTTGACATTTGTCTTAATAGTGTATATAATATAAACTGAGGTTTGGCCCCTTGGTCAAGTGGTTAAGACACCACCCTTTCACGGTGGTAACAGGGGTTCGAATCCCCTAGGGGTCACCATGTGGGCGCCTAGCTCAGCTGGGAGAGCATCTGCCTTACAAGCAGGGGGTCACAGGTTCGAGCCCTGTGGTGCCCACCAAAACGCGGCCCAGTAGCTCAGTTGGTTAGAGTGCCGGCCTGTCACGCCGGAGGTCGAGGGTTCGAGCCCCTTCTGGGTCGCCATATGCCGGCTTAGCTCAATTGGTAGAGCAACTGACTTGTAATCAGTAGGTTGTGAGTTCGAGTCTCACAGCCGGCTCCAAAAAAGCCCTAGCTTTTGCTAGGGCTTTTTTCATTAAGAAAGGGTAGGTTAACTACCCATTTTTTTTAACCATTTTTTTATTCTTATATCTTCTCCAAAAAATTTGTAAACTTCAAAGTATCCAAATATCCTTGATTTTATTCTTTCTGCATATATAGAGTCAAAATCCTCTAAAGGCAAGTTGGTGGAAATTATCATTTTTTTATTTTTTAAAAGCCTTGCATTTAATATGTTAAAAAGCTCAAGCTGACTAACTCCTGTACTGTTAGGTTCTGTTCCAAGGTCGTCTATTATAAGAAGGTCACAATCTAATATATCTTCTAAAATTTCTTTTTGAGAGGATTCATCATGTCTTGAGCTTTTTATTATATTTATAAGGTCAGGAGCGGTTTGATAAATAACTACTTTTCCCATGTCCAAAAGGTCCTTTGCAATGCAGTGGGATAAAAATGTTTTTCCAAGACCTGAGCCTCCGTAGAAAAACAGACTTTTTTCAATTTTATCAAAGTTTCTTACAAAATCAAGGCATGCTGTAAATATTTCCTCCATATTTTTTCTTGGGGATTTACCTTCTTCTGGATAAACTTCATCAGAATAAAGGAATATATTAAATGTATCAAAATTTTCTTTTTTAAGAACTTCCTTTAGATTTGACTGAAGGTAAAGTTTGTCTACAAGTTTTTGTTTAAAACAAGAACATTTTTCAGAACCTATATAGCCTGTATCTTGGCATTTTTCACATTTGTATTTTATTTCCATATAATCAAGGGGAATATTATAAAAAGATAAAAGCTCTCCCTTTTCAATTTTTAAATTTGTTATTTTTTCTTTAGTTTCCTTCATTATTTTTTCTGGATCTTCACCGTTTATTATAGATATAGCCATTTGAATTCCAAGTTTTTTTATCTGCTCATCTATTTCCCTTATTCTTGGAATTTTAGAATAGACCTTTTCTATTCTTTCTTTTTGTTTTATTTTAGCTTCATTTTGAAGTTTTTCATATTCCTCCATTATCTCAGCTATTATCCTGCTTCTCACCTATATCCCTCCTTGAAAGGAGCATTTTTTCAAGTTCTTTTATATCATATTTTCTTTGTCCTCCGTAGCTGTTGAAGTAATTTTGAGTTTGTTTGCTGGCAATCCTTTGTTTCTTATCGTACTTTTTGATTTTCTCTAAGGAATCTAGATTGTTTTTATACCAGTCGCTTAGTATTGCATCTATATAGCTGAAATTTATTTCATTTATTCTTTTTACACATATTCTGCAGGCTTCCTTTATTATTTCATCTGAGAATTTAAAGTTATAAATCCATTTTTCTAAAAGTTCTTCTTGGGGTTTTGAAATTTCAAAGTCTTTTATGCCCATAAAGTTTAATATTTCTCTAAATTTGTTCCATTTTTCATCAAATTGGGTTAAATGACTTTGAGCATCTTCAATGGTTTTTATATTGCTTTCATGCCATGCTATTGCAACTTTTTCTATATATCTTATATCTGTCTTTTGTTTTGAAGCGCAATATTCAACTAAAAAGTTTATAACCTCAGGAGGGAATTTAAATTCTTCAACAAAGCTTATATAAGTTGATATTTCCTTTGTTGAAAGGGGTCTTGATAATATTTTTTCTATATTGTTTAGCATCTCCTGAAGGCTTAAGCTAAAATCGTTTCTTCTTGAATGGGTAAATGAAAGGGAGCCATCGCTGTTTACTATTAATATTCCTACTTCTTGAAGATATTCTATTGCTTTTACAACGTCGCTCTCTAGCATATTAAAATCCTTTGCTATTTTGCTTGTTGATATTTCAATTCCATCGTAGGCAGATTTTAAAATTATAAGATAAACCTTTAAGAAGTCTCCATTTATTTCCTTTAAGTATTTTTCAAAAAAATCATAGGGTATTGGAATAAAATCTAACAGCGGGGAATTTACTTTTATATTAGGCATAGTACCACACCTCTTTTGATTAGCTTGAAATATATTATAACAGTTTATATATTACAAAACAAATAGAAATAAATAGCTAATAAAATGCATACAATATAATATATTGAAAAACAGAATATATTATTGTATACTAAAGAACGTGGGCGAAAGGGGGATATAAGGTGCATTTAAGAGGTAAAGTAAGCTATTTAGGAATTTTAGTTGGAATATTGGTTGCAATAAGTTGTATTTATATAGATATATCTAAAAATAGCTTTTATTTAGTTACAGCTAACCACGAGATTGTAGGAATAGTAAAAGGAAGCAAAGCTTTAAATGAAGTGTTAGATTCTATAAAGAAGACAGATGGGGAAGCCTTTTTAAAATTTTTATCCTATAAAAAGGTAAAGCCTACAAGGAATTTTATCTCTCAAAGGGAGCTTGAAAAAAATATAAGGGAAAAGTTAAGCTTAAAATCAAAGGTTTATAGTATAAGAATAAACGGAGAAGAGGTAGTAAAGGTAAGAAATTATGAGGATTACAAAAATATTATAGAGGGATTAAAAAAGTATTACTATCCTAAAGTAGGAGGAAATATAAAAGTATTATCTTATAACATTAAGGAAAAAATAGATGTGGTTGAAATTTTAGATTACTATAAAAACACTGTGGATGTTGATGATGCTATACAAAAAATTGTAGATGGAAAAATGATAGTTTCTGAATACGAGGTTAAAGAAGGAGATACGATTTGGAATATAGCCCTTGATAATGATGTTTCCATTGAAGATATAAGGCTTGTAAATCCGGAGCTTAACATAGATAAAATAAAAATTGGTCAAAAAATAAAGATTGTAAAGAAAAAGCCTTACGTAAATGTTGAAATAGTTGCTATGGTAAGCTCAAGTGAATGCATCCCTTATGATACAAAAAAAATAATTGATAAAAATTTAAAAAAGGGCATACAAAAGGTTAAGGAAAAAGGACAAAACGGCGTTGCATATGTTGAAAAGAAAATAGTTGTATTAAACGATGATGTAGTTGAAGAAGATATTGTTTTAAATAAAATAGTAAAACAGCCAAAGGATGAGGTTTTGGTACTTGGAGCAAAAAAGGATTTATATGTAGCCTTTAATGGCTTTATAAGGCCTTCAAGGGGTGTTGTAACTTCAAGATTTGGATACAGATGGGGAAGAATGCATGAAGGTGTAGATATTGCAGCGTCTACAGGAACTCCTATATATGCTGCAGCATCAGGAAGGGTAATATTTGCAGGATGGAAAAGCGGATATGGAAAGTGCGTTATAATAAACCATGGAAATGGGTATCAAACGGTATATGGTCATGCAAGCAGAATATATGTAAGGTCAGGACAGTATATAAATAAAGGCGAAAGAATTGCTGCAGTTGGAAGCACAGGGCGTTCTACAGGACCTCACCTTCATTTTGAAGTTAGAAAAAATGGAATTCCACAAAATCCATTAAAGTATATAAAATAACCCAATTAAGGTAAACCTTAATTGGGTTATTTTAGTATTTTATCAAATATAAACAAACCTTTTCCTTGGGAAAATTTATTTTCTCCAAGGCTTATGGTTGATAAACATATTATTGATTTTAAATCCTTTGGGGTAAGATCAGGGTTTTTTTCAAGTATTATAGCTAAAGCTCCAGAGATTAAGGCAGAAGCTATTGAGGTTCCAGATTTTATAGTATAAAGATTACTCATTTTTGATGGTTTTCCTGGGGTATATAAAGGATCTGTTGCAAGAGATACAACATTAGATGCTGGGGCAACTACATCGGGTTTTTGGGTTTTATTCAATAAAGGACCTTTCCCTGAAAAGCTGCAGATTTTGCAGTTTTTTCTCTCTTGCCCTTCAGCTCCTCCAACGGTTATAACTTCTTCTATGTTTCCAGGGCAGTTAATAGAAAAGTTATAGGGACCTGAATTTCCAGAAGGTGCTACAATGCATATGTTTTTAGATATGGCTACTTTTATTATATCCTCAAGGGGATTTTTTATATTTATGTTAAATTCAAAGGGAAGGTTTATAATCCTTATGTTGTAAGAGCTTGCTATATTAATCAAAATATCTATTGCCTTAACCACATCGGATAAAAACCCTTTTCCACAAGAATCAAAGGCCTTTATCATTATTATATTTGAATCCGGTGCAATTCCTTCAAGGTTTGATGAATACTTTGAGGCGGCTATACAGCCGGATAAAAAGGTTCCATGACCGTTGTCATCATAAGGTTTTTCTATGCCGTTTATAAGGTCTTTAAAGTAAGTTATTGCATTTCTTTTAATAGTAAGATCAGGGTGAGGATATACTCCGGTATCTACTATTCCTATTCCTATGTTTTTTCCTGTAAGTTTAAACAGCCTTGGGTAATTTATTCCCATGATTTTTTCTGCTTCTTTTAAACAGAGGTTTCCTTTATAATCAAAACATATAAAGGAAACCTCTGGATATTCAGATATATAGTCTATTGACAAAGGCGAAAGTTCACAAGATACTGCTTTTATATTTTCATATTCCCACTTTATTTTGCCGCCTAGAGATGTTATTTTGCCTTTTATTTTTTTTGAATCATCTTTAAAACTTATTAAAATGGGTATTTTGTTTTTTAAGTTTATACTTAAAAAATTTTTTATATAGGGATCTATTTTTTTATTTGAGAAGAACATATCGTGCCCTCATAAAAATTTATGCATTATATTATATGCAGTAAAATTTTAAATGTTACATATAAATTCACAAAAGGCCCTTGCAGCAGGGGATAAAGTTCTTTTTTTATGGATAGCTAAATATATGTTTCTTTTGATATCAAAACCTTCAACCTCATGCTTTTTTATGTATCCTGCTTTTATATAATCTTCACAAGCGGATTCTGAAATTATTGATATTCCAAGGCCATTTTTTACAAACTGTAAAACTGCCTCAAAGCTGTTTGCTTCAATTACTACTTTTATTTTATCTAGAAGTTCTTTTTTAGCTAAATAATTTTCAAATATATTTCTTGTTGCTGAACCTTTTTCTCGTAGTATAAATTTTTCCTTTATTAATTCATTTATGCTTTTTATGTCTTTGTAATCTTTACTGCTTATAACAACCAGTTTATCGTCAGCTATTACTTTATAATCAAGCCTTTCATCATGAATTACTTCTCCAACTATTCCAAGTTCTACGTCTCCTTTTAATATTAAATCTACTACGTTTTTAGTGCTGGCTTCTTTAACATCGAATTCGACAGAAGGATAAACTTCTGTGAATTTTTTAACCATTAAAGGTAGCAAAAACCTACAAGGGGTTGTGCTTGATGCTATTATTAGTTTTCCAGAGATTTTTTTTTCAAATTCGCTTATTGAATAAATTGCGTTATTTCTTATATTTAAAAGATTTATTGCATATTCAAAAAATATTTTTCCTGCAGGAGTTAAAGTGACTTCTTTGCTGTTTCTGTCAAATAAAATTGTGTTTAATTCTTTTTCAAGGTTTGATATATGGGCACTTATTGTTGGTTGAGATAAAAATATTGCTTCGGCGGCTTTTGAAAAGCTTTTAAATTTTGCTACATTAACGAAAGCTTCGATTTGTTTAAAGTCCATTAGTTCACCCCCTAATTTAAATATATTTTATTTTATTAATGCTTTCAATACTAGATATAAAAAAAAACAATAAACTTTTTTAAATGGAATAAAAAAGTAGTTACATTTAAATAGATAAAGTGATATAATAAAAATTACGGTTTACAATATAAAAGAAGGAAGGGTGCAGGATGGATAAGTTACAGATAGAAGGCGGAAGAAAACTTTATGGAGAAGTAACTATAGGTGGAGCTAAAAATGCAGCTGTTGCAATCTTACCTGCTTCACTTTTAATAGATGAAGGGGTTTGTAATATAGATAATATACCGGATATAAAAGACATAAAATGTCTTGAAAATATAATGGTGGATTTAGGAGTTTCATTAACTTCTGAAAGGGATGGTCATGTTAAAATAAATCCTAGTTCTATAAAAACACATGTAGCCCATGGAGAAAATGTAAGATCAATGAGGGCTTCCTACTACCTTTTAGGAGCTTTGCTTGGCAAATATAACAAAGCAGAAGTTGAGTTTCCAGGGGGCTGTTCTATAGGGGTAAGGCCAATAGACCAGCACATAAAAGGATTTGAAGCCCTTGGTGCAAAGGTTACTATAGAACATGGATATATAAGAGCTGAAGCTCCGAATGGATTAAAGGGTGCTAATATTTATCTTGACGTTGTAAGCGTTGGTGCTACTATAAATATAATGCTTGCTGCAGTTAAAGCAAAAGGAACAACGGTAATTGAAAATGCTGCAAAGGAGCCCCATGTTGTTGACGTTGCAAACTTTTTAAATTCTATGGGAGCCAATATAAAGGGAGCAGGAACTGATGTTATAAAAATAGTTGGAGTTGATAAATTAAAGGGTTGTGATTATTCTGTAATTCCAGACCAGATAGAAGCAGGAACATACATGGTTGCAGCAGCTATAACAAAGGGAGATGTTTTAATTAAAAATGTTATTCCAAAACATTTAGAATCCATTACTGCAAAGCTTTTAGAGATGGGAGTTAATATTGAAGAATATGAGGATTCATTAAGGGTTTACTGCAAACAAAGACCAAAGGCTGTAAATATAAAAACGCTTCCTTATCCGGGATTCCCAACAGATATTCAACAACCCTTTACAACTTTGCTTTCTGTATCAGAAGGAAGAAGCATAGTTACAGAAAGCATATGGGAAGGAAGGTTTAAACATGTGGATGAGTTAAAAAGAATGGGGGCTAACATAAAGGTTGAGGGAAAAGTTGCTATAATAGACGGAGTTGAGAAGCTTTCAGGGGCTGAAGTTATGGCAACAGACCTTAGAGGAGGAGCTGCCCTTGTTATTGCAGGCCTTGCAGCTGAAGGTGTAACTACTGTTACCCATGTAAAGCATATAGATAGGGGATATGAAAAAATTGAAGAAAAGCTTAGAAAGCTTGGGGCTAGCATAATTAGAATAATAGATAAAAAATATGAATAAAAGGTGGGATGTTCCCACCTTATTTTATTGCAGCTTTATAAACTGCTTCTGCTACTTTTTTTTGAACTTCTAAGTTAAAGGCCTTTGGAATTATATAGTTTTCATTTAGCTCATCTTCTTTAACAAAATTTGCTATTGCCTCTGCTGCAGCAAGTTTCATATCATCTGTTATCTTTTTTGCCCTTGCATCTAAAGCCCCCCTAAATACTCCAGGGAAAGCAAGGACATTGTTTATTTGGTTTTCAAAATCTGACCTTCCTGTTCCAATAATTCTTGCACCAGCTTCTTTAGCTTCATCAGGGAAAATTTCTGGAGTTGGGTTTGCCATTGCAAAAACTATTGCATCTTTATTCATGCTTTTGACCATATCTTTTGTTAAAACATATGGAGCTGAAACCCCTATAAATACGTCGGCACCTTTTATTACATCTTTTAAAAGGCCTTTTTCTTTGTTAGGGTTTGTTATTTTTGAAAGTTCTAATTTATACTTATCTAGGTTATGTTCAGGGTCTAAAACTCCTTTTTTGTCGCACACTATTATGTTTTTAGCACCAGCCTTTAATAGAAGTTTTGTTATAGCAGTTCCGGCAGCCCCAGCACCATTTACTATTATTTTTATGTTCTCTATTTTTTTACCTACTATTTTTAAAGCATTTTTAAGGGCAGCAAGAGTAACTATTGCAGTTCCATGTTGGTCATCGTGAAATACAGGAATATCAAGTCTTTCCTTTAGTTTTTCTTCAATTTCAAAGCACCTTGGGGCAGATATATCTTCAAGGTTTATTCCTCCAAAGCTTTTTGAAATTTTTACAATGGTTTCTACTATTTCATCAACATCTTTAGAATCTATTACTATAGGGAAAGCATCTACATCTGCAAACTTTTTAAATAAAACACATTTTCCTTCCATAACAGGAAGACTTGCTAAGGGGCCTATATCTCCAAGCCCTAAAACAGCACTTCCATCTGATATTACTGCAATTGTGTTCCATTTTCTTGTATATTTATAGGCCTTATCGGGATCTTTATGTATTTCTATACATGGCTGAGCAACTCCTGGGGTATAGGCAAGGGATAGTTCTTTTGAATTTGAAACTTCAACCCTTGAAATGACTTCAATTTTACCCTTTACATCTTCGTGAAATTTTAAAGCTTCATCATATATGGACATTTTATCACTCCTTCCTTAATAATTATTATAAAGTATAATGTATATTTTTAAAAGTTTTTTAGCGTTTTATATTTTGAAAATTATGTCAACTTTTGTTGAAAATAAAGTTAATTTTAGAATATAATAAATTAAGAAAAGGTGGTGGGGTTATGAAGTATGGGATGAGGATTTTAAGCTTTGTAATAGTTTTACTTGTATTTATTCAAATTTATTATATTAAAGTTATTATGGGGAGATTTTACTACCAAATTGAACTTCAAAGAAAAAATGAGCTAAAACAAAAAGTTGAGATAGCTTATAATACCATTTATCCAATAATAGAAAGCTTAAATAAAGGAGAGATATCAAAAAAGGATGCAATAGATAAAGTTACAGATATTGTAAGAAGAATGACCTATAAAGATGAGTATTCAGATAATTATATATTTATGAGCACTTTTGATGGCACATATCTTGTTCAGCCCTTTGAAAAGGATAAAGAGGGTAAAAATTTTTGGGATTATAAAGATGTAAAAGGAAATTATGTAATAAGAAATCTTGTAAGTGCTGCAAAAAGCAAACCTGAAGGGGATTTTGTTTTGTATTATGCAACACCTCCTGGATTTGATACACCTCAGCCAAAGCTTTCTTTTGTAAAGGGAATACCTCAAATAGAAGCCTATATAGGAACTGGAATGTATATTCAAAACACATTTAAGGTTATGCTTTTGCTTTTTAAAAGGATGCATATATCTTTAATAATTATTTTAATTCTTTCCTTTAGTTTATTTTTGATGTTCTTTTATAAGCTAAGTCAGGATAAAAAGCTTCTTGAAAAAGAAATAAAAAAAAGAAAACTTATAGAAGATGAACTTTTAAAAAGAAATAAATACTTAACCTCCCTTTTTGAAAATTCTCCAGATGCTTTGATTGAATTTGATAAGGATGGTATGATAACTAATGTTAATAAAGCCTTTGAAAATATGTTTGGTTATAAAAGGGATGAGTGTATAAAAAGGCATATTGATGATATAGATATTTTCAAAGATTTTAAAGAGGAAGCTAAAAATTTTACTAAGGAGTTTTTTAAAAAAGGATTTTGCAGTTTTGAAGCAACAAGGTTTACAAAGGACGGAAAACCTGTTAATGTTCTTATAAGAGGGATTATCATTAAAGTAGATGAAAATATTATAGGGGGGTATATAATTTATACGGATATTACAAAACAAAAGAAATATCAAAAAAAGCTTGAATATTTAAGTTTTCATGATGGCTTGACAGGGCTTTATAATTACAGCTTTTTTCATAATAAAATAAAAGAATATTCAAAGCATGAATACCTTCCTTTAAGCATTATAATGGCTGACTTAAATGGCCTTAAACTTGTAAACGATACTATGGGCCATGCCTATGGGGATAAGCTTTTAATAGATTTTTGTAAAGTGCTTATAAAAACAAAGAGAAAGCAGGATTTAGTGTTTAGAATAGGAGGAGATGAATTTTTAATTTTACTGCCCAACACCCATAAATATGAAGCTGAAAGGATTCTTAAAGCTTTAAGGGAGAATATAAAAGAATATAACGATAAAATAAAGGAAAAGATATTTACTTTAAGTGCCTCCTTTGGTTTAGCAACTAAAGAGGATGATAGAGATATCTTATCTGTTATAAAAGAAGCTGATGATAATATGTATAAGGATAAACTTTTGGATAAAACAAGTTCAAAAAATCAAATATTAAACGTTCTATTAACTGCCTTAGGAGAAAAGGACTATGTAACAAAGGGGCATACCGATAGGGTAAAGGATATGTGCCAAAAGATGGCAGAAAAGATAAGGCTTGGAGAAGTTCAAAAAAATAATCTAATTCTTCTTGCTGATATGCATGATATTGGAAAAGTTGCTATTCCGGATAATATATTAAACAAAAGCAGACCTTTAACAAAAGAGGAATGGGAAATATTAAAAAGCCATTCAGAAAAGGGATATAGGATAGCCTTATCTTCTCTTGAGCTTTCTAAAATTGCAGAACTTATTCTTAAACATCACGAAAGATGGGATGGCAAAGGATATCCCTTTGGATTAAAAGGAGAAGAAATACCTATAGAATGTAGAATCTTAGCTGTTGCGGATGCCTATGATGCTATGACTAATTTAAGACCCTACAATAAAGTAAAAACTCCACATGAAGCAATAGAGGAGATAAAACGATGCTCTGGAACCCAGTTTGATCCTTTTATTGTGGAAGTATTTTTAGAATTAAAGGCAAATAATATAATTTAGAAAAGAGGAGATATTATGGAATTTTGTTCTCTATACAGCGGAAGCAGTGGAAACTGTTTATATGTTGGGACAGAGAAAACAAAAATATTAATAGATGCAGGACTTTCAGGAAAGAAAATAGAAGAAGGATTAAAGCAAATAGGAATAAATCCCTGTGATATAAAGGCTATTTTAATAACCCATGAACATGAAGACCATATAAAAGGAGCAGGAATTTTATCAAGAAGGTTTAATATTCCTATTTATGCTAATACTAGTACATGGAAGGCAATTTATAACTCCATTGGGCAGATAAAACACAATAATATAAAAGTATTTGAAGGGTATGCTGGCTTTGAAATAGGGGACTTATTTGTAAAACCCTTTAAAATTCCCCATGATGCAGAAGAGCCTGTTGGATATTCCTTTTATTTTAAAAACAAAAAAATTTCTATAGCAACTGATATAGGTCATCCCTGTGATGAGGTTAAGGAAAATATAAAGGATTCTGACTTTATACTTTTAGAGTCTAATCATGATGTTGAACTTTTAAAGGTTGGCCCTTATCCTTATCATTTAAAAAGAAGAATATTAAGCGATAGAGGGCATCTTTCAAACGAGGATGCAGCAAAAATGATTTTAAAGATGATAAACAGCAAAATAAAAAAAATAATGCTTGGGCATTTAAGCAAAACTAATAATTATCCTGAGCTTGCCTTAAGGACTGTAATTTCCATCCTTGAAATGAATGGAATAAAGGATGGAAAGGATTTAATAATAGATATTGCCCATAGAGATAGGGTGGGGAGGGTTCAATTTATATAAAAGGTGGTTGTTATGGAGGAGAGAAGACCTTCCCTTTTTTCTTATTTTATAGTTTCTGTTTTGGGAGCTTTAATTGGTGCTTTTTTAATTATTTTATTTTTTCCTGCGGCAATACAGGGAAAGGAAGAAAACAAAATAGAAAAAAGAATTGTTATAGAAAAAACTACGGATTTTTCCTATGCTGCCAACAAGGTTTTGCCAAGCGTTGTATCTATATCAAGCAAAAATCAAGCAGCTTCTGGATTTATAATAGACAAAAAAGGATATATAGCAACCAATAGCCATGTTTTAGGCAACAATATAATAGTAAGCCTAAGCGATGGTAGAGAATTTCCTGCAAAAGTTGTTTTTGAAGATAAAGTTTTAGATATAGCTATAATAAAAATAGATGCTCAAGACCTTAAGGAAGTTACCTTAGGAGATTCAAACCTTATAAATATAGGGGAATGTGTTTTAGCAATAGGAAATCCTTTAAACTTAAAATATCAAAGGACTGTTACAGCAGGAATTATAAGCGGAAAGGACATTACAATAGAGATTGAAAAGGGAAAGTTTATGGAGGATCTTATTCAAACGGATGCGGCTATAAACAAAGGAAACAGCGGAGGTCCCCTTATAAACCTTCAAGGAGAAGTTATAGGGATAAACTCAGTTAAAGCTACGGAGTATGAGGGAATAGGCTTTGCAATCCCGATAAATATCATAAAACCTGTATTAAAATCTTTAAGGGAAAAAGGAGAGTTTAAAACTCCCACATTAGGGCTTAAAGTTTTTGATGTTGAAACTGCAAAGCACTATAACTACAACATAAATGAAGGAATTTATATATATGAAGTTATAAAGGATGGGCCAGCCGATAAGGTAGGAATAAAAGAAGGAGATTTAATCCTTGCAATAGACGAGGTTTATGTAAACAGGGTAGTTGACCTTAAAAGGGAGCTTTACTTAAAGGATATAGGTTCAACAGTAAAGTTAAAGATAAAAACGCCTTTAGGAGATATTAAAGATATAGAAGTTACATTAGATGATGCTGAAAATTTATCTGTAGATGTAGTAAAAAAACATTGATTTTTTAATAATTGTATGATAATATAAGTAAGAAAACAAAGTCTTTAAATCAGCCCCGTGAGGCTGGTAAGATGATATAAAAGATTATAACTTCTTACCGCCCATGGTAAGAAGTTTTTTTATGCAAAAAACTTTTAATTCAGTCCAGTGAGGCTGAAAAAGGAGGTTTTAAAATGCAGGAAAAAGTTATATTAACAACAACCTGTGAGGCTACATCTTTTAAAAGGCTTAAAAAATTTATCTTGGCTATTCAGCATCTTATAGCCATGTTTGGAGCCACAGTGTTAGTCCCAATTCTAACAGGTCTTAACCCTTCAGTTGCTATCTTTACCGCAGGTCTTGGAACCATGATATTTCATCTTTGCACAAAGAAAAAAGTTCCTGTTTTCCTTGGCTCGTCCTTTGCGTTTATCCCAGGCATACTAGCTGTAAAGGAAGTTTATAAAGATTTAAGATATGCTCAAGGTGGAATAGTAGTTGCAGGGTTAGTGTATGTTTTAGCATCCCTTTTGGTAAAAAAGGTTGGAGCTGAAAGGATAAAAAAATTTTTACCACCTCAAATAGTAGGTCCAATGATTATGGTAATAGGTTTGAACTTAGTTCCGGTAGCCTACAAAAGCGCAAAGACAAACTTGCTTATTTCAGTAACAACCCTATCAGTGGCAGTAGGTATAATTCTGTTTGGGAAAGGTTTAATAAAGCAGCTTTCTATAATAATAGCGGTTACCGTAGGATATGTTTTGTCCCTAGCTTTAGGAATAGTGGATACTTCAATAATAAACTCAGCAAAATTTATAGAAATTCCAAGATTCACCTTACCTAAATTTAGCTTTGGCGCAGTAGCAATAATAGTTCCTGTTGTTCTTGTGGTGTTTATGGAGCATATAGGGGATATAACAACTAATGGGCAAGTTGTAGGAAAAGACTTCATAAAGGATCCAGGGCTTGATAGGACTTTACTTGGCGATGGGCTAGCAACTATGGTAGCAGGTTTTTTAGGAGGTCCAGCAAATACAACCTATGGTGAAAACACAGGAGTTTTGGCAATAACTAAAAATTATGACCCTTCAGTTCTAAGGCTTACAGCAATTTTCGCAATGGTTATAGGGTTTATAGGAAAAGTTGGCGCAGTTTTAAAAACAGTTCCAGCTCCAGTAATAGGAGGAATAAGCTTTGTTTTATACACAATGATAGCCTTAATCGGTGTTAAGACTATAAAAAACAATAACGTAGAGCTTAATATAAAAAACATAATAATTATGGCAACCATATTAATCCTTGGACTTTTACCTTCATATGCAGGTATAAATATAGGAATACCTATAACATCAACAGTTAAAATACAAGGGTTAAGTTTTGCAGCAATAGTTGGAGTTATAATGAATATGCTGTTAAATAAACAGTAGAAGTTGTATAATAAAGGGAGGGGTTACCTCCCTTAATTTTTTTAAGGAGGGTATAGTATGAATATAGATATAATTTGTGTAGGAAAGTTAAAAGAAAAATATTTAAAAGATGGAATAGAAGAATATAAAAAAAGGCTTTCAAGGTATTGCAATATAAACATAATAGAAGTTCCAGATGAAAAGGCCCCTGAAAACATATCACAAAAAGAAGAGGATATTATAAAACAAAAAGAAGGATTTGGAATACTAAAGCATGTAAAGGATAATTCCTTTGTAATAGCCCTTGAGATAAAAGGAAAAATGATGTCTTCAGAAGAACTTGCAGATTTTATAAAAGAAAGACAAGTTACGGGAGATTCAAACCTTACGTTTATAATAGGAGGTTCTATAGGACTTTCAAAGGAGGTTTTACAAAGGGCAAACTTAAAGCTTTCCTTCTCGAAAATGACTTTTCCCCACCAGCTTATGAGGCTTATACTGTTAGAACAAATCTACAGGGCCTTTAAAATAATAAAGGGTGAACCGTATCATAAGTAAGGGGGTATTTTATGATTGATTTTTATTCGGAAATTCAGGGTATAAAACCTATAAATATAAAGGATTTGCAGTTAAAATATAAAGCTAATGATGATGTTATAAAGTCTATTATTTTGTATAATAAAGCCATTGCAGAAATAAAGGCAAATAATGTGGAGGAAGCTATAAAAGATTTAAAGAAGTCCTTATCTTTTAATAAAGGATTCCCTGAAGCAACAAAGCTTTTGGGGTTATGCTATATATATAACAAAGAATATAGGAAAGCAAGAAAGTTGTTTAAAAGCATGATTAAAAATGGGATATACAAGGATATAGCAAACAAGTATTTAAACGTTTTAGGTAATCAGCCAAAAGTAAATGTTAAAAAAGTAGTGGTAGTTTTAAGCATTATCACATTGTGTTTTGGTGTCTCTTATGGTTTTATATTAATTTCAAAAACAATGAATAAGCCTTATGTTAAGGTGGCAAATTCTGATAAAGTTAATGATTTAAAAAAAGACAAGGAAAAAATATATAGCCAATTAAATAATGCCAAAGAAGAGCTAGACAAAACAAAATCTGAGCTTGAATACTACAAAAGCAAATATGAGATTTTGCTGAAACTAAATGAGATTGAACAATATTATAAAGATGGAGATTATGAAAAGGCTGCTAGCAGTTTAGTAGAGATGAAAAATATAAAATTGGACAAGGAATTAAAATTAAAATTTAATAGATTATATTCTGATATAAGATTAAAGGGTTTATGGATTATATACAACGAAGGCAATAAGTTATACAAAAAAGGAAAATACAAAGAAGCTTTGCCAAAACTAAAGTTAGCCTATGAGCTTGGAGCAGATAATGATATTATGCCTTGGCTTACATATCAGATAGGAAAGTGCTATAAAGAAATTAAAGATGATTCTAATGCCCTTATATTTTTTAAAAAGGTAGTAGATAATTATCCCAATTCTAGATATGCTTATAACTGTAAAAAATTAATAGAGCAAATGATGAGCAAAAATAGATAAAGGGAATCTCATGGGAGATTCCCTCAGATTGTTGACAAAGTATAATTTTAAAAAGAGAATCCATCACAAAAAAAGGATTCTCTTTTTTTATGTCGAAATATAATAATATACGAAGTAATAAAGGAGGATAAGTATGCTAACAATCAACAAAGATAAAATTCGTAGAGAACAAGTTGAATTTATCTCTGTTGACCAATTGGTTCCAGAAGATCATTTAGTTAGAAAAATAGAAAAAGCTATCAATTTTGATTTCATATATGATCTTGTAAAGGACATGTATTGCTTAAATAATGGGAGACCAAGCATAGATCCTGTTGTATTAATTAAAATAGTTTTAATTCAATATATGTTTGGTATAAAATCTATAC
>NZ_FNUK01000039.1 GCF_900108045.1 Caloramator fervidus | reverse complement strand
CGTCTTTAATTTTTTGGGTTCTGTAGTCATGGACTTTAGAAGTAGTAGAGCCACAAGAAGGGCAAACATGAGATTTTTTTTTAGTTTCAACATGAAATTCAACGAAATCATCACCATTTACAATATTTTTTACGAAAACATCTTTTAAATTAAGCAAATTATTGATAAAATTATTCCTAAGCACTTTATCAGATGCCTCCTTTCAAAATATTTTGTGGGTTAATTATATTTTAGCAAAGCTGGCATCTGAATAAAGTGCTTTTTTGTATTTAAAGAAAAAATGTTGAGGTTTATTTACCACCCCAACATTTATTATAGAACCTTATAGACTATTGTATTACAAATGTGTATAATATTAGTAACTGATACTATTAATAGAGGGGTTATGATGGTGAGGGTTAAGGTAAGGCTTTTAGGCAGTCCATTAGTAACAGTTGAAGGTAAAAATATAATATTTCCATTTAAAAAGGCTGAGGCATTGTTTTATTATATGGTTTTAAAAAAGGAAGCAACAAGGGATGAAATTATAAATATTTTATGGAGTCATCAAGAAGAAAATGTAGCAAGGAAAAATCTTAGAAATGCCATATACAACGTCAAAAAGGCCTTTGGTTTTGAAGTTTTCACTTCCTTTGGAAAATCTAATCTAACTATAAATCCCTCTCTTTTTATTGAATGTGATGTTTTAAACTTTTTACAAAAAGGTCAAATTGATGAGTATAAAGGGGAGTTTCTAGAAGGCTTTTGCATTAAAGATTGTGAACCCTTTGAAGAATTTATAATGCAAAAAAGGGAAGAGCTAAAGGATGCATATAAAAAGATGATCTATTTGCAAGTAGATAGCTTTTTAAAGCAACAAAAATATTTTGAGGCTAAAGATTGTTTAAAGAAAATATTAAAAGTTGATGAATTTGATGAAAATGCTATAAGGCTTTTAATGAAGGTCTATGCAAAAGTTAATGAAACAAATAAAGCCTTGGAGCTTTATAGAAACTATGAATCAAAGCTTTTAAAGGAGCTTGGCATAAAACCTGATTTAGGTACAAAAAGGCTTTATGAAAAAATTATTTTATTTAAAAAAGAAAGGGATGAAAAATTTTTTTACGGAAGAAATTTGGAATATTCTAAATTATTTAATAATTATAGCAGTTTTTTAAATGGAGAATTATATAAGAATATATTAATCCTTGGTGAGGCAGGTATTGGAAAAACAAGGCTTGTTGAGGAGTTTATAAAATCCTTTCCTTATTGTAAAGTTTTGAAGATAAACTGTTATGCTGAAGAAGAAAACTACTTTTTAAAACCCTGGGGAGATGTTTTATATCAACTAGATGTATTAAAGGAGGATATACCAAAATCCTGGAAAGTAGCTTTAGCATCATTCTTCCCTTTTTTAGAGTTTGATATTGAGGATATTTCATATGGTTTTAATAAGTGTAAGTTAATAGAAGAGATAATTATAAGTTTTATTTTAAAAGTAGTAAATAAAAATAAACTTATAATAATATTTGAAGATATTCATTGGATGGACAAGTTAAGTTTATCTATATTAAAGAAGCTTATGTTAGCTAAAAAAGATGTAGCTTTTATATTAACAGCAAGGTATGACAAAAAAATAAATTTATTTTATTCTCAGATTTTAAACTATAACGTTATTGAAAAAGTTGAACTTTTAAGGTTTAGCAAAAGTGAGACCAAGGAATTTATTGAAAAGTGCCTTGATAAATCACTTCCTGATGATGTTTTAGATAAGGTTTATAAGGATACGGAGGGAAATACGTTTTTTATTGTTGAATATATAAATCTTTTGAAAAATAACTATGATATAGGCAAATTTAACATAAGGATAAATGAATTGTTAAATACAAGATTTATAGGAATTTCTAATGAGGCTAAGAAAGTTTCTGAAATTATTTCGATGTTTTATGATGAAGCCCCCTATGATTTTATAAAAGATATTTCAAATTTAGATGATGAAAGGCTTTTAGAAATATTAGAGGAGCTTATGGAAAAATTCATAATAAAAGAGACCAAAGAAAATGGGATAGCTTACAAATTTACCCATCAGAAGATTAGAGAATTTCTATATAATAGTCTTTCTGAGGCAAGGAAGGCCTTTCTTCATAGAAAAATTGCCAAGCTTATTGAAAAAAGGTTAAACAATGATAAGAGGGATGTTTGTTATTACAAAAGGCTTATTTATCACTTTGAAAATGCAAAGGATAAGTTAAGCGCTACAAAATATAAACTTAAATATTTATGTGAGCATCTAAATTATACCAATGAACTTTTTCCAGAAGAGGCAAATGACTATATTTATGAAGATAGGGATTCTATTTGTAGTAATTTAGAAAATATAGAAAATGATATAAAGGAAATAGATAAAGAAACTGAAGAAAACAAAAGGATACATCTTTTATTCTTTTATATAAAAGGAAAACTTAGCATATGGCAAGGGAATTATGATGAAGGGATAAAATATATTGAAAAATCTATAGAACTTTCAAAACAACTTAAAGATGATGAGTTTTTATTAAAATCTATAAGACAAATGATAAATTATGCTATACAAATTTATGACGTTGATGCTATGAGCTTTTACATAGAAGAAGCGTTTAAAATAGCTAGCAGAATAAAAAACAAAAAGGAAATTGCAATTTTACTACGGCTTAAAGGGCTCAGCTTTATAATGCGTAAAAGGTTTGATAAAGCAGAGGAGATTTTAAAACATTCTTTAATGATATTAGAGGCCTTAGGTGAAAATGACATATTCAATACTGCAGCAGTTTTAAATTATTTAGGAAACATAAAAAGATTAAACATGGATTTTAAATCTGCCATAAATTATTATAACTTAGCCATAGAAATATATAAAAAAGCAAAAACAAATATAGGGCTTACTGTTTTTTTAACAAATGCAGGACATGCTTGCTATGAACTTGGAGATTATGTTAGAGCAAAGGAATATCTTATGCATGCTATAGAACTTTATAATAAAATGGATGTTTATTGGTTAAGGGCAGTGGCAGAAGGTTATCTATCTTTACTTTTAATAAAAGAAGGAAAGTATAGCCAAGCTCTTTTGTGCTTAAAAAGTGCTGAGAAAAATGCTTTAAAATTAAAAAGCCCCTATGAAAAGGGAATTATATTTAGGATAAAGGCAGAAATAAAAGTAAATATGAATTATAACAAAATATTGAAGGATGAATTTAAAGATTATATTAATGAAGATTTAAGTTATTACTGTAAAGAAGGAATAAAACTTTTACAAAAGGTTAATGAGGATTATCAAGTGGATATATTAAAGACTTTTTTAAAAAGCGAGGGATGTTCTTGTTAGAATATTTAAACTTAGAAAAAGGTACCATAACATTTATAGGGGCAGGAGGAAAAACAAGCCTTATGTTTTTTGCTGCAAAGGAACTTAAAAAATCAAAACGTTCTGTTTTAGTTACTACTACAACAAAAATTTATTTTCCGAATTTTGGTGAGTTTGATTACTACTTTAATATTAAATATTTTGAGCCTAAAGATTTTTATGGGAAAATAACTGTTGTTGGAAAATATATAAATGAAGAAGGTAAAATAATTGGTTTAAATGAAGAAGAAATTTTTAGTATAGCTAAAAATTTTGATTTTATATTAGTAGAAGGAGATGGAGCAAAGAATTTACCAATAAAAGCTCCTTTAGAAAACGAACCTGTAATTCCGAGTTTTTCTGATGTTGTAATGGGAGTTATAGGCATAGATTGTTTTAATAAAAGAATATCTGAAAAAACTGTTTTTAGATTAGAAAGATTTTGTCAAGTTACAAATTCTAAAAAAGGAGATATTATAGATGAATATGTAATATCAAAACTTATTAATTCTCCTTTTGGGCTTTTTAAAAATAGTCCTTTATCATCAAGAAAAATTGTTGGCATAAATAAGGTTGATACTAAAAAAAGAAGAGAGTATGCTAAAAAAATATTTAATTTAACTTCTTTTGAGTTTATGGTTTCATCAGCAAAAAAGGGGATTTTTGAAAAATGGAGATGATTTTATGGTTTCAATAGTAATTTTAGCCTCTGGATTTTCAAAAAGGATGAATGAGAATAAGCTTCTTTTAGAATATAAAGGTCTTCCTTTAATAGAGTGGGTAATAAGAAATGCAAAAAATTCAAAGGCAGATGAGGTTCTTATAGTGTATAAGGATGATGAGGTTAAAAAAATTGCTGAGAGGTATTCAGTAAAACCTATATATAATATAAATCCAGAATATGGACAAAGTCAGTCTATAAAACTTGGTTTTGAAAATGTAAATGTAAAGGATGGGGTTATGTTTTTACCTGGAGATATGCCTCTTTTTAGTTGTGATTACATAAATAATTTAATTGATGAATATGAAAAAAACAAAGAAATAACTGTCCCATTTATTTTAAATACTATAAAAGCTCCTTGTATATTTCCATATATATATAAAGATGAATTTTTGGATTTAAAAGGGGACATTGGAGGAAAGGTTATAATAAAAAGATTTGAAGAAAAATTAAATAGAGTGTATTTTAAGGATATTAAAATTTTTTATGATGTTGATTATAAAGAGGATATTAAAAGGCTAGATAAGAAGCTGGTTCTTATAAAAGGGGCAGGAGAGATTGCATCGGGAGTTGCGTTAAGATTAAAAAGATGTGGTTTTGATATTATAATGACTGAAATAGAAAAGCCTTCTACCATAAGAAGAAAGGTAGCCTTTGCCTCTTGCATATATGAAAAGGAATGCAGTGTAGAGGGAGTTTTTGCAAAATATGTTAAAAGAATAGAGGATATAGAAAGAGTTTTAAAGGATGATAAAATTCCTGTTATTGTTGATGAAAGCTTAAAAATATTGGATTACTTAAATGTAGATGTGCTGATTGATGCGACTCTTTCAAAGAAAAACTTAGGAACAAAAATAGATATGGCTCCAATAACAATAGGGCTTGGTCCAGGGTTTGAAGCAGGAGTTGATGTAAAAGCGGTTGTTGAAACAAATAGGGGACATTTTCTTGGAAGGGTTTATTATACTGGAAAAGCTCAAGAGAATACAGGAGTTCCTGGTGAAATTTTAGGGTATACAATAGAAAGGGTTTTAAAAGCTCCAAAGGATGGAAAGGTAAAACTTATTAAAGATATAGGGGATGTGGTAAAAAAGGGAGATTTAATTCTTATGGTGGATGATGTAAAAGTTGAGGCTAAAATAGATGGGGTTATAAGGGGACTTATAAAAGATGGATATTTTGTTCATGAAGGAATGAAAATAGGGGATATAGATCCAAGAGGTAATGTAGATTACTGTTTTAAAGTATCGGAAAAAGCTTTAGCTATTGCAGGAGGAGTTTTAGAAGCTATATTGGGGGGATTTTAATGGAAAAAATAATTTTTCAAGAAATTTTAAATGGGTTAAAAGAAAACAAAAAGATGGCCCTTTGCATAATTACAAATACTTACGGTTCTTCCCCGGGAAAACAAGGTTTTTTAATGTTGGTTTATGAAGATGGGAAAAGCATTGGAACGGTTGGGGGTGGAGTTTTAGAAAAAGAAGTTATAAAGGATGCTGTTTGTGCTATTAAAAATGGGGAAAACAAAATGAGCACCTATTCTTTAACAGAAAGTGGGTTAAAATCCCATTGTGGAGGAAAGGTAGATGTTTTTATAAAAATTTTAGGAAATTTTGAAAAGCTTTTAATTGTAGGTGGAGGTCATATAGCCCTTGAGCTTTATAAATTTGCAAAGCTTTTAGGCTTTTATGTAGTTATATTTGAAGATAGAGAAGAATACGGAAACAAGGAAAGATTTCCACATGCTGATGAAATAATAATAGGCGATATAGCTGAAAGTTTAAGAAACTACAATATAAACCAAAATTCTTATGTCGTAATAGTTACAAGAGGACATGAAAAGGATGAAGAGGCATTAAAAGAAGTTATAAAAAAGGATGCAAAATATATAGGCATGATAGGAAGTAAAAATAAAGTAAACCATATATTTAATAAATTAAAGCAAGAGGGATACGAAGATTATCTTAAAAAAGTTTATGCTCCAATTGGTATAAAACTTGGTGGCAATACTCCTTCTGAAATTGCTTTAAGCATAATAAGCGAAATTGTGCTTATCAAAAATGGTGGTAAATTGGAGCATTGTAAGGAAAAACCCGTCCTATAAGGACGGGACAGATTGTTGACAAAGTATAATTTTAAAAAGAGAATCCATCACAAAAAAAGGATTCTCTTTTTTTATGTCGAAATATAATAATATACGAAGTAATAAAGGAGGATAAGTATGCTAACAATCAACAAAGATAAAATTCGTAGAGAACAAGTTGAATTTATCTCTGTTGACCAATTGGTTCCAGAAGATCATTTAGTTAGAAAAATAGAAAAAGCTATCAATTTTGATTTCATATATGATCTTGTAAAGGACATGTATTGCTTAAATAATGGGAGACCAAGCATAGATCCTGTTGTATTAATTAAAATAGTTTTAATTCAATAT
>NZ_FNUK01000006.1 GCF_900108045.1 Caloramator fervidus | reverse complement strand
TTAAATTAATCTCAATTACATAAAAACTCCTTGGAAATTAGCAAGGGCGGGCATCTGAATAATTTGCCCACCCCAACTATTGACATAGAACCGATAATACAAAACCCTCCAATTTGGAGGGTTTTTACTTTGTTAAAAACCTCTTTAACTCATAACCACAAAAGGGACATTTGTTTGAAGTTAAAAAGCTTTTTACATTAAATCCCATTCTTTCGATGAGCTTGCCTTTACAATTTGGACAGTATGTATTGTTATCTAGTGCTACTGTATTTCCAATATAAACATAATTTAGGTGTTGTTTTGCTATATTTTTTAATTCAATTAGTGTATTTATTGGAGTAGGTTCTTTTTCTAATTTAAATGCGGGGAAATATCTTGTAAGATGAAGGGGAATATTTTTATCAATTTTAGAAAGCCATAGGGCTAAATCATTTATTTCATCTTTTGAATCATTTAGGTTAGGAATGATAAGAGTAGTTATTTCAACATGGATAAATTTGCACATAAACTTTATGGTTTCTAAAACTTTTTGCAAATTTCCATGGCAGATTTCTTTATAAAATTTATTATTAAAGGCTTTAAGGTCTATATTCACAGCTTTTATTTTTTTTATTATTTTTTCTAAAGGTTCTATGTTTATAAATCCATTAGTTACTAATACTATGTCTAAATCCTCGTTTATATGTTCTACAACATCATATATATATTCATAAAATATAGAGGGTTCATTATAGGTAAATGCTATTCCTATATTTCCCATACTTTTATATTTTAAAGCTAATTCAATAAGCTCCGATGGCATCACATAAGAGCCATTTAAATAAAATTGTGATATTGAATAATTTTGACAAAAGTGGCAGTTAAAGTTACACCCAAAAGAACCTACCGATAAAATGTAACTTCCGGGTTTATAATGATAAAGGGGCTTTTTTTCTATAGGGTCAAGATTTATTGCTGATATTTTTCCATAATTTAATGAATAAAGTTTGTTATTAATAACTTTTCTACTTCTGCAAAATCCTATTTGCTCCTCCGATAGAAGGCAGTTGTGAGGACATAATTTGCATACTATCTTATCATTGTCTTTTGTATAGAACATAGCTTCTTTCACTTTAATCACCTGTGGCGAATAACTTCAAAACGTTCTATGCTGTAGTTTTCTTCAGGAGATATATTTGCCTTTTTTAAGGCAATTTCAAGTTGTTTTTCAACGGTGTCAATTCCATCTAAGTTAGGAAGTAAAACGCCAGTTCTTATTCCTTTTCTAACTATTATTCCATATTTTTTAGGATCTAAATCATTAATTTTTGCAGGTTCAGGAGGCATAAGAACATCTACTGAGAATTCAAGTTCATCAAGTTCATCTTCCTCTACAGGGAAAAATCTTGGATCATTAGTTCCTGATTCAACGGCATTTCTTATTATTTCTTCTGCTACTGAGTTTGTGGTAGGAAATATAGTTCCTATACAGCCTCTTAATTCTCCATGTTTATATATTGATACAAAAACGCCTCTTTTTTGGTTTAACATTTCATCTGTTACATAATTAGGAATTTTTAGGTACTTGTTATTTTTAATGTAATATTCAAGGCTTTCCCTTGCAAGTTTTACATAAGGGTCTTCTTTCATTCGTATACTAGTTATTTTTTCTTTTATAGCATGTTTTATAACTTCAAGTTTATTTTCACATTTAGATATAACATCAAACTTAATGTTGGCATATCCTATTCCAAAGGGGGCTTCGTAGGATAAAATATTACCTTGGAAATTAAAATTGTTTAAAGAACCAAGCAGTATATAAATAGATCTTAAGCCACATTCTGAAGCTTTTTTTATTAATTTGTTATCCATAGTAAAGATACTTTTAACATCTCCATTTTTTAAACAATCCAAAAGCAAGGTATCAAATACTTCTCCATTTTTATCGTATCCATAGGGGCTATTTTTAAGCTTATGGGATAGGTCACCGCTTGCTATAATGGCTATATTTTCCCCTACATTTTGACAGGTTTTTTCTATAAGAATTCCAAATTCATATAGTTTTATAGGGCTAATCATTCCATAGGTAATATGCACTAATGAAAATTCATTATATTCTTTGGCTATAAAGTATAAAGGAACAATGGCTCCATGGTCAAGGATAAATGGTATATTATATTCTTTATATGAATTTTCGGTAATTATTGCTAAAGGAATATTTGATTTATCTGCTAAGTCTATTATAGACTGTGTCAAATCTTTGTTTATTTTAAATTCAAAGTTTAAAGAAGGGGCATTAAAGTTTTTTAAATTTCCTTTTATAAAGTTACTATATGAAATTGCAACAGCATCGCTAAAAACAGGACCATGGGGAGTAATTATTATAATTGTTTTAGTTTTTTTAAAAGCAATGTCTTTAGCAATTTTTTCACATGCTTTTATGGTGTTTTCAGCTAATTTTTCTTCGCCTTTACCTATTTCTGGAATTATTATAGGAGGATGAGGCATAAGATAAAAACTATTAAGTGGCATAAAGGACACCTCTTTTGTGTGTTATTATTTTTATTTTATCACAAATTATTTATTTTCTAAATAGTCTAGTATTCCACAGTAAATTGCCCATGCTATTTTATTTTGATAATCTTCTTGATTTAAAAGATATTCCTCTTCAGGATTAGATAAAAATCCACATTCTACTAAAACAGAAGGAATTTGGTTGTCTTTTAAAATATAATAAGTGTTATTTGGTTTTGCAACTCTGTTATTATTTCTATCTAAAATTTTTATAAGTTGATTTTGAATAGCTTTTGCTAATTTTTCGCTTTCTAAATCATTGCTTGGATAAAAAGTTTGTGCACCATAATATTTAGAATCAGGAAAATAATTTAAATGTATGCTTATAAATAAATCAGCTTTATTTTCTTTTATTATTTGTTTTCTATTTTTCAAATCTTCTGCCTTTTTTCCTTTTTTAGTTTCGTAAGAATATAGTCCTTCATCAACTTCTCTTATCATAATGCAGGTATCGCCGTGATTTTCTATATATGCTTTAAGTTTTTTTGCAATTTCAAGATTTATGTTTTTTTCTATTGTTCCGTTTTTACCAATTGCTCCTCCATCAATTCCCCCATGTCCTGCGTCTACTATTATTACTACGTCCCTTGTAAGGTTTAAGACTTCTTTATTAAATTTTACTTGAATATAAATAATTAAAAAGAATGATAATATCATTATAAAAAGGGATGATATAGCTTTTTTCACAGTCTCACCTGCCTAAAACAAAATCAATAATATATTATGTATTTTATTATCCTAATATTCTTTTTAAAGCGTTAGACGAATTTTAGACGATATTTTTATTAAAATTAAAATAATAAAAAAGGGGGAGGGGTATTATGCAAAGCAATTTAAATTTAATTTTACAAAAAAAGTGTTATTCAGCATTAAAATTCTTGCTTTTTAGTTTTATAGGAATTTTTATGTTTTTTGTTAATGTTACTATTAACAAGACCTCTACTATACCTTTAGACCATATAGTTACATTTATTAGAAATAATTTTCCAAAGGCAGCAGCTTTATATGCACTTATTGTTTTATTCCTTGGAGCAGTTATACCATTTTATAAAAAAACATGGAACAAAGATAATATAACCTTAGTTTTTTCAATGCTTAAAGTTTTAGGATTTGTTGTTGGGATTATGATATATTTTAATGTTGGACCGAAGTGGCTTTTTGAAGCAGATATGGGACCTTTCTTATATAATAAACTTGTAATTCCTGTTGGAATAATTGTTCCTATTGGATCTGTATTTTTATCTTTTTTGGTTGGATATGGGCTTTTAGAATTTGTAGGAGTTATAATGAGGCCAATAATGAGGCCTATTTGGAAAACACCGGGAAGGTCTGCTGTTGATGCAATTGCATCCTTTGTTGGAAGTTATTCTATAGCGCTTCTTATCACTAATAAAGTTTTTAAAGAAGGGAAATATACCATAAAGGAAGCAGCTATTATAGCTACGGGTTTTTCTACTGTATCAACAACCTTTATGGTAATAGTTGCTAAAACATTAGGGCTTATGGATTATTGGGGAAAATTCTTTTGGATTACGTTAGTAGTTACATTTTTAGTTACAGCTGTTACTGCAAGAATTTATCCTTTAAAAAATAAAGATGATAAATATGTCAATGGATGTGGCGATCCAGAACCGGAATATAAAAAAGAATTATTTAAAAATGCATGGCAAGAGGCGATTAAAGCAGTGGAAAATGCACCAGGAATTTTTGAAAATATATGTGTAAATTTAAAAGATGGATTAAAAATGGCTCTTAACATTTTGCCTACGATATTATCGGTAGGGCTTATAGGTTTAGTTTTAGCAAAGTATACTCAAGTGTTTGATGTTTTAGGTTATATTTTTTATCCTTTTACTTATATACTTAAAATTCCAGAGCCATTGCTTGCTGCAAAAGCCTGCAGCGTTGAAATAGCTGAAATGTTCTTACCAGCACTGTTAGCAGCTAAAGCACCGCTTATAACAAGATTTATAATTGGTGTTGTTTCAATTTCTGCTATATTATTTTTCTCAGCATCTATTCCTTGTATTTTATCAACAGAAATACCTCTTACTATTTTTGAAATCCTTGTTATTTGGTTTGAAAGAACTGTTCTAACATTAATATTTACAACTCCAATTGCATATATAATTTTTAAATAGGCTGTCATTTTGACAGCCTATTGTTTATTTCTATTATAAGTTGTGCAATATTATTTGCATGATCTCCTATTCTTTCAAGATTGCTTATAATGTCTAAAAAAACAGCACCGCTTTTTGGAAAGCATATTTCTGAATTTAATCTATCTATATGATCAGATCTTAAATGTTTATCTAATTTATCTATTTTACCTTCAAGTTCTATTGTTTTTAAAGCAATATAAGAATCCATGTTTTCAAGGGATTTTAAGGAATATTCTACAGCTTCTAACACGTTTTGATACATAAACTTAATTTGAACTATTGCTTCATGAGAAAAAGATAAGGAGTTTGAATATTTATGTTCTGCAAGTTCGCAAAGGTTTTTAGCGTGGTCTCCTATTCTTTCAATATCGTTTATAATGTGGTATAGAGCAGATATAGTTTTTGATTGATGTTCATTTATTTGCATATTAGATAGTTTTACTAGATATTCCGTTATTTCACGTTCTAAAAAATTTATTAGTTCCTCTCTATCTAATATATTTTTAAATATTTTATAATCAAAGTTTAAGATTAAATCTAAACTTTTTTCTACGCTTTTGTAGGCATGTTTTCCCATTCTTAATATTTCTTTTATTGTTTGCATTATTGCAATGTATGGATTTTGTAAATGTGAATTGTCTAGATATAAAAGTTTCATATGATTATCTTCATTAGTTTTATTTAAAGGTAAAAGTTTTGATGGATTCAAAAGGAACGTTATAAAAATAAATAGAACTATAAATATTGTTGTAAAAATAAAATACGTGTTTTGAAAGTTAGTATTTAATGAAAGATTCTTGTTTAAAATTAAGAAAATAGGGATTGCTAAGAGATTGTATAATGAAAAAATAAACAGAGTTTTTTTGCTTAATTCATTAGTATTTCTAATATAAGAATTAATTGATAATGATGCATTAGTAAAGATTAAAATCAAAACAGCAAGGGTAATAGTTATTTTATTATGTGACAATAAAGCTATTATAACTGGGTATATAAAAGTATTGTTTTGAAATATAAAAGTAGAAATTACGCTTAATGTTACTAAGATTTTTGAAGGAATTAAAAAATTTTGAGATAGTTTATATATAATGTATATGATAAAAACTATTATTCCATAATAAATTGTTATTTCTCCAATATCTTTATATTTTTTAGTTTTTAATGCAAAAAACATAAAGGTTCCTAAAATAGTTAGATAAATTGAAATTAAAAAAGCATATTTAAATGTAAGTATATATGTTATAAATGTAGTTCCAAAGATTGAGCCTATAAGTATAAATAGTGCACTAGTAGGGGGTAAAGAATTAGCATTTAAAAGTCCAGATACTATATTAAAAGTATAATTAAGACCAAGGGTTATTACTGAATAAATTGTTCCAAATGAAAAACAAATCAATTTATTAGTTTTTAATTTTTTAGTTAAATCAGTTAATAAATTTCCGATTACTTTTTCAACGGTTGAGTTTAAACAATACAAAAAGTAAGATAATAAACATAAAATGGAAACTATAATTGATATATAAAATTCTTCTTCCATTTTTATCCCTCTCTATCTTTTTTCATGCAGAAGGGGCATTCATAATAAAATGGATGATCCATAAGTAGAGCAGCCTCATTTAAGGAACTGTACATGTCTAAATCATCTTCGTGGATTGAATCTATTTGACATTCAGGTTTTTCATTTAGAAGATCATGAAGGGTTTTATTTTTGATATCATATAAATATCTTTTTCCAAAATAAGGATAGTTAAATCTTCTCATAACCCACCTCGTAACTAGTATTTTTTTTAACATTATATCATAAAAGTTTTCTTAAAAAAATATTAATTTTAAATGGTGACTTTTTACAAAAATTTTGTTATATAATATTATTTGAAATTGGAATTTTTTACAGTGGGTGGGGGAAATGAAGGTTATAAATGAGCGTTATAGAGTTTTAAAAAAGATTTTTCAAAATCAATATTTATCATGTTATAGAGTTTTTGATTTAAATAAATCAAGTTTTTTGAACTTAAACATAATTAATTTTGAAAGTTTAGATCCTTCGTTTTTTGATTATTTATTAAAAGAATTTATTATGCTAACTTCATTAAATCATAACAGATTGTTAAAGCTTTATAGTTTTGACATTATAAAAGATAAAAATTTAACTTTTAATAATAGATATTTTTATACTTCAGAGTTCGTAGAGAATCCTTTACCAATTAATACTTTAGAGACTATGCCTTTAAAGGATAGAGTTGAAATATTTCTTAAAGTTGCAAAGGCTTTAAATTACTTATATTTAAAAGGATATAATTATGATATAGACATTAATAATATAATTTTAGTTAAAGAAAACGATAGCATTGAAGTAAAGTTAAAGGATATTGTAACAGCAAAAGTTAATTCCTTTGAAAATAAAAAACTTAAAAAATTGTTTATGCCACCAGAGGTCTATGATGGTAAATCGGAGGGTATAAAATCCTACATATATTCCCTTGGAGTTTTGCTTTTAGTATTTTTGAATGGAATATCCAAATTTAATGAAGTAAATGACGCTTTATATTCTTTAAAGCAATGGGATGATTTAAAGTATATTGTATCTAAAATGATAGATAAAAACTTAAATAACAGATATGATAGCATTGCTGAGGTAATAAATGATTTAAATAAAATTTTTAATTTTAATTATAAACCCTTTGAAATTGAAGAGCTTGAAAAAATAAATTACAATATAAAGCTTTGTGGAAGGGATAAGGAAATTGAAAAAGTATTTGAAGCTTATTATAAAGGGAAAGAATGTGTCTTTGTTTGTGGTGATTCAGGAATTGGGAAAACTAGATTTTTGAAGGAAATAGAGTTTTTATTTAAAATGAAGGGAATAAGTTGTTTTAGCTTTTTTGAATATGCTCGTGGCAGCGTTGCAATTGAATTAGTTAAAAGCATGTTTAATGAAAGGGAATATAATGATGATTTATCCTTTATATTATCTGAGATAAAAAATGGCCTTTTAGATAACAGCATATATGATGAAAAGGTAAGATTAAAGATTATAAATATATTAAATAAGGCCTTAAAAGAAAAATACAATAATAGAGTTGTTATAATAATAGATGATTTTAATTTAATAGATAAAGCAACTTATTTAATTGCAAAGGAATTAATAAATTATGATTTTAGAAGGCAAATAATGTTTGTTTTAGCTTTACGGGATGTTCATTTTAATGATGAGGTTTCTATCCTTATAAATAATATAAAACAAAAGGTTGATTTTTTAGAAATAAGCTTAAAGGGTTTAACGTTAGAGCATACAGGCGAAATGATAAAACTTTTGTTGTCAATGCCATATGTTCCTAAATTGTTTGCAAAAAGGATTTATGAAATAACTTATGGAAATCCATTTTTTATATCTGAAATAATAAAGGATTTATATGTAAAAAAGTATTTATACATAGATAAAAGCTGTGGAATTTGGAGCAGCGATTACGATTGCGATTATGATAATATGCCAATTCCTGATACTGTTGAAAGTGCTATAATTGAACAGATAAAATATCTTCCTGAAGATTTTTTAGAAGTTTTAGAGGTTATATCTATATTTTATTATGGAGCTTCAATTAGTATAATTAAACAATTATTGCAAAAAGAATTAGATTCTATAGAAAATATATTAAAAATATTACAAGAAAAAAGAATAATTGTTTTAAAAATTGGCGATGAGGGTTTTGTTTATGATTTTTATAATCCTTTTCTTAAGCAGTTAATTTATGATAACATGGAACAAGAAAAGAGAAAAAATCTTCATATCTATGCAGGCATATACTTAGAAGAAAATTCAAGCGGTTTACAAGAAGAGATAATATATCAATTTACAAAGGCAAAGGATTATAAAAAGGTTGTTAGATATTGTATAGAAAGCGCTGAAATTATGAAAAAGTATAATAACTTTTCTGATGCTTTGGAATATTACCAAAGAGCTTTAACTTATTGTGATGAAGTTGAAGGTAAAAAGGATAAATTGGATATTTTTATGAATTTAAGTCTTATAAATTTTCGCTTAGGAAAGGTTAATACAGCTTGTCATTTTTTAAAACAAGCTAAAAATTTAGCTTTAGAAATTAATGATTATTATAAAGCTGTAGATGCTTTAAATAAATTGTTTGAAATTTATGTAAAGCAGAACCAATTATATAATATAAATGAAATTATTTACGAGATTGAAACTTTACTTAAGAAGGTTGAATATTTAAGAGGATATTTGAATTTTAAATATAATTTTGCCCAATTTTTAAAACAACAAAATAAACTAGAGCTTGCTAAAGATATATGTACCCATAGTTTAGCTCTTTGTTTAGATGATATGCCTGAAGTTAAAGGAAAGTTTATAAAACTTATTGGGGATATTTATTATATTTCTTCAAACCCTGATGAAGCTGTAAAGCATTATAAAAAAGCATTATATTATTTTGAATTAGCAAATAGCAAAGAAGATATGATGATGCTTTTAAACAAAGTAGGAATTATATATTCAGATTTTTATCAAGATTATAATAATGCCCTTTTATATTTAATAAGTATGGAAAGCATATCAGAAAGAAAGAATTTTATTGATCTTAAGGCTTTAGCTTTTATGAATATAGGATATGTAAGTTATTTTAAGTTTGATAACGATGCAGCAATAAATTATTTTACTAAAGCTTTAGATATAGTTGAAAAATCAGAACTTGAATTTTTAGAATTTCCTTTATATTGTAATTTAATTGGAATTTATTTAAGGCTAGGAGATTTTAAAAAGTCCTACGAATTTTACTTAAAGGCAAGGGACAGAATAGAAAATTCTACTTTTTATGAAAAAAACCATGAAGGGTTGTTTTACTATTTTAGTTCTAAATTGTTTTATAGATTAGGAGATTATAAAAGAGCAAGGGAATATTTACAAAAGGCAATTATTACTTGGAAGGAAGATAATATAAAGTTAAAGTGGGATTCTTTAGTTTTATTAAATATGCTTGATGTTTTAGAAAATACAGAAGGTATAAACAAAAATATAGGACAGATATTAAAGTTATCCGAAAGGTTTACAAATGATTTTGAAAAAGCTTATATTTATTGCTGGTTATCCTTTAAGCTTTATGAAATTAATAAAGTAAAAAAAGCAAAGGACATTTATAAAAAAATATTTGATTTAGAGGTTGAAAAATTTCCTGAATATATAAGAGTTATGGTGGAGTTTTTACACGTATTGTTTTATGAAAAGAGTATAGAAAAACTTGAAGGAATACTAGAAAAATTAAAAAAGCATAGATTGTTTGAGTTTGTTGTTAAATGTAATTTAGCTTTAGGAGATTATTATCAAAGAAAGAAAAAATTTTATTCCTCTTTAAACTTTTATATTCAAGCAGTAGCAACACAAATACATATGTTTAAAGGTTTGCCTTATGAATATAATGTTCCTATAAACTCAATAACAAAAATTAAAGGGTTTCGTTTAGAAGATTTAGGTTTTATTGATCAAATGTTAAATGATGAAATAATAAACATTGCAAGAAAAGAATTGAGAAACGAAATAAAAATAAATATATATAGTTTAGAGGAGCTTTTAAAAAAGCTTACATTGGATCCTATTGTTAATCTTAATATTATCTTAAAATATATGGCGTATATTGCTTTAGCTACAAACTATTTGATTATAACTGATTCAAAGCAACCAGAAATTTTAATTAAAAAGGATGAGGTTGATATAAAACAATACGAAGGAATTATAAAGGAAGCTAAAGAATTAGAACGAACTATAATAGTTAAAGATTTTAAACCTTTTGAAGAAATAAAAAATATTATTTGTATTCCTTTGATAAAAAGCAAAGTAAAGAGTGTAACTAGAATTACTACCTATGATATAAAAAAGATATATGGGTATATAATTTTAGAAAGCAATAAGCTTATTAACAATTTTAATAAGAAAGCCCTTGAACAAATAGAGCCTTTGACTAATTTGGTTATAACTTATATGGAAAACATAAATGTAGTAAAATCATCTGTTTTTGATAAATTAACCTCTGCATATACAAGAAAGATTTTAGATGATATTTTAGATGAGCACATTGAAAATGCAGAAGCAAGCAAAGGATACTTTTCAATTGCTATGATGGACCTTGATAATTTTAAAGGTATAAATGATACATATGGTCATCTTGTTGGAGATAGAATACTAAAGGAGTTTAGCCAGATTGTTATTAATAATATAAGAAAAGATGATATGATCTTTAGATATGGAGGAGAAGAATTCTTAGTATTATTTCCCCATACTAAAAAGGAAGATGCTTTAGCAGTTGCAGAAAGAATAAAGGAAAATGTAAAAAATTCCTTAAAAATAGATGATAAACCTGTTACCGTAAGCATAGGGATTGCATCCTTCCCTGAGGATGCAGAATGGAAGGAGGAGCTTTTAGAAAAAGCAGATAAGGCTTTATATGTAGCAAAGGAAAAGGGGAAAAACAGGTGTGAGGTTTGGAGTCAAGATTTTGAATATAAAGATAGAGCGACTGATAAATTAAATATGGTTTTATCTTTGGGGGAAATGAAAGATACGTCTAAAATTTTAGCTTTAATAGAAATTAGCGAATTTATAAAGGAAAACCTATCTTATGAAGAAATAATATATAAGTTTTTAGAAAAAATAATAAGTTTAACAAAGAGTAGATATGCAGGGGTATTGCTTTTAGATAAAGATAAGGTAGTTAAGCAATATTGGAGAAGATATGAACATAGTGGGTGGATAGACTTTAATAATGTAAATAAAAAGTTAGTAGAAAAGGTTATAAAAGAAAATAAGGGAATTTATCTTATTGATTGGGATGAAGTTTTTGAAGAAGATTTTTATTCTGTTATGATTGCTCCACTAATAAAAAAGAAGGATTTAATTGGCCTGATTTATATTGTAGCCTTTTCAAATGAAAGGGAGTATAAATTTGACGATTTAAATTATTTAAGCATACTGGCTAATTTGTTGAGCATGTTAATTTAAAAAAGAGGTGAATTTATGATTGAAATTAAAAACGTATCAAAAACTTATTCAAAGGGGAGAATAAAGGCTGTTAAAAATATTTTTTTGAACGTTGAAAAAGGGGAGATCTTTGGTTTTTTAGGTCCTAATGGTGCAGGAAAGACTACTACTATAAAAATGATAGCAGGCATTTTAAAGCCAGATGAAGGTCAAATAAAGGTAAATGGAATTGATGTTGTAAAGGATCCTATAAAGGCAAAAATGCAAATAGGGTATGTTCCTGATAATCCTGAGATTTTTAATAGGCTTACAGGGATTGAATATTTAAATTTTATAGCTGATGTCTATGAGGTTGAAGATGAAAAAAGATACAAAAAAATAAACGAGCTTGCAGAAATGTTTGGTATAAAAGATGCTTTAAATTCGAGTATAGGTAGTTTTTCACATGGTATGAAACAAAAGCTGATTATAATAGGTTCTCTAATACATGATCCTCCAATTTGGATATTAGATGAACCTTTAGTGGGGCTAGATCCTAAATCGGCTTTTATTTTAAAGGAAATAATAAAAAAACATGCTAAAGAGGGAAATACTGTGTTTTTTTCAACCCACATAATGGAGATTGCAGAAAAACTATGTGATAGAATTGGAATAATAAAAAAGGGAGAGATAATTTTTACAGGAAGCATAGAAGAGCTAAGAAGTTTAAGAAAAGAGAATGAAAGTCTCGAAAATTTATTTTTGGAGCTGGTGGAAAATGAATAAAGCTTTTTCTTTGATTAAGTTATATATAAATTCTGTATTTGGTTTAAGTGCTATTTTAAGGGATATGAAAAACAATAAAAGACAAGCCCTAAAAGCTATAGGTTTTATAATTTTGATTTTGTTTTCTTTTTCAGGTGTTTTAGCTATGTTTACGCTATTTAATATAAAGATGTTTGATATGCTAAAGCCTACGAGTCAGCAGGGGATTGTTGTATTAAATACTGTTATAATGGCTTCTGCTTTTACATTTTTTGTAGGTATTTTAACTGTTGTTGCAACGTACTTTTTGAATCAAGAGGGAGATATAATATTATCCCTGCCCTTAAAGTCTTGGAATCTTCTTTTGGCAAAGTTTATAGTAAGCTATATTTCTGAATTGATATTTTCATTTTTTATTATGGCTACTGGGATTTTAGTCTATGGCATAAAAAATGGTGAAGGGTTTTTATATTACATTTTTTCTATAATAATAACTTTTTTAATTCCAATTCTTCCTCTTTCATTGGGATATTTTTTAATAATTCCTATGATGAAGTTTGGAAGGATTTTTAAAAATAAAGATTTTGTAATGTATTTTTCAGGATTTTTTGCAATATTGATTGGTATAATCTTTCAATATTTTTCAAATTTGATGGCAAAACCTGATGTAGAAATTATGAAAAAAATTACATCATCAACAGGATTTTTTGATTTAGCAGCTAAAATATATTATCCGGCTATTCTATCTACAAAGGCTTTAGTTGAAAAAGGATTTTTTATAAAGATTTTTTGTCTTATAACCTTTATTATTATAACTTTAGGTTGTTTTGTTTTACTTTTATATTTAATGTCAGATATGTATTATGAAACTTTAATTGAAAATGTAGGGGAGAGAAAAAGATTTTTAAAAGTAGATTTAAAAAATGTAATAAAAAGAAAAAATGTTTTGTTATCTCTATTATCAAGGGAAATGAAACTTATGAATAGAGAACCAGTTTATTTTATAAATGGTCCTATGATAATAATTTTATTGCCTGTAATTTTAGCAATATCCTTTTATTTTCAAAAAGATACTCTTATGACGCAGTTTAAATTAATTAATTTAAAAGCATTTTCATATTACTTGAATTTAATATCAATAGCAGGCATAATATTTTTGGGAGCTTCAACAAGCATTGCATCCACTTGTATATCAAGGGAAGGGAAAAGTTTTGAGTTTATAAAATCTTTGCCAATAAATCCCAAGTTATATGTTTTGGCAAAACTGCTTCACAGTTTAATTTTTGCTGTATTAGCTTCAATAATTATATTAGCTTTTGATATTTTTATTTTTAAATTAAGCTTACTTGATTTATTGCTGATTTTTTTAGTATCTATTTTAATTTTAGCAGTGATATTTATTTTAGAAATATTAATTGAATTAAAATGGCCTAAATTAATATGGGACAACCCGCAAAAAGCTATAAAGCAAAATATTAATGCTGTAGTTGGAATTTTAGGAACAATGGGATTTATATTTTTGTTAGGTTCTTTAGTTGTAAATTTTAATATAAGAAGTTATAAGATGCATTTTATATTGATTTTAATCTTTTTAAGTTTATTAGTTGTTTTGTATAAAAAAATAATCTTATATGCAACAAAAAGGTTTTATGATATAGAAATATAATGAAAGAAGGGAATGATTATGGGACGTGAATATTTAGCAGGAATTGATATAGGTTCAACTACAATTAAAGTTGTAGTATTAGATAGTAATTTACAAATAGTTTTTAAAAGATATAAAAGACATTACGCAGATGTTTTAAATTCATTTAAACAAGTTCTTGAAGAGTTGCTTGAAGTGTTAGAGGATAAGAATATAAAAATAACAGTTACAGGTTCTGCAGGAATTGGATTATCGGAATGGCTTAACTTGCCTTTTGAGCAGGAGGTTATAGCCTCTACAAAGGCGATTGAAACTTTAATTGAAGATGTTCAAGTTGTCATAGAGCTTGGAGGAGAAGATGCAAAGATAACTTATTTTGATAAAAATATAGAGCAAAGGATGAATGGAAGTTGTGCAGGAGGAACAGGAGCTTTTATAGATCAGATGGCAGCTCTTTTAAAGACAGATGCACAAGGATTAAATGAGCTTGCTAAAGGATATAAAATTATATATCCTATAGCATCCCGTTGTGGTGTTTTTGCAAAGACGGATATTCAGGCTTTGATAAATGAAGGGGCTAAAAAGGAGGATATTGCAGCTTCAATTTTCCAAGCAGTTGTAAATCAAACTATTGCAGGGCTTGCAGCAGGAAGAAAAATAAAAGGTAAGGTAGTATTTTTAGGTGGACCTTTGTTTTTCTTAAGTGAACTTAAAAAAAGATTTATTGAAACTTTAAATTTAAAGGAAGATGAGGCAATCTCGCCTTCTGATGCCCATCTTTTTGTTGCAATTGGAGCAGCTCTTCTTTCAAAGGATAAACCATCTTTAAGTTTTAAAAAGCTTTTAGAGAGGGTAAATGAACTTAAAGGTGTTCAAACTAAAGAAGTAAACACATTAAAGCCTTTATTTAAGGATGATGAGGAATATCAGGAATTTAAGGCAAGACATGATAAATATAAAGTTAAAAGAAAACGATTAAAAGATTATAAAGGACCTTGTTATCTTGGAATAGATGCAGGTTCTACAACAACTAAGGCTGTTCTTATAGATGATGAAAATAATCTTTTATATAGCTTTTACTCTAACAACGAAGGCAATCCTCTTCAGTCTGTTATAAAAGTTATAAAGGATATATACAAAAATCTTCCAGAAGGAAGTTTTATAGCAAATTCTTGTATCACAGGATATGGGGAAGGATTAATAAAAACTGCCCTTTCTATAGATGAAGGTGAAGTTGAAACAATAGCTCATTATAAAGCAGCAGAAACATTTTTAAACGGAGTAGATTCTATTTTAGATATAGGCGGACAGGATATGAAGTATATACGAATAAAAAATGGAGTTATAGATAGCATTATTTTAAATGAAGCATGTTCTTCAGGATGTGGATCTTTTTTAGAATCCTTTGCAAAATCTTTAAATATGAGTCTTGAAGAGTTTTCAAAGCAGGCTTTGTTTGCTAAAAATCCTGTAGATTTAGGAACAAGATGTACTGTTTTTATGAATTCAAAAGTAAAACAAGCTCAAAAAGAAGGGGCTACGGTTGGAGATATATCTGCAGGTCTTGCCTTTTCAGTTGTAAAAAATGCGTTAATGAAGGTTATTAAAATTAGAAATATAGATGAATTAGGAGATAAAATCATCCTTCAAGGTGGAACCTTTTATAACGATGCGGTATTAAGGGCCTTTGAATTAATTTCAGGAAAACAAGCTGTAAGACCAGATATAGCAGGTCTTATGGGGGCTTTTGGAGCTGCTATAATTGCAAAAGAAAGAAGCCATGAGGGCAAAAAATCTAGTCTTATAACTTTAGAAGAACTTGAAAATTTTTCTGTTTCTCAATCCTTTACAAGATGTAAATTGTGCAGTAATAATTGTTTGCTTACGGTAACTACCTTTAAAGATGGTAAAAAATTTGTAACTGGAAATAGATGTGAAAAAGGTGCTGGCAATTTTAATTTAAAAAGGGATTTACCTAACTTATATGAGTATAAATACAAAAGGTTGTTTTCCTACAAATCCCTTAGTGAAAATGAAGCAAAAAGAGGAAAAATAGGAATTCCAAGGGTTTTAAATATTTATGAGAATTATCCCTTATGGCATGTATTTTTAACAAATTTAGGTTTTCAAGTTGTATTATCCGATAAAACTACAAAAAAGCTTTATGAATTAGGAATAGAAACAATACCTTCAGATACAGCTTGCTATCCTGCAAAGGTGGTTCATGGACATATTATTAATTTAATAGAAAAGGGTGTAAATGTTATATTTTATCCTGCAGTTGTATATGAAATAAAGGAATTTGAGGATGCAAATAATCATTATAATTGTCCTATAGTAACTTCGTATTCTGAAGTTATAAAAAATAATGTTGATCTTATTAGGGAGAAAGGAATAAAATTTTTAAATCCATTTGTTTCCTTAAACAATTTTGATAGATTGAAAAGGGTTTTGTATAACACCTTTAAAGAATTTAATATATCTATGGATGAAATAGAGAAGGCTTTAAATCAAGCTTTTGTAGAGTTTGAAAATTATAAAAAGGATATAAGAAAAAAAGGAGAAGAAGCTTTAGAGTATGTCAAAAAGGAAGGTATAAGGGCTATTGTTCTTGCAGGAAGACCTTATCATATAGATCCTGAAATAAATCATGGGATACCTAATATAATAACATCTTTTAATGCTGCAGTTTTAACTGAGGATTCTGTTGCTCATCTATCAGGACTAGATGATAAGTTAAGGGTTGTAGATCAGTGGGCTTACCATTCAAGGCTATATAGAGCAGCATATTTTGTATCAAAACAGGAAAACATAGAACTTATAGAATTAAATTCCTTTGGATGCGGCTTAGATGCTATTGTAACGGATCAAGTAAAAGAGATATTAGAAGAGAATGGAAAAATATATACCTCAATTAAAATTGATGAAGGAACCAATGTAGGAGCTATAAAAATAAGAATAAGAAGCTTATTTGCAGCCTTAGAGGATAGAAAGAGAAAAACATTTCAAGCCTTTAGACAAAAAACTGATAAGGTGAATTTAGTATTTACTAAAGATATGAAGAAAAGTTATACGATAATAGCTCCTCAAATGTCTCCTGTTCATTTTGAATTTTTAGAAAGTGCTTTTAGGTTTAGTGGATATAATCTTGAAGTTTTACCGTCTGTTGATAAGAGTGCTATTGATGAGGGATTAAAGTATGTTAATAATGATGCTTGTTATCCTGCTATAGTTGTTATAGGACAGATTATAAATGCTTTAAAATCTGGAAAATATGATTTAAATTCTACGGCGGTTATATTAAGTCAAACAGGAGGAGCATGTAGGGCTACAAATTATATTAGTCTTTTAAAAAAGGCATTAAAGGATGCTAATTTACAGGTACCAATATTGTCTCTTAATGCAAAAGGATTAGAAAAACAACCTGGATTTAATATAACACCTGTTCTTCTTCATAGAGGTTTAATGGCAGTAAGTTATGGAGACCTTTTTAACAGGCTTATTTTGAGAGTAAGGCCCTATGAAAAAATAAGCGGTTCAACTCAAATGCTTTATGATAAATGGAAGGAAAAGGCCATAGATAATATAAAATCATGTAGTTTTAAACAATACAAGGAAAATATATGGAATATTGTAAAGGACTTTGATAATATTGAAATTAATTCTGTGAAAAAGCCAAGGGTTGGAGTTGTTGGAGAAATTTTAGTTAAATATCATCCTACCGCTAATAACGAAATTGTAAAGATTCTTGAAAGGGAAGGAGCAGAGGTAGTTTTACCTGATCTTATGGATTTTCTACTTTACTCAGCTTATGACGAAGAATTTAAGTATAATAATTTAACTGGAGATTTGTTGGCTAAAATAGCTGGCAATATAGCGATAAAGGTAATGGAATATTATAGAAAAGAAATAAGAAAAGCCCTTAAAAATAGTAAAAGATTTAATGCTCCTTCTACTATATTTGAAAAGGCAGAACTTGCAAGTTCTATCTTATCTTTAGGAAATATGGCAGGAGAAGGATGGTTCTTAACAGGAGAGATGGTCGAACTTATAAAAGAAGGGGTTTGTAATATTGTTTGTCTTCAACCCTTTGGATGTTTGCCAAATCATGTAGTTGCAAAAGGAATGATAAAAGAGATAAGAAGAAAATATCCAGAAGCTAATATTATTGCTTTAGATTATGATCCGGGCTTAAGCGAAGTAAATCAAATAAATAGAATAAAAATGATGCTTTCAAATGCTTTTAAGAATTTAAATAATAATATTTGCAGTTTTGAAGATAATATGTTAGCAAAAGGTACCTTTTAGGTACCTTTTGTAATTAAATTTTAATTTTAGGTTATTAATAATAAGGGGTGATACAATGAAGGAAATAGAATTGGCGAGGGCAGCTATAAAAAATGGAAATTACATAGTTTTCTTTGGTGGAGCAGGAACTTCAACGGAGTCTGGAATACCTGATTTTAGGGGAGATAATGGAATTTATAAAAAGACATTTAAGGGATATAGCCCAGAGGAAATACTTCATATAAATTTTGTTTTGAAAAATCCCGATATTTTTTACGAATTTTTAAATGAAAAACTTTGCGTTGATGTAGAGCCTAATGATGGTCATAAAGCTTTGGCAGAACTTGAAAGAAGGGGGAAGTTAAAGGCAGTTATAACTCAAAATATAGATGGGCTTCATCAAAAGGCAGGATCTAAGGAAGTTATAGAACTTCACGGAAATTTAAGAAGTTATTATTGTATGAGGTGTGGAAAAGAAGATAAAAAATTTTTCAAATGTGAATGTAAAGGTATAGTAAGGCCTAAAATAGTTTTATATGGAGAAGTATTAGATCCAGATGACATTTCAAGGGCAGTTGAGCATATAAAAAGGGCAGATGTTTTAATAGTAGCAGGAACTAGTTTAACGGTATATCCTGCAAATTCCCTTTTAGAATATTTTAATGGAAATGATGTTATTTTTATAAATACAAGTCCAACTCAGTATGATTCAATGGCTAATATTATAATTAGAAAGCCCTTTGCAGAGGCTATGAGGGAAATAATAAATTATTAAAAGGTATTTCTATATTTATCCATTATCTTTTCAAAAATTTCTCCAGTTGTTGGAGGAGTATATGTAATAGCGTTTGCTCCTGCCCTTATAGTTTCTCTTATTGTTTCGTCATTTGGGCCTCCTGTTGCTATTATTGGGACATAAGGAAATTGTTCACGTATTTTTCTTACAATTTTAGGGGTATTTGCAGCTCCAGATACGTTGAAAATAGTAGTTCCTGCTTCTATTCTTCCTTTAAAGTCTTCGTTTTCTGAAACTACAGTAACTACGATTGGAATATCAATTTCTTCCCTCATAGCTCTTATAACTTCATTTGGGGTTGGAGCATTTACAACAACTCCTATTGCTCCTTGGAATTCTGCATGTCGGGCAAGTTTTATAACTCTTTTTCCAGTAGTGATTCCACCGCCTACTCCACAAAATACAGGAACTTCGGAAACTTTAAGTATTGCTTCTGATATAACAGGCTGAGGAGTAAAAGGATATACAGCGATAACAGCATCTGCATTTGTATTCCTTATTATTGCAACATCTGTTGAAAATATCAAAGATTTTATCCTTCTTCCAAAAATTATAATTCCACTGGCTTCTCTAATAACTTGAGGTACTTCTATTATGTTGCTCCTTAAAATGCCTTTTATTTCTGGAACAAACTTATCTGGCATGCTTTTCCTCCTTTCGGTATGCTTTTTAATATTTTATAACATTTTTTAAAAATACACAATTAGCTTATTTGTTTTTAAATGTTAAAAATTTATCAAATATATTTACAATAACATTTGAAAATGTTATAATATATGTATGATTATATGAGTATATAATCATATACATTAATTGTAAAAAAGGAGGTATTATGGAGTTAATAAATATATTAAAAGCTTTGTCAGATGAGACAAGGCTTAGAATTTTAAATTTATTAAAATATGGAGAACTTTGCGTATGTGAAATTGAAAAGTTGCTTAATCTTACTCAGTCCAATGCTTCAAGACATTTGATGGTATTAAATAAAAGCGGAATAATAACAAGAACTAAACGACAGCAGTATGTTTATTACAGTTTAAATGAAATAACTATTAAAAAATATTCGATTTTAAAAAGTATATTTGAGGATATGGAAAACGTTCAAACTTTAAAAGAAGAATATCAAAGGCTTTTAAAGTTTAAAGAAGAGGGTAAAGGTTGTCACAATTTAGATTAAGGGGGGTTAAAATGAAAATCGGTGTTATTTCTGATGTTCATAGCAATATTTTAGCTTTGGAAGCGGTTTTTCAAGATATTCAAAAAAGGAAAGTTGACCTTATTGTATGTACAGGGGATTTAGTAGGATATGGTCCTTATCCTAATGAGGTTGTGGAATTTATAAGAAAGAATAATATACTAACGGTAATGGGAAACTATGATGATGCTGTAGGATATGAAAGAATGATTTGTGGATGTGATTATCCAGATCCTAAAGATATGGAAAATGCAGCAATATCTTTAAATTTTACTATCGAAACTTTAAAGGAAGAAAATAAAAAATTTTTAAGGCAGTTACCTTATGAAATGATTTTAAAGTTTGAAGAAAAAAGTATAATGTTTGTTCATGGTAGTCCTCGAAGATTAAATGAATATCTAAAGGAAAATTCAAAGGAAGCCCAAGAGGTTATGGAGGATTTTAAATATGATATATTAGTTTGTGGTCATACTCACATTCCTTATGTAAAAAGATATGGAGAAAAACTTCTTGTAAATTCAGGAAGCATTGGAAAGCCAAAGACAGGAAGTCCTTATGCAAATTATGTTATTCTAAACATAAGTCAAGAGGTTGATGTTGAAATATGTTCTGTAAATTATGATTATGAGGTTGTAGCAAAAGAAATATTAAAAAATGGACTTCCAGAAAAATTTGCTGAAAATATAAGAACTGGAAAAGCATAATTAAGGGGGAGTTTTTATGGCTAAAAAGGGTTTAAGTTTATTCGAAAGATATTTAAGTATATGGGTTGCACTTTGTATTATTGCTGGAGTCTTAATTGGACAGTATATTCCATCTATTCCAAAATTTTTAAGCAGAATGGAATATGCCCATGTATCAATTCCAGTTGCAGTATTAATTTGGCTTATGATTTATCCTATGATGCTTAAAATTGACTTTTCAAGCGTTAAAAAGATAGGGCAAAAACCAAAGGGTCTTATTGTAACTTGGGTTACAAACTGGCTTATAAAACCCTTTACAATGTATTTAATTGCGTATTTCTTTTTAAAAATAGTATTTAAAGCGTATATTCCTGAAAACCTATCGACAGAATACCTTGCAGGTGCAGTATTGCTTGGTGCGGCACCATGCACAGCAATGGTGTTCGTATGGAGCTATTTAACAAACGGAGATCCAGCCTATACGCTTGTTCAAGTTGCAACAAATGACCTTATAATTTTATTTGCATTTACACCAATTGTTGCATTTTTACTTGGAGTTTCTAATGTAAGAGTTCCTTATGATACATTAATACTTTCAACAATATTGTTTGTCGTAATTCCATTGACCTTTGGATACTTTACAAGAAAAAGAGTTATAGAAAGCAAGGGAATAGATTATTTTGAAAACGTATTTTTAAAGAAGTTTGATAATATAACTATAATCGGACTTTTATTGACATTAGTTATTATATTCTCCTTCCAAGGTGAAATAATTGTAAATAATCCATTCCACATACTTTTAATAGCTGTTCCGCTTACAATTCAAACCTTTTTAATATTCTTCATAGCTTATGGCTGGGCAAAGGCTTGGAAGCTCCCACACGATATTGCAGCACCAGCAGCTATGGTTGGAGCAAGTAACTTCTTTGAGCTTGCAGTTGCAGTTGCAATATCTCTATTTGGGCTTAAATCTGGTGCAGCCCTTGCGACGGTTGTAGGTGTTTTAACAGAAGTTCCAATCATGTTAACATTAGTTAGAATTGCTAATGCTACAAGAGGATATTTTGAAGCACATAAATAAATTAAAAAAGTCCCATGCTATGTAAAAAGACTAGCATGGGACTTTTTTTAGCAGCAGCAACCAGTTTGAACTATTGCTGGTTTTCCATCAGATATTGTAATTTCAATGTTTCTTATAAATGGCTTTATACTATTTTCAGCAACAAATTTTATTCCTTCTATTTCCACAACTTCGTCTAAATTGCGTTGTTCATCCAGAACAACATCAAAAACAGGACCAGCTCAACCAAAATCAACAACTTCAAATCTTATTGCAGATTTACCTTCCTTTGCAAGAATATCTTTTATTTGTTGCGCTATTTCCTTAGAAATTTTTATATTCACATTAGTCCCTCCCTTTTATTAGTATTGAAATTATGTATTATATTACTCATTATAATAGATTTTGTCAATAATTTAAAGATGACAAATAATGATTTAATTAAATATTAATTTATTAAAAAGCTAAATTGACAAGCACTTATAAGATAATTTAAACTATAATTAATTAATTAATTAAAAAGTTAAATAAGAGGTGATTAAGATATGTGGAATTTGTTCCTTTATATTTTAACATTTCTTTTATTGATTTTATCTTACTTAAAAGACAAACAAAAGACTCAAAAAGCACTTTTAAAAGCATGGAAATCATTTGAAAACATTCTTCCAGAATTTCTTGGTGTTCTAATGTTAGTTGGTATTTTACTAGCTGTATTAAATCCACAAATCATTTCAAAAATTATTGGAAAGGAATCAGGGATTTTAGGTGTTATTTTAGCAGCAATTGTTGGTTCAATTACATTGATACCTGGTTTTGTTGCATTTCCCACTGCAGCTATGTTATTAAAAAGTGGAGCGGGATATACTCAAATTGCAGCATTTGTTTCAACACTTATGATGGTTGGAGTTGTAACGATGCCTGTTGAAATAAAATATTTTGGGAAGAAGATTACAATTCTAAGAAATCTATTAGCTTTTATATTTTCATTTATAGTTGCATTTATAATTGGAAAGGTGGTAAGTGGAATATGAAAAATTTAATAAAGAGATATAAATTCTTTATAGTAACTGTAATAATAATGAGTATTATATTTTTAATAGATTTTAATGTTGGAAAAAAGGCCTTAAGTATAGTTGGATATAGTTTTAAGGAGATGCTTCTTGTTATACCACCGATATTTGTTTTATTAGGTCTTTTAGATGTATGGGTTCCAAGGGAAACCATGATTAAATATATGGGAGAAGGTTCAGGAATTAAGGGAGTAGCACTTGCAATAATATTAGGTTCAGCTGCAGCAGGACCTTTATATGGAGCTTTCCCAATAGCGGCTGTTTTTATGAAAAAGGGAGTTAAGTTTAGCAATATATTGATTTTCATAGGTGCATGGTCAACCACAAAAATACCAATGTTTTTATTTGAACTTTCATCTTTAGGAACTAAATTTGCAATAACAAGGCTTTTGATAGATATACCAGGCATAATTATAATTGCATATATATTGTTAAGATTTGTTACGAAGGAAGAAATAAATGAATTATATAAAAATGCTGAAAATTTATAAGTTGAATTTGGACATTTATTGATTTATAATATAATTAGTTAAGAAAATAATTAAATTATAAAGTGTAAGGGGGGATAATTTGAAAAAATTAGATTGTGATTATGTTGTTTTAGGTGGTGGACCTGCTGGTTATTATGCAGCAATAACTGGAGCAAAGTTAGGTGCAAAAGTGACATTGATAGAAAAGAGCAATTTAGGTGGAGTCTGCTTAAATCAGGGTTGCATTCCTACAAAGGCACTTTTAAGAACAAGTGGATTAGTAAGAAATTTTAAAAAGAGTCTAGAGTTTGGAATAGAAAGTCAAATTAAAAACACAAACTGGCTAACTTCTGTAGAAAGAAAGAATAGAGTTGTAAAAACTCTTAGAATTGGCCTTGAAAATTTAATATCCTCTAACAAAATTAATTTGGTAAATGGAATAGGAATTCTTAAAAATCAAAATCAACTATACGTCAACGCAGAGGATGAAGAAAAAATAATCAATTTTAATAAGCTTGTCATAGCAACAGGAGCAGTTCCTATAATTCCCCAAATTGAAGGTGTAGATTTGGAAGGGGTATTAACAAGTGATGATATATTAGACCTTACTGAGATCCCTGAAAGTTTAGTTATAATAGGTTCAGGTATAATTGGACTTGAATTTGCGGAGATGTTTTCTCCATTTTGTAATGTAACGGTGCTTGAAATAAAAGATACATTAGATGTTGGAGATTTAGAAATTTCAAATGAACTTTTAAAGATTTTAAAAAGAAAAGGAATAAATTTTAAATTTGGAGTAAATGTTAAAAAAATAACTAAAGAAGGTAGCTTAAGGGTATATTTTGAGGAAAAGTCTAAAGAAAGTTTTTTAACTGCAGACAAAGTATTGCTTGCAGTTGGAAGAAAACCAAATATTACAAGCGATTTTGTTGATGTAGGGTTAGATATTTTAAATAATGCTTTACAAGTTGACGAATCATATAGAACGAATATAGAAAATATATATGCTGCTGGGGATGTTATAGGAGGCAGGCAACTTGCCCACCTTAGTTTTGCAGAAGGAAGAGCTGCGATTTTAAATGCGATGGGAAAAGAAGGTAAGGTAAATTATGAAGCAGTTCCTATATGCATTTATACAAGCCCAGAAGTTGCTATGGTTGGATTAACTGAAAAAGAAGCTATTGAAAAAGGTTATGATGTAAAGATAGGTAAGTTTTATTTTAGAAACAATGGACGTGCACTTACATTGGGTGAAAGGGACGGACTTGTAAAGGTAGTTACGGATAAAAGGAACAATAAAATATTAGGATGCCAAATTTTAGGTGAGGGAGCTTCAGAGTTAATATCAGAGATTACTCTTGCAATAACATTAAAGGCCGATTTGAATACTTTAGCTTCAATGATTCATCCTCATCCTACATTATCAGAGGCTGTTTTTGAAGCGATAAATGATGCATTAGGTTTATCAGTTCATAAAATATAAGGGGGAATTATCATGGGTGAAAGAAATTTACCAGGCTTTATAATGTGTGTTTGTACAGGAAAGTGTCCAGGATTTTCAAAGATGGACATATGGGATTTTATAAATCAAGTCAGAGTTGAACTTCCAGTTGAATATGCCTTTATTCATCCTCAACTTTGTGAAGAGGATGGAGACAGATTCCTTGCTGACTTTTTAAAAGTTCACAGAAAATTAATAATAGGTGCTTGTGCTCCAAACATGCAAAGAAAAATGTTTAAAGATGCCTTTAAGGAAGCTGGGCTTGATATTGAAAAGGATGCAGTTATGCTTGATATAAGGGATATGACAAATGAAAAAGCCTTGGAGGTAGTAAAAAATGCATTAAAGGAGCTTGGATTAGAGGAGGAATTAATATGAGTGAAAACACCTTCATGGGGGTTCCAAGGGAAAAGATAGATTGGTTTCCTATAATTGATTATGATAAGTGTAATTATTGTCTTGAATGTGTTAAGTTCTGTCCACACGATGTGTATGAAGTTAGAGAAAATGAAGAAAAAAAAGTTATAGTAAAAAATCCATATAATTGCGTTGTGTTTTGCAGGGCTTGTGGTAAAACTTGTGGAGTTGATGCGCTTTCATTCCCAGATAAGTCAGAAGTTACTAAAAAAATTAAACAATTAAGAATGGAGATGGAGCAAAATGGATAAGAATTATGTTGTTTTACCTTGTAATGGCCTTGATAAATGTGCAGGTTGCATAACTAGGGAAATTGCCTTAATTTTAAAAGAAAAAATTTCCTGTGAAATAATATGCCCTGTTTTTTATAGGGTTGCAGATGCTAGATATAACAAATTAGCAAATGAAAATCAATTGATAGTAATTGATGGATGTAATACAAGGTGTGCAACAAGGCTTGCTTCTGAAAAGAATCTTAAGGTTTATAAAAAGGTAAACGTAAGTGAAGTGGCACAGAAAAATAATATTACGCTTTCAAAGGAGCTTAAAGTAGGAGAAGATGAAAAGAGGGTTATTGAAATTATAATTAATGAATTGCTGCAGGAAAATCAGAATACATCAAAAGACTTAGAAATAAAATTTCCTGAAACTTTGGATTATGAGATATATAAAAAGGATAAATTTATTTTCAGATTGCCTAAAAATGGATTTTATTTTAATGAAAATGACTGCTGGGTATATGTTGATGGAAATTTAGCAAGAATTGGAGTTACAGATTATGTTCAGCAAAGTCTTTCAGATATAATGTTTTTTAATCCACCAACTGTAGGAAATGAAATTAGTCAATTTGATGAAGTGGGAACTATCGAATCTGGAAAAGCAGTTTTTGAGATTATATCACCAGTTAGTGGAAAAATAGTTAGGATAAACGAGAAACTTTTAGAAAGCCCCGAATATATAAATGAAAATCCTTATGAAAAGGGATGGATCGCTGATATAGAGCTTAGTGATTTTGAATCAGATAAAATGCTTTTATTAACCTTTGATGAATACTTTGAAAAAATGAAAAGAAAGGTGGATGAGTTTCATGTCTAAGGTAGTTGTTATTCCATGTAGTGGGATGGGAAAAGTTTATGGCTTAATAGCACGAGAAGCTGCATTAAAGGTTGTAAGGGAACTTAAAAAGGATGAGGCTGAAACAAAATGTTTAGCTTATCTTGTTACAGGAGATGAAGAAATAAAAAATTACATGCAGGGTAAAAAGTGCATAACAATTGATGGCTGTCCTAAAATGTGTGCGGCAAAAAATGCTAAGGAAGCTGGGGCAGAAGTTATAGAGGAATTGAAATCAATAGAGTTTGCTAAAGAAAAAAGAGCTATGAAACCTGGAACGGCGACAAATTTAAACGAAGAAGGATGGGGAGTTGTGGACTATATAGCTGATAAGATTGTTGAAATAATAGATAAGATGGAGGTGAAATAAATGAAGGAAACAAAGGTTGGGATAGTATCATGTAGTGGTGAAGAATGTCTTGGAGGAACAATATCAAGGCTTGCTACAAGAAAGGTTTTAGAAAAGCTTAGGATGGGTGAAACTGTTACAATATGTCTTCCTTTATTTATTGCAGGTGGTGAAGAAGAAAGACTTTTTGCAAAAGTTTTCCCTACAATAGCTGTTGATGGTTGCTCTAAACTTTGTGCAATGAGGGCAACTGAAAAGTATAGCGGAAAAGTTAATGCTGTTATCAATGTTGCAGAAATACTTGGAGAAGAAATAGCACTTTCAGAATTAGTTTCATTAAAGGAACTACCAGAAAATTATGAGGAAATGGTTGATAAAGTAGCTAATGAAATTTGTAGGAAAATAGATAAAATAATTAGCGATATTTTAACAAAGGAAGCCTTGGAGGAACTAGAATCAGAAGGAAAAAGTAGTGGAGGATGTTGCTGCGGAAGCTGCTAATGGATGGTGATAAATTTGCTTTATATTTATAACAAAAGTTTGAATCCTTATTTTAATTTAGCTCTTGAAGAATATTTCTTAACAAAATCAAAGGATGAATTTTTTATAATATGGAGGAACGATAATTGTATTGTTGTTGGAAAGAATCAAAATACGTTATCTGAAATCAATATTGATTTTGTTAAGAAGAATGATATATCTGTAGTAAGAAGATTAACAGGTGGAGGAGCAGTTTTTCACGATAAAGGCAATATTAACTTTACCTTTATTAAAAATATTAATGATGTTAATATAAGTTTTCAGGAATTTTTAGAACCTATAGTTGAATTTTTAAAAAGTTTAGGGGTTGAGGCTAAGATTTCAGGGCGAAATGACATTGTTGTAGATGAGAAGAAAATTTCAGGTAATGCCCAAACCATTAAAAATGGAAGAATGCTTCACCATGGGACACTCCTTTTTTCGGCAAATTTAAAAAATGTATCGGAAGCTTTAAAAGTCTCGAAAGAAAAATATGAATCAAAGGGAGTTAAATCAGTTGAAAGTAGAGTTACTAATATAAAAAGTTATTTAAAAAATGATATGACTGTTGAAGAGTTTATGGATGAACTTTATAGATATATTAAGAATAATACAGATATAAAAGAGTATATATTAACACAAGAAGATATTAAAAATATCGATGAATTAGTTAGGAATAAATATTCAACTTATGAATGGAATTTCGGTAATTCTCCTAAATTTAATTATAAAAACTCTAAAAAGTTTAATTCGGGCATTGTTGAAGTTTATTTAAAAATAGAAAAAGGGAAAATAGATGAAATTAAAATTTATGGAGATTTTTTTAATGTTGCTGATATTTCAGATATTGAAAATGCCCTAAAGGGATGTAAATATGAAATTGGTGACATAAAAAAAGCGCTTAAAGAATTTGATTTTAATAAATATTTCATAGGAATTAGCCTTGATGAGTTTTGTCAAATTTTTGAGACAATAGATTAATTTTATATTAAACCTAATTGCCCTAAAGTATTTAAAATGAAACTTTAGGGCATTTTATATTATAAAGATTATAAAGTAATTGACAGTTATACCGTGATAGGGTATAATCATTAATGTATTATTATATAAGTAAATTATTAAATAATAAAAGGAGTGGGAAGAATGGAAAAGGATTTTAAAAAAAGTTTAATTTTAATTTTAGGTTTTGCAGGTTTTATTGTAATGGCTGATAATTGGGTTGTTTCACCGATATTACCTGCAATAGCAAAGGACATTAATGTTGATATTGCAAGAGCAGGACTTTTAATTTCATCTTATATGATTCCATTTGGAATATTTCAAATTTTATTTGGACCATTAGCTGATCGATATGGTAAAAAGAATATAATAACATTTTCAATTGTAATGTTTACAATAGCTACAGGACTTTGTGCTTTAGGATCATCATTAACAAATCTTGCTATATTTAGAGCTTTAACTGGAGTTTTTGCAGCCTCTGTAATGCCTATATCCTTAGCATTAATAGGAGATGTGTTTCCAATAGAAGAAAGACAAAGTGCCATAGGTTCATTTATGGGAATATCCTTTTTAGGTCAAGGTATGAGTATGGCAATTGGTGGTGCCATTGCATATTTTATTAATTGGAGACAGGTATTTGTTGTTTATGCTATTTTGTCAGTAATTCCAGCTTTGTTAATTCTTAAAAATTATAAAAATATGCCATCTATAAAAAATCCAGACAGTCAATTTTTAAAACCTTATTTAATGCTATTATCAAATTTTAAAAGCTTAATAACTTATTTTGTTGTTCTATTTGAAGGTATGTTTATAGTTGGTGGATTTTCATATATTGGTTCTTTTATTGCAAAAGAATATAATTATAATAACCTACTAATAGGATTGATTATGACTGCCTTTGGAGTAATGTCTTTAATTGGAGGAAGAATAAGTGGTAATGTAGCTAAAAAAATTGGGATTAGAAAGATATTAGTAATTGGTTTGCTATCAGCAGCATTAGGAGAACTTTTAATTTATAACTTGGGTTATAATTTAATTATATTAATAGTTTCAATTGGACTTATGGGACTAGGTTTTATATTTACACATTCAACTCTTTTAACAAGAGCAACTGAGTTTGCTAAAAAAGAAAGAGGAGCTGCAATGTCCTTAGTTGCTTTCTGCTTTATGGGCGGAGGTGGCGTTGGAACAGCAATTGGTAGTAGGATTGTTCAAAGCATGGGACTAAATAGTATATTCTTGTTCTATGGGGTTATGTTAATTATAACGATGCTAATTGCTTATTTTACTATAAGAGAAATATAATTTTTCTTGAAAAATTTAATTAAGAATTTTATAATTAAATTAATTAATAATACTCATACAAAGGAGGTTAATAATGACAAAAGAGGAACTTATTGTAAAAATGTTTAAGGCACTAGGACACCCTATAAGATATAAGATTGTAAATTATCTTCTTGATGGACCAAAATGTGTATGTGTATTAAACCAAGATATAGAATTTAGTCAATCTAACCTTTCTCAGCATCTTAGAATATTAAAGGATGCAGGAATTGTAAAAGGAGAAAAGGTAGGATTAAATATACATTATAGCCTTTATGATGAAAAAATAAAGGATTTAATAGAAGTTGCTAAACAAATAATTGATAATAAATTTGAAACATTAAAAGATTAAGGAGGGAGATTAATGGTAATAAAAATTTTAGGATCAGGTTGTGCAAATTGCAGAAAGCTTGAAGAAAACACAAAAAAGGCCCTTGAGGAACTTCAAATTCAAGCTGAAGTAGTAAAAGTTGAGGACTTTAAAGAAATCATGAAGTATGGAGTTATGAGAACTCCAGCACTTGTCGTTGATGAAAAAGTAAAATCCTATGGAAAGGTTTTAACAGTAGAAGAAGTAAAGAAGATTTTACAAGGATAAGCATGCAGTTTCTGCATGCTTAAATGTTTTAAATAACAATAAAAAAATTGACATTTGTAAGTTTATCTCTTATAATTATATTAGGATTTTCTAATATAATTATAAATTAGGAGGTTTTAATATGTTTACTTGGGTTCAAAAATTTGCTGATTGGTTGGTTTATGATGTTTTTAAAATAGCTAAAGAAAGTAAACTAGGTAGTGCATTAAATTTCTTTGTTTTCGATACAATAAAAATATTTATATTGCTTCTTATAATTATATACACGATAACATTTATAAGAAGCTTTTTCCCTCCAGAAAAGACAAGAAAAATACTAGCTAAAAAGAAGGGCAATACATTTATAGGACATATTTTAGCAGCAATGCTTGGAATAGTAACTCCATTTTGTTCATGTTCTGCAGTTCCATTGTTTATAGGATTTGTTGAAGCAGGTGTTCCTCTTGGAGTTACGTTTTCATATCTTATAGCAGCACCTATGGTAAATGAAGTAGCTCTTGGGCTTTTATATGGTATGTTTGGTATAAAAATTGCTTTAATTTATGTTTTATCAGGAGAAATAATTGCAATTGTAAGCGGTATTATAATAGGTAAACTAGGGCTTGAAAAATATGTAGAGGATTATGTATATGAAGTAAAGATAGATGCTGAAAATATTGATATTCCTAACCCAACAATTAAAGAAAGATTGTATGATTCATGGATGTTTACAAAGGATTTAATTAAAAAGATTTGGATTTATGTAGTAATAGGTATTGCAATTGGTGGATTTATGCATGGTTGGATACCAACCGGAGCTCTTGCAAAATATGCAGGAAAAGATAATCCATTCGCAGTGTTTGTGGCGGTTGCATTTGGTATTCCTTTATATTCAAATGCAGCTGGAGTTATTCCACTTGTTAGCGAGTTAACAAGAGCAGGAGTTGCAATGGGAACAGCATTATCCTTTATGATGGCAGTTACAGCTCTTTCAGTTCCAGAAATGATACTTTTAAGAAGGGTATTAAAACCAAAACTTCTTGCAATATTTATAACAATTGTGGGAATTGGAATAGTGTTTACAGGTTATCTTTTTAATATGATACTATAATAACCCTAAAAGGTTTTCCTTTTAGGGTTATTTTAATATACGTTTTAAATTTACTTGCTTTCTAAATATTTGTCTGAATATTTCATCTCTAAAGCTTTCTTTTATGCCCGCGTATTCAAATGTATAATGGTTTATTGATTGTATATTTATATTTTTTAAAATTTTACCCGTAAGGGGGATACTTGTTCCATCCTCAAAGTTTACTGTGATTATGTATAATTTTGATTGATCTAAATTTTCACCTTCCTTTAAGGTGAATACTAAGCTATCTCCAGAGATTTTTGTTATAGTTATTTCATATGCTTTTCTTGTTGAGGGATCTATTAATTTACCACTTAAAAGCCATGGTATACTGAAGGTTTTTCCTTCATCAAGGGATTTAAGGTGCTTGATTATGAATTTATTTGTATCTATTATTTCCAATTGAGCTTTATATTCATATAAAGTATTTAACTTTTCAAATATTAAGTTAGCATCATCTATTCTTTCATTTTCAATGTCAGGTATAAGGGATGTTGATAAAAATATTATATTGTTTTTTTCTTTAAAAATATATCCATCAAGATTAATGGATATGTTCTTTGTTTTTATTATAACTTTGGAGGGTAAAAAAACATCATCTAATACAGGACTTAATGAAATTAGCCTTTCGTTTATTATTTCTATTGCAACATCTGTTATATAAGGGTCAAAATTTTTACCTTTACATGCCTTTAATTCTAGAATTGCTTCTTTTAAATCTTTTGGATTTTTGTAACTTTTTTCTGAAATCATTGCATCTAAAGCATCTGCTATTCTTAGAATTCTACCTTCTTTTGTTATCTCATCACCTTTTAATCTTTTAGGAAATCCTTTTCCATCCCATCTTTCGTGGTGCTCATAAATCCACCTTGGAATGCTATCATCATCATTTATTAAAAATTTATCTTTTATTATGTTATATCCTAATTCAACATGTTTTTTCATTATGTTATATTCTTCTTCTGTTAAGTTGCCTTTTTTGTTAAGAATTTTTTCGTCTATAAATATTTTTCCTATGTCATGTAAAAGTGAAGCTAGATATACTTTTGTTAATTCTTCTTCAGAGTAATTCATTTTTTTGGCTATTTGAATTGCCCATGAAGCTACGTTATAGGCATGATTTGACATAAATTGGGATTTGATTTTGAATAATTCATTTATCAATATAGCATCTTCGATTGTTGTTTTATAAAATACTTTTATAGCTTCAATGTTTTTAAGTTCAAGCATGTTTTCCTTTAAAATTTTATTTAATTTTTCTATATCAGGATTATTTATTTTATCTTGAATATTTCCTAAATAAATGCATCCAATTATTTTTTCGTCAAATTTAATCGGTATAAGTGCTTCATATAATACCCCTTTTATAAAGGGTAGGCTTCCTTCTTTGGAATAATTAAAGATTATTTCATTGCTGCTTATGACTTTATTAATTATGTTTCCTTTGCATATATCTAAATTTATAAATTCGGAGTAGTTAAAGTCTTCTTTTAGTTTTTCTTTGCAAATGCTTAATATTCTTATGGCTATTTTATTTCTTATTATGTAAATTATTAAATAATCAATATTGTATTCTTTGATAAATTTTAAAAATTCATTCTTCATATCATTTTTTATCATATTTATATATAACATCATATTCCCCCCCTTTTGTTATATTTTACATCTAGCTTTTTTTAAAAAAAATACTTAACTTAAAAAAAAAAATATGTTAATATATAAGTGTTTGAAAATTAAGATTTTTACAAAATATTCTAAGGAGGTAGCGATATGACACACACCAAAAAACATCCCCCTGGATTTTGGCTTGTATCAATTATTCAGATGTTTGAAAGATTTAGTTACTATGGTATGAGGGGTCTTTTAATGCTTTTTTTAACAACAGAGGCACTAAAAGGTGGACTTGGGCTTGATAAAGCTACTGCTGCAACTATTTATGCAAACTTTACGATGTTTGTTTATTTTGCACCGCTTTTAGGAGGTTATGTAGCGGATAAGTTTTTAGGTAAGAGAAATACCTTCTTTTTAGGTTCTATCTTTATATTCCTTGGAATGTTTGGATTATTTATAGCTAAAACTAAGATGATGGTTTATTTAGCACTTATATTGATTACTTTAGGTAATGGATTTTGGAAACCAAATATAACATCAATCGTTGGAGATTTTTATGATGATGATGACCCAAGAAAAGATGGTGCATATTCAATTTTCTATACTTTTATAAACATTGGTGCATTTATTGCTCCTTTAGTATGTGGAACTTTAGCTGAAAAAACATTTGCAGTAACAAATGGAACAGAAGTTATAAGCTATGGATATAAATATGGATTTTTAGCAGCAGGTATAGGAATGTTAATTGGTTCTTTAATTTATTTAGTATCTTATAAAAAGCTTCTTGGCGAAGTAGGTAAGTTTGGCTATTCAAGAAGTGTTCATAAGGAGGCTGCAGCAACTTCAGAAGTTATAGAAAAAAGACCTCTTACGCCTCAAGAAAAGAAAAGGGTTGCAGCAATTTTTATTTTATCATTATTTGTAATAATATTCTGGGCAGGATTTGAACAAGCTGGTTCAAGCTTAACGTTATATACAAATGAGTATATAAATAGAAATGTAGGTGGATTTGAAATACCAACAAGCTGGTTCCAGTCAATTAACCCCTTCTTATGTATAGTTTTAGGTCCAACATTTGCTTGGTGGTTCTTACAATTATCAAAGAGACCAAAGGGAGATATACCAACCCCTACAAAGATGGGTTATGGATTAATTCTTTTGGGATTAGGTTTTGGACTTATGGTATGTGCTGCACTACAAAGAGGAAATTCACCTGATCCATCAATAAAGGCAAGTGTTATATGGTTGATTGGTGCTTATGTATTGCATACTGTGGGTGAGATGTTCCTATCACCAGTTGGACTTTCAATGGTAAGTAAATTAGCACCTAAACAAATTTCAGCTTTAATGATGGGAGCATGGTTGTTTGCTACAGGTTTTGGTAATTATATTGCAGGAAAGTCAGCAGCTTATGTTGAAACATGGGGAGGTTTACAGGTATTTGGCTTTGTAACAGCTGTATCAGTTGGAGCAGGTATTATACTTTGTCTTATAAGCCCATGGGTTCAAAAACTCATGGTAGTAGAAGAATAAGTTTTGGCCACCTTAAGGTGGCCAAAACTTATATTTGAAGGTGATATTATGAAGGATATTAAATTTATAATCGATAATATGAAAAATCCCTTTGTTTATGGCAATATTATTCTTGATGAAAATAAAAATCCTACAAATATTTTAATATTAGAAGTTAATAAGGCTTTTGAAGAGTTAGTAGGTTTGAAAAAGGAAGATATTTTAAATAAAAGCATAAAAGATATCCTTTCAAATTTTGATTTTTTAAATGATGAATATTGTTTTTTAGGTAAATATTATTCTATAGATATTTGTTTTGATAAGGAAGGTGTAGCTTTAATTTTTAATGATATTACAAGATATAAAAAATTATATTTAAAGTCTAAAGAAAAAGAAAATATTATAAAACAAGTTACAGAAAATCTAGAAGAAGCAATTATACTTCAAGATGTAAAAACTAAAGAAATTATATATATAAGTCCTTCTTTTTCTAAAATTCATGGCATATTGATTGAAGAGGTTTTAAAAAATAAACATTTATGGAAAATATCTGTTCATCCTAAGGATTTAAAAAGGATAGAGAAGGAATTTACTATGGATTATGCCCTTAAAAAAATAAAAGAAGAAGGTTTTTTTCAGTCTGTTTATAGGATATTAAACTCTGATGGAAGTTATAAATGGATTTTATCTAAGTATATTCCCATAAAAAACGAAAAAGGAGAGATAATAAGGGTTCTTGGAATAGATCAGGATATAACCAGATTAAAAAATGTTGAAGAAAAATTAAAAAAAGAAAAGCAAAAAGCCCAAAAAATGGCAATGATCGATTATTTAACAAAGATTTATAATAGGAGAGCTTTTTTTATAAGGGCCAAAGAGGAAATTAAAAAATTTAAAGATATATCTATTATTATGGCTGATATAGATAGATTTAAGAATATAAACGATACCTTTGGACATGATATAGGAGATGAGGTTTTAAAACATTTTGCAAAGATTTTAAAATTCCATACAAAACAAGGGTTTGCTGCAAGATTTGGAGGAGAGGAGTTTATAATTTTATTACATGAAAATGGAAATAAAGCTTATGATAAAGCAGAAGCTATAAGAAAATATATAGAAGAAAGCAAATTAAGTATAAATGGTAATGTAATAAGATATACTGCAAGCTTTGGAGTATCTTCTTTAAGAGAACAGGATAATCTTGACATTGAAAAAGTTATAAAAAGAGCAGATCAAGCTATGTATATTGCAAAGGAGAAAGGAAGAAATATGGTTGTTTTAAATAATATTTGATTTAATTTTCAAATTTTTTAAAAATATGATATAATAAAAAGTAAACCTAGCATCTAAATTTTTTATAGGGAGTGATGCTATGGAAGGTTTTATTTATGAGATTGAGGTTAATAAAAGATATGAAGATGCTTTAGATGAAATTGCTGAAAAGCTTGAGAAATCAAAATTTGGAGTTATTTGGAGGATGAATTATCAAGATAAGTTAAAGGAAAAAGGTGTGGCTTATGATGGCAATTTTACTATTTTAGAAGTATGTAATCCATATAAAGCAAAGGAAGTATTAGAAAAGGATATAAAAATAGGATATTTTCTACCTTGTAAGATAGCAGTTTATGAAGATGAAGACAAAGTAAAAGTTGGATTTATAGACCCAGAGTATTTAATAAAGGATTTAAATAAAGATGAATTAAAAAATATTGCAAAAGAAGTAAAAGAAAAAATAATATCTATAATTAATAGTTTAAAATAGCCGCAAAAGCGGCTTTTATTTTTGTTAAATTATGTTACAATGTAATGGGTGGTGATGTTATGGAGGTAAAGCAGGTTGTAGAAGTTGCAACTAAAATAGGAGAGCTTTTGTTAAGTTCAGGAGCAGAAATTTATAGAGTAGAAGATACCATGAGGCGAATTGGTGCAGCCTATAAAATTGAAATTGAAAGTTTTGTCATGCCAAATGGATTTTCTGCTACAGGAAAAACTTCAGATGGCAAAATGATAACCTGTGTAAAAAGGATTAAGGATAGGACAGTAGACCTTCATAAAATTGAACTTTTAAATGACTTATCAAGAAGAATTGAAGCTGAAAAATTAAGTTACGATGTTATAGTAAAGGAAATTGAAAATATAGAAAAGCTTCCTTATTTTAATTTTCCTTTAAGGATTTTAAGTGCTGGTATTGTAGCCTTTTCCTTTACTCAGCTTTTTGAAGGTACGGTTTTAGATGCTTTTTTTGCCTTTATAATAACCTGTGTTATTTATGTGTTAAAAGAAAAAATCGAGAAATTTGGTTTTTTTCAGTTCTTTGAATATTTTATTTCTGGATTTTTAGCTGCAATTTTTGCACTTTTTGTTAATAATTTTATATGGACAGTTAATATAGATAAAGTGATAATAGGTTCTATAATGATTCTTGTTCCAGGAATTGCAATTACAAATGCCATAAAGGATGCGTTGTATGGAGATATTGTATCAAGTTTAGCAAGGCTTGGAGAGGCACTTTATATTGCAGCATCAATAGGAGTTGGAGTTGGCTTTGCATTAACATTAGGAATAGGATGGGTGACACTATGAGGGAATTTTTATTGGCTTTTCTTGGAAGTTTCACAGGAGCTATTTTGTTTAATATTGAAAGATATAACTTATTTTGGGCAGGGCTTTGTGGTGGAATTGCTTGGGCTATATATAAATTTTTAGTTTTGTTTTCAGGAAGAGCTATATATGCCACTTTTATTGCTGCTGTGTTTGTAGGTCTTTATAGCGAGGTTATGGCAAGAAGATTAAAAACTCCTGCATATGTTTTTTCTCTACCGGGTATATATCCTTTAGTTCCTGGTATAATGGCCTTTGATACTATAAATCTTTTGACTTTTGGAAAATTAGAAGAGGGTATAAACAAAGGAATTGAAACAGCAGCAACTGCAGGTGCTATAGCTTTTGGAATACTTTTAGCCTCTAATTTTTATCAAGTTTTAGATAAGTTGATTTCTGAGACTTTAAATAAGAAAACAAAAAAGTAAAAACCTCGCCATATAGGCGAGGTTATATTAAATATTTTAAATCTATATTAAAGAGGGGGGGTATCTGGTTTTCAAGCTTGCATTTTAATAATATCAATACTATATTAAAAAACTATTTATATATTGTTAACAAAATGTAAATTTATTGGGGGGATAGTCGTGTTTGGTAGATTAAAGAAGTTTTGTGTCGAAAACAATGAATTAATCCTGGGGTTTGAAAAAGGAAAGGGAATAATAAGGGTAATAAAAGATGACATAATTAATGTTTTTTCTCCTCTTAAATATGATAGAGCTTTTTCAAGGGCTATAGAGGATCTTAAGATAGAAGAAGTTGATTTTGATGTGAAAGAATATAACAATTTCATAGAACTGAAAACCAACAAGTTAATTGTAAGGATTTTTGATGATTTTAAAGTTGATTTTTATGATGTTGATAAGAATGTTTTATGTGAGGATTATAGAGGAGAAAGACAACCTTTTAAAAGAAGGGGAAATGGAAAAACGTATCAAACAGAGGCAGTAAAAGGAGAGGAGAAGTTTAAAAAACATAAAATTGAAATTTTAAAAAAGATGTATGGAGATGAATATTTTTATGGTCTTGGTGAAAAGACAGGATATCTTAATAAAAAAGGTTATTATTATGAGATGTGGAATACTGATGAACCAAGGCCTCATGTTGAGAGTTTTGTAAGCTTGTATAAGTCTATTCCTTTTTTTATAACTTTAAGAAATGGTATATCTTTTGGAATATTTTTTGATAATACCTTTAAAACTTATTTTGATATGGGAAAAGAAAATAGCAGCTATTATTATTTTGCAGCCGATGATGGAAACTTAGATTATTATTTTATATATGGTCCTTATGTTACAGATGTTTTAGAAGGATATACTTATTTGACGGGAAGAACACCACTTCCTCAGCTTTGGACATTAGGATATCATCAATCAAGATGGAGCTATTGTCCAAAAGATAGGGTGTTAGAAGTTGCAAATATGTTTAGGGAAAAGGATATCCCATGTGATGTGATTCATCTTGATATTGATTATATGGATGGTTATAGGGTATTTACTTGGGATGAAGAAGCTTTTAAAGATCATAAGGATATGATAAAAGAGCTTAAAGAAAAAGGATTTAAGGTTGTAACTATAATAGACCCAGCAGTTAAAAAGGATAAAGGTTATTTTATGTATGAGGAAGGACTTAAAAATGGATATTTTATAACCGATAAAGATGGAATACCTTATGTAAATGAGGTATGGCCTGGAGAGGCTTTATATCCTGATTTTTCTGATGAAAAGGTTAGAAACTGGTGGGCCGATAAGCAAAAAATAATGCTTGATGATGGAATAAGTGGCATTTGGAATGATATGAATGAACCAGCTTCTTTTAAAGGTCCAATTCCGGATGATGTTCAGTTTAAAAATGACGGAAGAACTACCAATCATTTGGAAGTGCATAACGTTTATGGACATCTTATGGCAAAAGCAACCTATGAGGGAATTAAAAAGCATACAAATAAAAGACCCTTTGTTATAACAAGGGCGTGTTTTGCAGGAACTCAAAAGTATTCTACTGTATGGACAGGAGATAACCATAGTTTTTGGGAACATCTTAGGATGGCAGTTCCTATGCTTTTAAATTTAGGTCTTTCAGGAATAGCTTTTTGTGGAACTGATGTTGGAGGATTTCAATTTGATGCAACACCAGAGCTTTTATCAAGATGGGTTCAGCTTGGCTGTTTTATGCCTCTTTTTAGAAATCATTCTTGTATTCATACAAGAGATCAGGAACCTTGGGCCTTTGATAAAATTACAGAAGATATAAACAGAAAATATATAAAGCTAAGATATAAGCTTCTTCCTTACTTGTATGATTTGATGTATCAATGTGAAAAAACGGGACTTCCTGTTATGAGACCTTTGTTTTTACACTATCAAAATGATAAAAATACTTATGAATTAAATGATGAATTTTTGTTTGGAGAAAATATATTAGTATCTCCTGTCCTTGAGCAAGGGAAGAATATAAAGGCGGTTTATCTTCCAGAGGGGGATTGGATAGATTATTGGACAAAAGAAGAATATAAAGGCGGAGGATATATTTTAAAATATGCTCCCCTTGATTTATGTCCTATGTTCATTAAAAAAGGAAGTATTATTCCAAATTTTGAAATTCAAAATTATATTGGTGAAAAGAAGATGAATAAGCTTATACTTGATGTATATCCTGGAGATGGAGTTTATTATCATTATAAAGATGATGGAGAAACTTTTGAATATAAGAATGGAAAATATAATTTTTATAAGTTTACAATGAAACTAAATGATTTTTTAGAGATAAATATAGAAAAGGAACATTATGGATATGAGGATTATAAAGAATTTGAATTTATTTTTAATAAATATGATGGATTAGTAGTTATAAATTCAAAAAAGTATCAAATTAGGGATGGGAAAGTAATAATAAAAGTAAATTAGCCGGCAAAAGCCGGCTTTTTTTAATGGGGAAGTAGATCTATGTTAAAGGGGGGAACTAAGACAATTTTATAATAACAAGAGTATTTTAAAAAGATGTTGAAAAAGTGTTAAAAAACTATTAAATTACATTATTCGACAAGGTAAATTTTAGTCCATAGTGATGTTTTGAAACTTCAAGATCTTCTATAAGTTCAAATCCCATAGTTTTAAATATTTCTATAACTTCTTCTTTAGATATTCTATGATCAAAAGGAGGTCCGTAATTTGTATTTATTTTTTTCCATTCGATTATAAAAACTTGGCCGTTATTTTTTAAGGTTCTTTTTACTTCTTTTAAAAATTTTTTCTTATCTTCTATCTCATGTAAAACATTTGAAAGCATTACATAATTTATTGAATTTGATTCAATAGGAAATTCATATTCAAAGCATTGCTTAAATTCTATGTTGTCAATATCCTTTGCTCTTTCTTTTGCATAGTTTAGCATTTCTTCTGAAATATCAATTCCTATGGATTTACCTTTTGAAAGTATTTTGGCAGCAGGAATGGTAAAGTAGCCTATACCGCATCCAACATCTAGAAATGTTTCCTCACCTTTTAATTTTAATCCAAATCTTTCAAGGGTTTTATATGGTGGCATATATTTTCTTCTTGTAGGATTGTCAAGTTTTTTTAAATTTTTAGGATCAAATTTATGCATATTATTACCTCCTCATATGCTTTTATACTATTAAGTATACCTCTAAAAGGTATATTATTAAAGTTTGGGTTTATAATTTATTGAAAGAAAATAATAATATAAGTAAAATGGTTATGAAAATATTAAACAAAAGAAGGTGGTCGTTTGAAACTTTGGGGAGATAAAAGGTATTATTCTATAAACTATTTTTTAAGGCAAAAGTTTGGAGAAAAAGTTTTTAAAATATCTTTGGATGCGGGATTTACATGTCCTAACAGAGATGGGACAAAAGGGTATGGAGGCTGTATATTTTGTAGCGAGAGAGGTTCAGGAGATTTTGCAGGAACTAAGGAGGATCTAGTTGAGCAGTTTTATGAAGTTAAAGAAATGATGAATAAAAAGTGGAAACATGGAAAATATATTGCTTACTTTCAAGCTTTTACTAATACCTATGCGCCAGTTAATGTTTTAAGGGAAAAATATGAGGCGGTTTTAAATCTTGAAGGAGTTGTAGGATTGGCTATAGCAACAAGGCCTGATTGTTTACCGGAGGATGTTTTGGAGCTTTTAGATGAAATAAATAAAAAAACTTATCTTTGGGTGGAGCTTGGTCTTCAAACCATTCATGAGGATACAGCAAAGCTTATAAACAGAGGATATCCTTTAGAAACTTATATAGAAGCTGTAGAAAATTTAAGAAAAAGAAATATAGATGTTGTAACGCATGTTATACTAGGCCTTCCAGGAGAGGATAAAAAAAGAATACTTGAAACTATTGATTTTGTAGCGCATACAAATACTCAAGGGATAAAGCTTCACCTTCTTCACCTTATGAAAGGAACAAGACTTGTTGACATGTATAAAAAGGGACAGTTAAGATTTTTAACTAAAGAGGAATATGTTGATCTTATAGTTGACTGTGTAGAAAGGCTTCCTGAAAATATGGTGGTTCACAGATTAACAGGGGACAGTCCAAGAAGCCTTATAATAGAACCTTTATGGAGCTTAAAAAAATGGGAAGTTTTAAATGCTATAGATAAAAGGTTTGAGGAAAGGGATACTTGGCAGGGAAAGTATTTCAAATAGTGGAGGTATGATATGAAGGCTTATTTTTCAACATTTTATAAGATAAAATTTTTCTTAAATGAATTTGATGGTGTAGATTTAACAAGTATTAGGGTTTTTCAAGAAAATCAACCTTTAGAAATTAGCGTAATAAACAAAAGGAAGGATTTATGTGAGATAATTTTAAAAGATCCAATTGATATAAAGAAAAAAACATATTTATATTTAAAAGAAAACAAGGTTGAAGTTTCTTATTCTTATCTTTTTAAGACAAAGGAATTTGAAGAAAAATATTTTTATGATGGATTTTTAGGATGTAGGATTATAAATGATAAAACTGAATTTAGAGTATGGTCGCCTGTTGCAAAATCTATCAGTTTGCTTATTTATAAAACCAAAGATCCTTTGATTTATGAAAAACCTTTGGTATATCAAATGGAAGAAAAAAATGGACTTTTTTCAATTTTAATAGATAAAAATTTAAAGGGATATTTTTATAATTATCAAGTTGAAGTATATGATAAGGTTTATGAAGTAGTTGACCCATATGCAAAAGCAGTTGGAATAAATGGATTAAGAGGAGCCATAATTGATTTTAATGATACAAATCCTTTAAATTGGGATAAGGATAAGCCAGTAAATTTAAAAAGATATGTTGATGCAATAATTTACGAGATAAACATAAGGGATATTTCTTTAGGTGATAATAGTGGTATTAAGGATAAGGGAAAGTTTTTAGGGCTTGTAGAGGAAAATACCTTTTCAGAAAAAGGAGTTAAAACAGGACTTGAACATATTAAAGAGTTAGGAGTAACCCATGTTCAGATTATGCCCTTTTATGATTTCCATTATGAAAGCGTAGATGAAAGGGAGCCTTTTAAAAAATATAATTGGGGTTACGATCCTCAAAATTATAATGCGGTGGAGGGAAGTTTTTCAAAAGATCCTTATGATCCTATATCAAGAATCAAAGAGCTTAAAACTATGATTAAAAAATTTCATGATAACAATATAGGCGTTATAATGGATGTTGTTTATAATCATGTTTATGATTATAAACAAAGCAGTTTTGAAAAATTATTTCCTGGATATTATTTTAGAAGCGATAAATTTGGCAATATATCTAACGGCAGCGGATGTGGGAACGATATAGCAACAGAAAATAAAATGGTAAGAAGGTTTATAAAAGATTCCGTTTTACATTGGGCAAAGGAGTATCATATTGATGGATTTAGATTCGATCTTTTAGGACTTTTTGATATAGATACTATAAATGAGATATATGATGAACTTAAAAAAATAAATGAGAATATCATAGTTTATGGTGAAGGTTGGGATTTAAATACTTTTTTAGAAAGTGATAAAAGGGTTATTCAAAAAAATGCTTATAAAGTTTTAAACATTGGATTTTTTAACGATACAATAAGGGATGCGGTAAGAGGAAATACTTTTGATGCAGAAAAGAAGGGATTTGCTGGAGGAGAGGATAGAGAATACGACATAAAAAGAAGTGTAGTTGCATGTACAAATTATAGTGAAGATTTAAAAGGTCCTTATGTTTCGCCTAATCAATCCATTAATTATGTTTCTTGCCATGATAATCATACTCTTTGGGATAAGATAAGTATTACAAATAAAGAGGATTCAATAGAGGATAGGGTAAGAATTCATAAATTATCTTATGCTATATTATTAACAAGCCAAGGTGTTCCTTTTTTACATCTTGGATGTGACTTTTGCAGAACAAAGCAAGGATACGAAAATAGTTATAATCTTCCAGATAATATAAATTCAATTGATTGGAATAGAAAATATGAGTTTAGGGATGTATTTGAATATGTAAAGGGGCTTATAACTTTAAGAAAAGAACATATAGCCTTTAGATTGGATTCAGTGGAGGATGTTAAAAAATATTTAAAATTTATTGATTCTCCTAAAAGAACTATAGCTTTTAAAATAGAATGTCCTGCTGATTCTTGGAGGGAAATAATAGTTGTTTATAACGCCAATAAAAATCCTATAGATTTAAACCTTCAAAATGGAGTTTGGAACGTTGTAGTAGATGGAAGATTAGCTGGGGTGGATACGTTGTATAAAATATATGGTGATAAAGTAAGGGTATCTTCAATAAGCTGTATGGTTATGTATAGAAATTGAAACCTGGATTATCCAGGTTTCTAGTTTTTTATTGACTTTTTTGGTTTTTATGTTACAATTTATAATAGTTACAAAAAGTAACTATTATAAATTGTAACATAAAAAAGAGGAGGAAAATGATGAGGGAAATTATTGCAGAGGATTTATTAACTTTTTTACCTGCTTTTTATAAAAAACTTATGAAGGGTATTTCGATTACTGGAATATCTAAGCAACAGCTTTGGCTTTTGCATCTTGTAGAAAATTATGATGAAAAGCCTATGAGTTATTATAGTGAAAAGATGATGATTCCAAAATCAAATTTAACATCCATATCAGAAAAATTAATTCAAGATGGACTTATAGAAAGAGTTTTTGACCCAAAGGATAGGAGGGTTATTTTATTAAAAATAACTGAAAAGGGAAGGGCCTTTTTAAAGGAGTGTAAACAAAAAAGTAAGCAGGATATTTTAAAAAAGCTTGAGGTGCTTGATGAAAACGATATTAAAAAATTAGGCCAGTTGTTTGATGAGTTAAAAATTATTTTTAATAAATTAGATTAATAAAAAAGGGGGATTAACATGAAAAAAGCAAAATCTATCCTAATAAGCATTTTATTGTTGTTATTAATTGGAGCAGGTGTTGGATTGTATTTTTACTTTTATAATGATAGCCATTACATTACAACAGATAATGCTCAAGTTTCTGCAATTATGGTATCAATAACTCCGGAATTAACTGGGAAGATAGAAGAGTGGAATATTAAAGAAGGAGATTATGTAAAAAGTGGTCAAATACTTGGACGCCAAGATGTAAGTGCCCTTGTTTCAACTAGTGCTATTAATTCCCAAGGATTGAGTTCTTCTGCAGATGTTATAGCTTCTAAGTCTTATATAAAATCTCCTATAGATGGTAAGGTTGTTTTATCTAATGCAGTTGTAGGTCAGGTGGTATCTCCTGGAATGGAAATTGCACAAATAATAGATTTATCTAATATTTTTATAAAAGCAAATATTGAAGAAACAAATATTTCAAAAATAAAGGAAGGTCAAAAAGTAGATATAAAGATAGACGCATATCCAGATAAGAAATTTGAAGGATATGTAAAAACTATAGGTCAAGCTACACAATCAGCTTTTTCTTCTATGCCAAGTTTAACTACTAGTGGAACTTATTCAAAGCAAACTCAATACATTCCTGTTAAAATAACTATCATAAACAATGATAATGTAGTTTTAATGCCAGGAATGAATGCAACTGTTAAAATTCACATAAAGTAAAGGGGGATAAGTATGAAAAAGTTAATAAGTTTATTGATGGGCTTACTGTTTATATTGGGATGTAACTTCCAAAATTCAAGTCAAAATGCTTTTGATGTTCAAGTTGCAGTCGCTAAAACACAAGATATAAATTCACAGTTGAATGTTTCAGGAGCATTAATTCCAGCAAAAACAGTTAATATTTATAGCAAATTAACAGGACAAGTTGAAAAAGTTAATGTTGAAGTTGGAAGTGAAGTAAAAAAAGGAAGCATACTTGCACAAATAGAAACAAAAGCATTAAATATACAACTTGAACAACTTCAGGCTTCTTTAGAATCAGCAAAGGCAGCTGAAAGTTTAGCAAAAGGCCAAGTAGATCAAGCTAAAATAAATCTTGACTCTATGGAAAAGGCCTATGAAAAAACTAAAGATTTATATAGCAAGGGATTGGTTACAAAAGATCAATTAGATGAGATAGCAACAAAATATGAGCTGGCTAAAAAGCAATATGAGACTGTATCAAATGGAAGTTTAAAACAAGCAAAGGCTGCTTTAGATGTTGCCTATGCTAACATGAAAAATGTAAAGCTTCAAATTGAAAATTCTAAAATTGTAAGTCCAATAAGTGGAATAGTAATTAATAAAAATATAAACGTTGGAGAATTAGCCTCACCAACAGTGCCTTTGTTTGTAGTTGGAGATTTTTCAGCTCTTAAATTAAAAGGAACTATTTCACAAAAATATCTTCCTTATGTTAAAGTTGGTCAAACTATAGATGTTATTGTGGATATTTATCCAAATAAGATTTATAAAGGTCAAATAGTTAGCGTTGGGCCTATGGCAGTTAGCACAGGAATGTATTTTCCAATTGAAATTAGCATAAAAAATGTTGATAATATAAAGCCTGGACTTTCTGCTCATGCTGTTTTAAATATATCAAAAAAGGGAATTGTAGTTCCTTCTTCAGCACTTGTTCGTAATAACGGAAAGAACTATGTTTATGTTATAGAAAACAATTTAGCTAAAAAAAGAGAAGTTGAAGTAGGCCTTCAAAATAATAAAGAGGTTGAGATAATAAGTGGATTAAAGGAAAATGAAAAAGTAGCAATATCCAATGTAAATAATTTGTTTGATAATGCAGTTGTAAATATAAAATAGCTGGAGATGATGTTTTATGATAAAACTATTTAGATATTTAGAAAAGTTTAAATGGCTTATATTTTTTACTCTTTTGTTTATGTTTGTTCAAGCCATTTCAGAGCTTTATCTTCCAACTCTTATGTCCGAAATTGTTAATAATGGAATGATGAAAGGAGATACAGTATTTATTTGGAAATACGGTGGATACATGCTTTTAGTTGCTGGTGCAAGTTCAATAAGTTCAATTATTGGAGCATTTTTATCTTCAAGGACAGCAGTAGGGTTTGGAACGCTTTTGAGGGATAAAGTATTTACTAAAGTTGAAGGATTTTCATTAAATGAATTTGATAAAATAGGAACTGCTTCTTTAATAACCAGAACTACAAATGATATAACTCAAATACAAACAGTTCTTGTAATGATGATGCGTTTTATGATTTATGCGCCTATAATGTGTATTGGCGGAATAATAATGGCATATTCAAAGGATAAACATTTAACTTTAGTTCTTGCGTTTGTTTTGCCTTTATTTGTTGTAACAATCGCTTTACTTGCAGCTAAAGTAGTTCCCCTTTTTAAAGCTTTGCAAAAAAAGCTTGATAAAGTTAATCAAATACTTCGTGAAAATTTAATAGGAATTAGGGTAATTAGAGCTTTTAACAGGGTAGAGACAGAAAGGAAAAGGTTTTATGAAGCAAATAAAGATCTTACAGATACAGCAATAAAAGTTAATAAAATATTAGCAATGATGCAGCCTATAATGATTCTTTTGATGAATCTTACAAATATAACAATTATATGGGTTGCTGCAAAAAGAATTGATGCAAATAAGCTTCAAATAGGAGATATGATGGCATTTATCCAGTATGCTATGCAGATATTGTTTTCAATAATAATGGTATCTATAATGTTTGTTATGGTTCCTAGGGCTCAAGCTTCAGCTGAAAGAATTAATGAAGTTTTAGAGATTGAACCTGAAATAAAGGATCCTAAAGAGCCAAAGACTCCTAAGATATCAAAAGGTCACATAGAGTTTAGGAATGTAACCTTTAGATATCCTGGAGCAGAAAGCCCTGCTCTTGAGAATATTTCCTTTGAAGCAAAGCCTGGGGAAGTTACCGCTATAATAGGGGGAACTGGTTCAGGAAAGTCTACTATTTTAAATCTTATTATGCGTTTTTATGATGTTGAAAGTGGAAGTATTTTAATTGATGGCGTAGATATAAGGGATATGTCTCAAAAAGAATTAAGATCAAAAATTGGATATGTTCCTCAAACAGTAGTTTTATTTTCAGGGACTATAAAGGATAACATAAGGTATGGAAAAGAAGATGCTACAGATGAAGAAATTATGCGTGCTGCAGAAATTGCTCAGGCAACAGAGTTTATTTTAAATATGAAGGATGGTTTTGATTCTTTAGTTTCTCAAGGTGGTACTAATCTTTCGGGAGGTCAAAAACAGCGCTTGTCTATAGCAAGGGCACTTGTTAAAAAGCCCCAAATATATATGTTTGATGATAGCTTTTCAGCTTTAGATTTTAAAACGGATGCAAAACTTCGCTCAGAACTAAAAAAAGAAACTTCTAATTCAACAGTATTGATAGTTGCTCAGCGTGTTGCAACTATTATGGATGCAGATAAAATCATTGTTTTAGATGAAGGAAAAATAGTTGGTATGGGAAAACATGAAGAGTTATTAAGAACATGTGAGGTTTATCGTGAGATAGTGTCTTCCCAGCTTAGTGAGGAGGAGATAGCATGAGTAAAGGACAAAGACCCTTTGGGGGACCAAGAGGTCATATGGGACCTGCCATGGGAAGACCTGTTGAAAAGGCAAAGGATTTTAAAGGAACTGTAAAAAGATTAGTAGAATATATGAGGCCCCAAAGATATAAGTTTTTAGCAGTGTTTATTCTTGCAATATTAAGTACAGTATTTAATATTGTAGGACCTAAAATATTAGGTAAAGCAACTACTAAAATTGGAGAAGGAATACTTGCAAGATACTTGCGTATTATTCAAATACAAATAGCTATTAAAAGAAATATGCCAAGGCAAGTTATTGAAAACTTAAAAAGGCAACCTGTTCCAAGCATTGACTTTGAGTATATAGGAAAAATTTTAATTATTTTGATTAGTTTATATTTAATAAGCGCTATTTTAAGTTTTATTATGTCATATATAATGTCAACGGTAGCTCAAGAGACTGTATTTAAGATGCGTTCAGAAGTTAAAGATAAGCTTGATAGATTGCCATTAAAATATTTTGATTCAAGAACCCATGGTGAGATTTTAAGTCGTGTTACAAATGATATGGATAATATTGCAACAACCCTTCAGCAAAGTTTAACTCAGCTTATAACTTCAGTTGTAACTATAATAGGTATTTTAGGAATGATGATATCCATAAGTCCTGTTATGACTTTAATTGCTCTTTTTACGTTACCTTCATCTGGAATGTTAACCGCTATGATTGCAAAAAAATCTCAAAAATATTTTGCAGAGCAACAAAAGATTATAGGACAGTTAAATGGACATGTTGAAGAGATGTTTACAGGGCATAAAATTGTTAAAGCCTTTGGGCGTGAAGAGGATTCTATAAAAACCTTTAAGGAAATTAATGAAAGGCTTTATAATGTAGGTTGGAAGGCACAATTCATGTCAGGTTTTATAATGCCTGCTTTGAATTTTGTTAATAACGTTGGATATGTTTTAGTGTGTGTGGTAGGTGGAATTTTTGTTGCAAAAAGAAAAATAGAAATAGGAGATGTTCAGGCTTTTATACAATACATGAGGCAGTTTACTCAACCTATAATTCAAACAGCTAATATAGCTAATATAATTCAATCTACAGTAGCTTCAGCAGAACGTGTATTTGAAGTTTTAGATGAAGTTGAGGAAGTTAAGGATAAAGAAGATGCTGTAAAAATTAAAAATCCAAAAGGAGAAGTTAAGTTTGAGCATGTGAAGTTTGGTTATAAAGATGACGAACTTTTAATGGAGGATATAAATATACATGTAAAGCCAGGACAGATGGTTGCAATTGTTGGGCCAACAGGTGCTGGTAAAACTACCCTTGTTAATCTTTTGATGAGATTTTATGATGTAAAAGGCGGAAGAATTACTATTGATGGTGTAGATATAAGAGATATGAGAAGAGAAGACTTAAGAAGAATGTTTGGTATGGTGCTACAAGATACATGGTTATTTAATGGAACGATTAGAGATAATATAGCTTATGGAAAAGAAGGTGCAACAGAAGAAGAAATTATAAAAGCTGCTAAGGCTGCTCATGCAGATCATTTTATAAGAACATTGCCCCATGGTTATGATACAGTTATAAATGAGGAAGCTTCTAATATTTCACAAGGTCAAAAGCAACTTCTAACAATTGCGAGGGCCTTTTTAGCTGATCCTCCAATATTAATACTTGATGAAGCTACAAGTAATGTAGATACAAGGACGGAAGCTTTAATTCAAAAGGCCATGGCAAATCTTATGAAAGGAAGAACAAGCTTTGTAATTGCCCATAGACTCTCAACGATAAAAGATGCGGATTTAATTCTTGTTATGAACCGTGGAACAATAATAGAACAGGGAACCCATAAAGAACTTTTAGCTAAGGGTGGATTTTATGCAGAACTTTACAATAGCCAGTTTTCAAATTAACTTAGGGCAACCCCCTAAGTTTTTTTGTTTTTTTATAATTGGCATTTGACAGTAATGGTATTTAGTAGTAATATATAATTAGCAAATGCTAAAAATATTTTAAGGGGTTGATGATGATGAAAATTGCAATATCATCAGTTGGAAGTTCTATGGACAGCATGCTTGATGTAAGATTTGGTAGATGTAAATATTTTCAGATTCATGATACAGATAGTGGAAAAGTAAAAGTAATAGAAAATAAAGGACAGCTTTCAGGGGGAGGGGCAGGCATTGCTGCTGCACAGCAACTAATAAATGAAAGGATAGATATCATAATAACAGGCAGCTTAGGACCTAATGCTTTTGAGCTTATAAATAAAGCAGGAATAAAAGCTTATAAATGTGAAGCAATGCCAATAAACATTGTATTGGAAAAATTTAAAAATTCGAAACTTGAAGAGATAAAAGTAGCAGGTAAAGCACATCATGGTATGTAATAATGGGAGGGAATAGATTGAATATTGCAGTATTGAGTGGTAAAGGTGGAACTGGTAAAACTACAGTTTCAGTAAATCTTGCGTTGGCTTTAAATGCTAATTATATCGATGCAGACGTTGAGGAGCCTAATGGTTTTTTATTTTTAGAACCTCAAATTTATAAAGTAAAAGATGTATTAGTGGAGTATCCTATTATAGATAAAGATAAATGCACTTTATGTGGAGAATGTGTTAGAGTGTGTCAATTTAATGCTTTAGCAAAAGCAAAAGAGGAGATTGTACTTTTTCAAAAGTTGTGTCACAGTTGTGGTGCATGCCAAATATCTTGTAAATTTGGAGCAATAGAATATTCTAATAGAGAAATTGGGAAAATTGAAAAAGGTAAATATAAAAATATAGGTTGTAGTCGAGGTATTTTAAATGTAGGAGAACCTATGGCTGTGCCTGTAATAAAAGAACTACTTAGGGATTTAACTTGCAAAGTAAATGTAATAGATTGCCCGCCAGGAACTTCTTGCAATGTTATTAATGTATTGAGGTATGCTGATGTGGCGGTGCTTGTTACAGAACCATCTGAGTTTGGACTTCATGATCTTAAGATGGCTGTTGAGTTAGTTAAAACTTTTAAAATACCTTTTGGAATAGTTATTAATAAAGATGATGGTGGGGAAAATATAATAAAGGTTTATTGTAAAAAAGAGGGTATAAAAATAATAGGGCTTATTCCCTATGAAAGAGAGATTGCTTTTATGTATTCAAAGGGAAAAATATTATATGAAGATGTAAAATATAAAGAGTTATTTGATGAGTTGGCAAGCCGTTTAAAGGAGGAACTTAAATGGAATTAGTTGTTATTAGCGGGAAAGGTGGAACAGGAAAGACTACGATTGCAACAGCACTTTCAGAGCTTGCTAAAGATGTGATTAGGGTTGATTGTGATGTTGATGCACCAAATTTTTATTTGTTTTATCAAGGTAAAGATATCCACAATGAGGATTTTTTTGGAGGTAAAAAAGCATCAATTAATAAATTTTTATGTATTGAATGTGGAAAATGTGAAAAAGTTTGTAAATTTGATGCTATAAAGAATTTTAATGTAGAGCCTTTTTTATGTGAAGGATGTGGTGCATGTACTTTAGTTTGCCATCAAAATGCTATAACTTTAGAATATGAAAAAACGGCAGATATTTATCTAACGGAACTTAAACAGGGAATAATTTCAAGGGCAAAGATGGAAATTGGAGCCGATGCCTCAGGAAAATTAATAACTCAATTAAGAATAAATGCTAGAAGAGTAAATGAAAAAGATAAACTTATTATAATAGATGGTTCGCCAGGTATAGGATGTCCTGTTATATCTTCAATAACAGGTGCAGATATGGTATTGGTTGTTACTGAACCTACAAAATCAGGTTTACAAGATTTATCTAGGGTAGTAGGGCTTTGTAAATATTTTGGCATTTTTACTATGGTTTGTATAAATAAATACGACATAAATGAGGATATTACAAAGGAAATAGAAGATTTTATTAAGGATAATAACTTAGCTTTAGTAGGTAAAATTCCATATGATGATATAGTTATAAAATCAATAAATGAACTTAAGCCTATAACTTTTTATAAAGATAGCATAGCAGCAAAAGCTATTAGGAATATGTGGAACAATATAAAAGAATATATTAAATTAAAGGAGGAATAACATTATGAAAATAGCGGTTGCGTGTGAAGATAAGTTTGTTAGTGCTCATTTTGGACATTGTGAAGGATTTATAATTTATGAAATCGCAGAAGAAAAAGTTGTTGATAAAAGTTTTGTTGAAAATCCGGGTCATAGACCAGGCTTTTTACCAGTGTTTTTGAAAGAATTGAAGGTTGATGTTGTGATATCTGGAGGAATGGGAGAAACTGCACAACAATTGTTTAATGAAAATGGAATAAAGGTAGTAGTAGGTGCCCAAGGTTTAGCTGATGATGTAGTAGAAAAATATATAAGGGGTGAATTAAAATCTACTGGTAGTATATGTAAAGAACATCACCATGAAGGTCATTGCAATGATTAATGTAAAAAGGATGATTATATGGATATAAGTTATTTTAAGAGAATGTTTGAAAAAAATAATTATAAGTTTACAAAACAAAAACAATTAATATTAGATGTTATAATAAAAAGTCCGGTTCATTTAAGTGCAAAAGAAATATATGAGAAGGTAAAGGATAAAAATATAGGACTTGCTACTGTATATAGAACATTAAAGTTATTTAAAAAATTAGGGATTATAAAAGAGATAAATGTTAGTGGAGTTAGTTACTATGAAATGAAAATGTTTAGCAAAAACCCCCTGCATATTCATTTTAAATGTTTAAATTGTGGAAAAACGATAGATATTAATAGCAAAATAAGCGTTGAATATGTTAAACTAAATAATAGATTAGAAGAGGAAAACAATATAGAAATACATGACATGGATATGATGCTTTATGGATTATGTAATATATGCAGGGAGGAATTAAAATGCCAAGGCCAATTAAATTTAGAAGAGTAGAATTTTTTCCACAGGATACTTATTTTATTCCTTTTGGTAGACCAAGATGTGACTTACAAGAGGTAGTCTTAAAGGTAGAAGAACTTGAAGCGATGAGGCTAAAGGATATAGAAGAGCTAAGTCAAGAAGAGTGTGCAGAAAGGATGCAAGTATCAAGACAAACCTTTCAAAATATAATAGATTCTGCAAGGAAAAAAGTAGCTATTGCCCTAACAGAAGGAAAAGCAATAAGAATTAGTGGAGGGCATTATACTACCCATTTTTGTAAAAACATATGCTTAGATTGTGGCAATGTGTATGAAGTTAATTATGAGCGGGATAAAACAACATGCCCTAAGTGCGGTTCAAATAATGTAAAATGTAATAATGCTGAAAAGCGTTGTAAAAGATGGTGTAAGATATTTAATGAAGAAAACCAATAAAGCATGTTGAAGTAATTTCAACATGCTTTATTTTTATAAAGTTATTGACGTATGCCAAAAAAGTAGTATAATAATAATTGTAAATAGCATATGCCAATTACTTGGGAGGTGAAAGTATGTTTGGAAGATGTGGATATGGTCCTATTGGAATGGAATTAAGACAAAGAAGAAGGTTATGCAATTTGGGTAGAGGATTTAGAGGGCAATTTTGTATGAATGCATTTAACGCAAATGTAGAGGATAGAAAAGAAGTTTTAAAGAAATACAAAGAATTGTTACAAGAAAAATTAAATTGGATAGACAAGATGTTAAATGAATAAAGTTTAAACCCCATGAAAGATAAGCTTTCATGGGGCATTGTTGTTTTAAAAACTTATTTTATTTCTATTTTAATTTGTTCTATTCTTTTTTCATCAATCTTTTCAACAGTAAAGGTTATGTTTTCATATTCAACTTTTTGGCCTTTTTGTGGTATATTGCCTATAAGGTCTAATACAAAGCCACCTATTGTATCATGATGTTTAGAGGGTATTTTTAAATTTAATTTTTCGTTTACTTCATCAATACTAACAAGTCCATCAACTAAGTAAATGTTATTTTCAAGCTTTTGAAAATCTTTTATATCTTCATCATATTCATCAGATATATTTCCTACAATTTCTTCTATCAAATCTTCAATTGTTATTATTCCAGAAACTCCTCCATATTCATCTATAAGGATTGCCATGTGGTTTTTGCTGGTTTGAAGTTCTCTAAATAATACGTCTATTTTTTTTGTATCTGGAACAAAGTAAGCTTTGCGAAGTAAATTTTTTATTGATATATCTTCTATTTTTTTGCTTACCATTTCTACAAATAAATCCTTCATATAAAGAATTCCTACTATGTTGTCTATATCCCCGTCATATACTGGGATTCTTGAGTATTGTTCTTCTATGATTTTATGAATTATTTCTTCTAAAGGCGTATTTATGTCAATTGCAAATACTGCTGTTCTTGGAGTCATAACCTCCTTTGCAAGGGTATCATCAAAGTCGAATATTCCATCTATCATTTCTTTTTCTGTTTGGTTTAATACACCATTTTCTTCTCCAACATCTATCATCATTCTTATTTCATCTTCTGTTACTTTTTCTTCTTCATAGGTGGAACCTACTCCAAACATTTTTGCAAAGAAGTTTGTGGAAAGTGTTAATATTTTTACAAAAGGAGAAGTTATTTTAGATATAAATAAAATGATTCCTATTATTTTAAATGCTATTTTTTCAGGATTTTGTAGAGCCAAACGTTTTGGCAAAAGTTCTCCTAAAACTAAAGTTATATATGATATAAAAAGGGTTACAAGAATAAGGGAAATTTGTTCACTAAAGGGGATATTTAGTCTTTTTAAATATTGTGAAAAATATGTTGAAATGCTTACAGCAGCTGATGCACTAGCTAAAAATCCTGTTAAAGTTATTCCAACCTGTATTGTTGCTAAGAATTTGCTAGGTTCTTTAAATAATTTTTGAATTAAAATTGCTTTTTTGATTCCTTCTTGAGCTTGCATAGATATTTTATTTCTATTTATAGATATAATTGCAATTTCTGATGCGGCAAAAAATCCATTAATTAGTATTAGCAAAAATATAAGTAAAAAGTCTATTATTACTTGGTTGACCCGGGTCATATATAGTCCCCCTCAGTTTAACTTTATATTTAGTATGTGAAGTTTTTGGTTTTAATATCATAAAAATTTAAAGAAAGTAATATTTTGGAGGAGGACATGGGAAGAAAAGGTTTTTTGATAAAGCTTTGCTTAGTTTTGTTTATAATAGTTTTTTTGATTTTTATGTTAATTAAGCCTAAAAAAGAAGAGATTTTTATAAGAAAAATATCTCGTCAAGAAGCATATAAAAGAGCAATGGATATAATTAATTTTGTTTGGGAATATGAGCCTATTAAATTATATAGGCAGGATATAAAACTTCCCAATTTTTTAGGTGATGAAAAAAAGATTGTAGTTGGAATTCCATATTGCTGGGGAGGATACATTTCTGTTGATATTAGCAACATAAAGGAAGTTAAAAATTTTAAAGATGCCCTCTATAAAGGGTATGTTCCAGGAAATGTATTGACAGAGGGATTGTATAAGGAAAAAACGGCAGGTCTTGATTGCTCAGGTTTTGTTAGTGCAGTTTTTAATTTACCTGAAAAAATTTCAACAAAAGATATGGAAAAATATTTTAAATATATAAATGAAAACAAAATAAAACCAATGGATATATATAATGCAGAGGGGGAGCATGTATTTATTTATTTAAAGGAAAGCTATGACAAAAGTGGAATTATAACTCTTGAAGCAAGGCACAGCAAAGATAGTGTAGATAAAACAGTTGTAAGTTATAGAAGTTATGAACAAATAAAAAAAGGACAAAACGGTAAGAAGTTTAAAGCTATGAGGTATAAGGGAATAATAGAGGATGGTATATACATAGATATGGATGATTATGAATATAATAATTTGATAAATAAAGCTTATGAGGCTGAGTTTAATAAGGTATATAAGGGTAGGATAGATTATATTGAAGATGTAGATTTTTTTAAGTTTTATGCTTATAAGGATGTACTATTAAAAATTTATAATCTTTCACCTAAAGTTAAAGTTTTGTTAAAAAATCAAAAAGAAGAGGTATTAAAGGAAATAAACTTAAAAGGCATTTACTTTTTAAGGTTAGAAAAAGGAGTTTACTATTTGGAGTTTAAAAATTTAGGTTTTGAATATAAAAATGAGTATGAGTTTGAATTAAAATAAGGATCTGGCTATCCAGATCCTTATTTTTTTTCAAAGCTTGCACAGTCGGTGCTTTCTTTAGTTGTTGCAGGGGTTGTGTGGTTTACTATTTGAATTGAATTTAATGTACAGTAGTTTTCAGTCTGAGCGTGATATTTGCAGTCTTTAACATTGCAGGAAATGTTCTTGTTTATCATTTTTTCCCCTCCTTGTTGTTTTTCACAAATATTTTTTGCATATAAACAAAGAATTATTCTTTAAAAATTTGGGTTAAGTGAATATTTTTACTTTGTATGGGAAAAATAATAAATAAGTTATAAAAAGAAAGAGGGGATGGTATGAAAAGAAAAATTTTTTTATTACTTATAGTTTTGTATGTTTTGTTTATAAATAAGGCTTTTTCAAATATGGATTATGGACAAACTTTAATATATCCTAATTATTATTTTGTTGATAAAGATGTTTACTATGTAAATACTAATAATTTTAACTTATATAAAAACAAAAATCCTATAATTTATAACATAAATGAGGCAGGATTTATTTTGTTTAACAATCAAATTATATTTGTTTCTAATAAAGATAATTGTTTGTATTCTTATAATATTTTAACTAAAAAACTTAAAAAAATAAGCCAAAATAAAGTTTTAACTGGGTATAATACTTTCTTTATTTTTAAAGATTATATTTTTTATTATGATTCAAACAATAAACTAAGAAAAATAAAAAATGGAAGGGAATTTAAGGTCCTTCCTTATGAAAACAGTATTGCCTTATCTTTATTAGAAAACAAAAGATGTTTTAAAAACTATATTTTAACATGGGGACAAAATGGAATAAAAAAAATAAATTTAGATAATTATTCTATTAAACAATTATATGATGGCCCTGTTTATTCCTTAGATGTTTATAATGATAAAATTTATTTTATAAATAGTTTGTCTAATATATCAGTTATAGACCTTAATGGTAAAAAATTGACAGAAATCAGCTGTAAAGCTCAAGAGAACGTTTTAGATTTTTATCAAGGTAGGCTTATTGTAGATTATGGATATTTATATTTTATTGACTATGAAAGTAAAAAACTTATTAGAGTTAACTTAAAGAACTATAAAAAAGAAATACTAGAAAAAAATGTTGAGGACTTTTATATAAAGGATAAAAGACTTTTTTATATTAACAGTGTAGAAGGAGATAACATAAAATATATTGATATTTCTAAAGGTATAGCAAAGGCTTTACCAAAGGATAAATATTTGTATTTTTTAGATTTAAATAATAACTACTTATGTTTACTTGTAAAATCAAAAAATCCGCAAAATATCTATGGAGAGATAAAGTATATAAAAGTTGACTAGCCAAGGGCTAGTCAAATAAATATATTCCAAGTTTGTTGTAAAATGATATTCCTATATAATCACTTACTTTTAAATTGTGTTTTTTCTGAAAAGAATGAACAGCATGTTTCATGCTTTCGTTATATATACCATTTACATAACCTTTAAAAAATCCAAGTTCTTTTAATTTTTTTTGAACAAAATAAACATCAGATCCTCTATCACCAGGCTTTAAAATTCTAAAACCGCTGCCAAAGGGCCCAAAAGGGCCTCCATATATAGTTACTTTTGTTCCTATAGGTGTTATTTTATAAAGTTCAGCTACATCTTTGTTAAACATTCTTATACAGCCGTGGGATAAAGCATGACCTATAGACCAAGGTTCATCTGTTCCATGAATTCCATACATTCCCCAAGGAACGTTAAACCCCATCCAATATCCTCCAAATCCTTCTCCCCATCTTGCTTTACTTGTTATAGTCCATGTTCCAATGGGAGATGGGGTTTTAGGTTTGCCTGAAGATACAGGGTAGGTTTTAATAACTTTACCATTAGATATTAAATACATCTTATTTTCAGTTATATCAACGAATATATATAAATTTTCATATTTTGGAAGATGGTTTTGTTTAAATACGCTGTTACTTTCTATAAAAGTTATTTTACCTAGAATAATAACTACAAAGCAAATTAAGGTTATAAAAATCATTAAAGAATACTTTTTCACATAATCACCCTTTAAAATAAATCTATATAAAGAATATGCTAAAATTAAGATTAAAATAACAAGCCAGGTTAAAATAACCTGGCTTATCTATTAGCTGATATTTTTATCATTGCTTGATGTCTTTCATCTACCTGCCAATCCTTATGTCTTAGGGAATTGACAAAGTGAATATCAAAATGTCCATCCATGTTGTTTCCTTTTATATAATCATAGTTTGGGCCATATCCATATCCACCAGATCTGTTATAAACGTTTATATTGCTAGGATAAGCATCTAAACCTGCATGGGGCATACCAGACATTGATGCAGCTATTCTTCTTCCATTGACAACTAAAATTATAGGTCTTACATCCCAAGTCCATGTTCCACCAAATATTTCTTTCATTATAGCAGTGTCTTGTGCTGTTAGGGTTTCTACGTCAGCATGTCCAGATCCTGTGGTTCTTTTTACTTTAAAGCTTTTTCCAGTAAAATAGTCTATTACTGTGGCTTCTGTACCAACCGGAAATATATATTGAGCTTGTGTAAACCAGTCAAGATATTCACCATACTTAGGATAATATGGTTTTACAGGGACAATTATTTTTGGAATTTTTAAAGCTTGTCCTACATATAAAACTGTTGATGTAGTAATTCCATTAGCGGAGGTTAAATCAAGGATAGTGACTTTAAATTTCTGAGAAATACTCCATAGAGTATCACCACTTTGAACGATGTAGGTTTCATAGGTTGTGTATGGTTTGTATTTATTATCTATAACTTCAAATATTTTATCAAAAACAGCCTTATCAGCTTGTCCTGTTAAACTTAAGCCATAATCTTTTTGAAAGTTTAATACAGCATTTTGAGTTAAACTACCAAAGTATCCTGTAGGTTGAACTGAGAGGTATCCTAAAGCGTATAAGTATGTTTGAAGTTCTGCAACTTTTTCATGTCTTATGCCGTAGTATAAAATTTTTGGTTCATTGTTTAAAACTTTGTTTAATTGATTTAATGTCACTAGATCTAAATTGCCTGTTGGAGTTAATAAATTATCTTCTTGAAATTTTTTTACAGCAAGATAGGTTTCATATCCATAAATTCCATCAACAGTGGAAGAGTAATATCCTAAGGATTTAAGATTGGATTGAAGCTCTTCAACCTGTTGCCCTTTAGAGCCGTAGTATAAAGGAAGGCTTATGGCAGCATCAACTATTGAAGGAATTAGCATGAAAATAACTATGGTAAATGCTATAATCCTTTTTAGCATACCATCACCCCTTTTATTTTTTTATAATTATACCAAGATCTATACTGGGGTTTAAATGAAAAAATTATGGCACAAATGCCAAATAAAACATAAGGGGCAGCTTTTAGCTACCCCCTAAGTATTATTTACCTCGTTTAGAGATTGTTTTTGTTGGTTATATAATTCTAATAGCTTTATCCATGATTCGTTTATTAAGTTATATTTTTCATTGAGTTCCTCGAATTTTTCATTTATAAATTCATTTTTATTTGATATGTTTAAAAGATCTAAGCATTCTTTAAATTCTCTGCAGTAGTTAGTAAAATCGATTATTATGCTGTCTATGTTTTTATGAATTTCTACTAAATTTTCAGGAACAGATATATTTAAAAAGGCCATGTGTATAAGTTCTAATTTTAAAAGTTTTTTTTCTATTTCAGTTTTTATTTGTTTTATATAACTTGGATTTTTTTTGATGTTATCTAAATATGAGGATAAGTTAATTTTTATGTTTGCAAAGTCATTTATTAATTTGTCTATTTCTGAAAAGTAATTTTGATATTGTTCATAAAGCCTGTTTTTTTCTTCAAAATTTGAATAACATTTATATGCGAATAATTGCATTTCATTGGATATGTCTTTAAATTTTGTAGGCAATTTGATTTTATAAGGAATTTTTAAGTTATTGTATAATTTTTGAGTGTTTGTTATGTATTTATCAAAATCTTCTGCAGCTTTGGATATTTTATCTGATTTTAAATTGTTTAGTATAAGTCTTGATTGAGTATATATTCTTTTATTCATATTTATAGCTTCAATCAATTTGTTATGTTCTTTTGAATATTTTTCTGGAACAGTTATTGAATATAATTGATTTATTAAAGTATCTATATTGGCTTCACTTTTTTTTATAGCATTTGTTAAGTTTAAGATATAAGTAGAATCTTCAATAGGGACATTTGTTAAATTGCTAAGTTCTCTAGAGAATATTTCATTTTCTTTCTCTAGTTTTGCTAATATTTTTTTTGTTTTGCGAGTATAGGATATATTTTCAAAGTTATATAGATAATAAAAAGAAATTGAAATTATAAAAGATGTAATTAACAAGGTAAGTATGATTATTATAGTTTTGTTTTTTATATTCATTTATCCCCCTCCAGGTTAATTTCTAATTTTTAAAAAGTTTTTTACATTTCTTACCCCTTCTATGCCTTCTGCAATCTCTTGTGCAATTTCCACGTCTTTTAAACTATTTACAAATCCATTTAATGTTACGCTTCCATTTTCTACATTAACTCTTATGTCGTTTTTGTCTAAATTATTATTAACAAGCTCGGTTTGTATTCTATTGTTTATAGTTACATCATCTGTTTTATACAAAGAGTCTATTTCAATATGAGATACTACATCTTTTATCCCAAAGGCTTCAGATGCTAATTTCATTGCCATTCTTTTTTCCTTTAATGTATCTACTTTGCCTTTTAATATTGCGACACCTCTTTGAACTTCAACGCCTAAAGAAGAAAGTTTAGGATGATTTTTAAGCTTGTTTATAACGTTTTGTTCTGCTTCCTTATCTTCTAAAGTTCCATCTGTTGATATGGTTAAACAGTTTTCAATTGATTTGACTTCATCAATTTTTGATACTAGATTTTCTATTGCAAGTTTTTCAGATAGTGTATCCACTATTCCATATAAAGTAACATGTCCGTTTGAATATCTTACGTTTACATCTAAGGAAAGTTCTTTAACTTCTCTTTCAAGAAGCTCTTTAATTTTGTTTTCTATTCTTTCATTTTCTAACATATTACCACTCCCCTATTGTTTATTCCTTAAATAATTTTTCCAATATATTTAAATTTAATTCATCAAGTTATGTTAATAAAAAATTTTTTGTTATATAATTGTACTTGAAACTTTGATAAGGAGTTGGATAAAATGAGTAGCTTAGGTGATTTATTAGGACTTATAAAAAACATATCTTTTAGGAATGTTATTGATATATTGATTGTTGCATATCTACTTTATAAGTTTTATATTTTTATAAAACAAACAAGAGCAGAACAGCTTTTAAAAGGACTTATTCTTGTCGTAGTTGTGATGAAGTTTAGTGAATGGTTTGGGCTTGTGACTTTACATTGGATTATAAAAAATACTCTTACAGTTGGAGTTATAGCCCTTCTTATAATTTTTCAGCCTGAGCTTAGAAAGGCCCTTGAACATATAGGAAGAAGCAGATTCTTAACAAAGAAGCTTTTTGAATCTGATGAAGAAATAAAAAGGGTTGTAGATGAGATAGCGATAGCTGTAGGGAATATGTCTCAAACAAAAACAGGAGCATTAATAGTTATAGAGCAGGAAACAGGGCTTAATGATTTTATAGAAAGTGGAACAAAAATAGATGGGTTAGTATCATCAGAACTTTTAGAAAATATTTTTTTTGAAAACTCTCCACTGCATGATGGTGCTGTCATAATTAGAAAGGATAGAATCCTAGCGGCAGGATGTGTATTGCCTCTAACGGAACAGGAGGTAAATAAGGAACTTGGAACAAGACATAGAGCTGCTATAGGAATTACAGAATCTTCAGATGCTATATCTGTTGTTGTTTCTGAGGAAACAGGGACTATTTCCCTTGCTATTAATGGTAAATTAACAAGGGGATATAGTGTAGAGAGGCTTAAAAATATATTAACAAAAATTTTAATAAAAAATATGTTTGTTGATTCAAATATGTTTAAGAAGGTGAAGTTATGGCTAGAAAAAACAAACAGCAAATAATAACTATGCTGATATGTATACTTATATCCTTTATTTTATGGCTTTATGTTATGGGAGAACAAAATCCTGTTCAAACAAAAGTTATTGAGGATGTTCCTGTTTATTTTACAAACCTTGAAAATCTTGAACAAAATAATTTAACCATCCTTCCTAATCAGACATTTACTGTAAATTTAACTATAACAGGAAGAGCAATGGATGTTTATAAAGTAAAACCTGAGGATTTTAGAGTGGAAGCTGATCTTGGAGGATACATTAAAAAGGGTATAAATAATATTATGGTGGAAGTTAAATCAGCTCCAAAAGGAATTTCCGTAGTTTATGATAAGGGCATGCCTTATGTTAAGGTAAAAGTAGATAGTTTATTAGAGAGAACTATCCCTGTAAGTTTAAATATTTTAGGCAAACCTAAGGAAGGATATGGATATATTAATCCTTTAGTAAAACCTATGGAAGTGTTAATAAGGGGTGCTGAAACTTATGTTTCAAAGGCTTCTAGTGCATTGATAAATGTAGACTTATCAAAAAGAGAGGGTGATCTTTTATCCTCTCTACCTGTAAAAATAATAGACAGTTATGGAGATACTATACAATATGTTAGTGTTGAGCCCAAGTATGTTGATGTTTTTATTCCTATAAAGCCTTCCAAGAAGGTAAATATAGTTGTTAAAACTAAAGGGAATTTACTTGATTCTAAAATTTTAAATTCGCTTTCTGCAAAACCTAGTGAGATTACTATATTAGGAGATAAAAATATTTTAAATTCTATTAATTTTATTGAAACGGAGCCTATAGATTTATCCAAAGTAAATGAGTCTATAAGCAAAACTGTAAAATTAATCATTCCAAAGGATGTATATATAGAAGAAAATTTTAAAAACATAACTGTTGAAATTAAAGTAGAAAATAAAGTAGAGAAAAATTTTGTTGTGGATGTTGGAATTTTAAATATCAACAATAATTTTGATTACAGTATATATCCTGATAAAATAAATGTTACTGTTGAAGGACCTGAAAGCATTGTAAACTCTTTAAGTAGCGAAGATATAAGGGCTTATGTGGATGTTGAAAATAAAAATGAGGGTGAGCATTATCTTCCTATAAAAATAGAAGTTTTAAAAGATGTAAATATCAAAAAAATGCAGAATCAGGTTTTAGTAAAAATAAATAAAAAGTGATGGAGGTATACTATGCCAGTTAGAATAAACAATATAAGGCTATCAATAGAAGATGATCCTAAATCTTTAATTTATATTGCAGCAAAGACGGCAAAAATAAAGGTGGAGGATATTAGAAATTTTAAAATAATAAAAGAGTCGGTTGATGCAAGAAGAAAAGGCAAAATAGATTTTGTTTATCAAGTTATATTTGAATGTCCTAATGAAATGTTAGTGGTAGAGAAAGTTGGAAGTAAGGATGTTCTTTATGAAGAAAAACAAGAAGCTTTAAAAATAGAGTATGGAAAGGAAAAATTAAGTCATAGACCGGTTGTTATTGGATTAGGTCCAGCAGGCTTGTTTGCTGGCCTTTTACTTGCTCAACATGGTTATAAACCAATAATATTTGAAAGGGGAAAATGTGTTGATGAAAGGGATAAAGATATTGATATATTTTGGAAGGAAGGCATATTAAATACAGAATCTAACATACAGTTTGGAGAAGGTGGAGCGGGAACATATTCTGATGGTAAACTAACAACAAGGATAAAGGATAAAAGGTGTGATTTTGTTTTAGAAGAATTTGTAAAGGCAGGAGCTCCACAAGAAATAACGTACGTTGCAAAGCCCCACATTGGAACCGATATTTTAAAAACAGTAGTTAAGAATATAAGAAATAAAATTATATCCTTAGGAGGAGAAATTCACTTTAATTCAAAGGTTACAGATTTTAAAATAGTTGATGGCAAAATAAACTCTGTTGTAGTTAATGGTAATATTGAAGTTCCCTGTGATGTTGTTATTTTAGCTATTGGGCACAGTGCAAGGGATACATATGAGGTTTTATTTAAAAAAGGTCTTATGATATCTCAAAAACCATTTGCAATAGGGGTTAGAATTGAGCATCTTCAAAGTATGATAGATGAAAATCAATATGGAAAGTTTGCAGGTCATCCCAGATTAAAAGCGGCAGATTATAGGTTAACATATACAACAAAGGAAGGAAGGCCGGTATATTCTTTTTGTATGTGTCCAGGAGGCATTGTAGTTGCAGCTTCCTCTGAAGAAAATATGGTTGTTACTAATGGAATGAGTGAATATGCAAGGGATAAAGAAAATGCAAACAGTGCCATAGTTGTTGGGGTAAACCCTAGTGACTTTGGCTCAAGCCATCCTCTTGCAGGGGTTGAGTTTCAAAGGCATTATGAAAGATTGGCCTTTGAAGTTGGAAAAGGAGGTTATTTAGCTCCAGTTCAGTTAGTTGGAGATTTTTTAAAGGATAGTTTGTCTAAAAAGATAGGAAAAGTAAAACCAAGTTATCCAAGGGGATATAACTTTGCTTTATTAAAAAATTGCCTTCCTAAATTTGTCGTAGATTCTCTAAAAGAAGCTTTATTAGAATTTGACAAAAAAATTAAGGGATTTGCAGGTTATGATGCAATTTTAACAGGAATTGAAACAAGAACTTCATCTCCTATAAGGATGGAGAGAAACGAATATTTAGAAAGTGTAAATATATCAGGGCTTTATCCAACAGGAGAAGGAGCAGGATATGCAGGGGGGATTATATCTGCTGCAGTGGATGGTATAAAAGTTGCAGAAAGAATCATGCAAAAATATAGGCCCATTGAAGAATAAATTTTAAAATTTTAAATAATTTTAAAATAATAGTTGCAAAATTGACGATAAATAAATTAAAATATAGTTGGAGGTTCATTAAGAGGTGGGGGTATCATGAGGGAATACATATTAGTTATTAATCCAGGTTCAACTTCAACTAAAGTGGCTGTTTTTAAAGGAAATGAAAATATAAGACAAAAGAATATATCTCATTCTGCTGAGGAATTGTCAAAATTTGAAAGAATATCAGATCAGTATGAATATAGAAAAAATGCTATTTTAAATTGGCTAAAAGAAGAAGGATTTGATTTGTCTAATTTTTTAGCTATAGTTGGCCGTGGAGGCCTTTTAAGACCAATGCCAAGTGGAACTTATTTAGTTACTGAAAAGATGATTGAGGATTTAAAAATAGGTTATCAAGGAGAACATGCTTCAAATCTTGGGGGGATTATTGCCAAATCAATTGCCGATTCACAAGGAATAAATGCTTATATAGTAGACCCTGTTGCAGTGGATGAATTTGAAGATATAGCAAGGATATCAGGTCTTCCAGAAATTCCAAGGAGGTCCCTTGTGCATGCTTTAAATATTAAAGCAGTATCAAGGAAAATAGCAAAAAAGATGAACAAAAACTTAGATGAAGTGAACTTTATAGTAGCCCATCTTGGTGGTGGAATTTCAGTTGCTCCGTTAAAAAAGGGTAAAATAGTGGACGTCAATAACGCAAATGAGGGGGGACCTTTTTCTCCAGAAAGGTGTGGAGGACTTCCAGTAGGAGATCTTGTTAAAATGGCTTTTTCAGGGAAATATACATATAAAGAATTAAAGAAAAAGATGGTAGGTCAAGGTGGACTTGTAGGATACTTAGGAACAAATGATGCAAGAGAGGTTGTAAAAAGAATAAATGAAGGCGATCAATATGCAAAGCTTATATTTGAGGCTATGGCTTATCAAATAGCAAAGGAAATAGGAGCTTGTGCTGCTGTTTTGTGTGGAAAGGTTGATAAGATAATTTTAACAGGTGGACTAGCTTATTCAGATTTATTAAATAGTTTAATTATAGATAGGGTAAAATTTATATCAGATGTTGAAATAGTTCCAGGGGAAGATGAAATGCTTGCCCTTGCAGAAGGGGCATTAAGAGTTATAAATGGAGAAGAAAAGGTAAAAATTTACGAAGAAGAGGTGGGAATATGATTAAGACATTTGATGAAATTTTAGAAATGGTAAAAAATTATCCAACTAAAAAAATAGCAGTTGCTGTTGCTCAAGATGAGCCTGTTTTAGAGGCTGTATATGAAGCTAAAAAAATGGGAATAGCAGATGCTATTTTAGTAGGAGATAAAGAAAAAATATTAGAGTGCGAAAAGATTTTAAATATTCCAGAAGATACTTTTGAAATAATAGATGAAAAGGATAATGCAAAGGCTTCTTTAAAGGCAGTAGAACTTGTTTCAACTAAGCAAGCTCATATGGTAATGAAAGGATTAGTTGATACAGCAACATTCTTAAGGGCAGTTTTGGATAAAGAAAAAGGGCTTAGAACAGGTAAAGTTTTATCTCATGTTGCAGTTTTTGAAGTTCCAGCTTTAAACAGAATGCTTCTTTTAACAGATGCTGCTATGAATATAGCTCCAGATCTTATGACTAAAAAGCAGATAATTGAAAATGCGGTTGTTGTTGCAAAGGCAATAGGTATGGAAATGCCAAAGGTTGCTGTTGTTGCGGCAGTTGAAGTTGTAAATCCAGATATGCAACCAACTATTGATGCAGCTGTTTTATCTAAGATGAATGACAGAGGACAAATAAAGGGATGCATAGTTGATGGTCCTTTAGCTATAGATAATGCCTTATCAGAAGAGGCTGCAAAACACAAAGGAATTAAAAGCCCGGTTGCAGGTCATGCAGATATAATATTAGTTCCAAATATTGAAACAGGAAATGCAATGTATAAAACCCTTACATACACATCAAATGCTAAAAATGGTGGAATAATCTTAGGAGCAGCTGCACCAGTTATATTAACATCAAGGGCAGACAGCAATGAAAGTAAATTGTATTCAATAGCTCTTGCAAGTTTAGTTGCTGAACTTACAAAGTAGGGAGGAAGAACTATGTTTAGAATGCTTATAATTAATCCAGGTTCAACTTCTACCAAAATTGCTGTATTTGATGATTTAAATCCTGTATTTGTTGAAACATTAAGACACTCTTCTGAAGAGCTAGCGCCATATAATACTATATTTGAACAATATGAATTTAGAAAAGGTGTTATTTTAAATGCATTAAAAGAAAAAAATATTCCTCTTGAATCATTAAATGCTGTAGTTGGAAGAGGAGGACTTTTAAAGCCAATTGAAGGTGGAACTTATATTGTTAATGAAAGAATGTTAGAAGATTTAAAAATTGGTGTTCAAGGACAGCATGCATCAAATTTAGGCGGAGTCATAGCTTATGAAATTGCTAAAAGCCTTAATATACCAGCGTATATAGTTGACCCTGTTGTTGTTGATGAAATGGATGAAATAGCAAGAATATCAGGTATGCCAGAAATTCAAAGAAAGAGTATATTCCATGCTTTAAATCAAAAGGCTGTTGCTAAAAGATATGCAAAAGAAAAAGGTAAAAAATATGAAGAGTTAAATTTAATAGTAGCTCATCTTGGTGGAGGAATTTCAGTTGGAGCCCACAGAAAAGGAAGAGTTGTTGATGTAAATAATGCTTTGGATGGAGAGGGACCATTTTCACCAGAAAGAACAGGAAGCTTACCTGTAGGGGACCTTGTTAAGATGTGTTTTTCAGGAAAATATACTTTAGAAGAGATGAAGAAGAAGATAACAGGAAAAGGCGGGCTTATGGCTTATTTTGGAACAAACGACGCAAGGGATGTTAAAAAGATGATGGATGAAGGAAATAAAGAAGCTGAGCTTGTATACAAAGCTATGGCTTATCAGGTTGCAAAGGAAATAGGAATGTGTGCAACTGTTTTAAAGGGAGAGGTTGATGCAATTATATTAACAGGTGGACTTGCATATGGAAAAGAATTTGTTGAATGGATAAAGGAAAGAGTAAGCTTTATTGCCCCTGTTGTGGTTTACCCAGGAGAGGATGAAATGCTAGCCCTTGCAGAAGGCGGACTTAGGGTATTAAGGGGAGAAGAACCTGCAAAAGAATATAAGTAGGTGATTAAATGTCAAGGATTAGAGTTTTTACTGGACATTTTGGAAGCGGTAAGACAGAAATTGCTATAAACTATGCTTTAAAGCTTAATGAAGAAGGGAAAAAGGTTGCAATTGCAGACCTTGATATAGTTAACCCTTACTTTTGCACAAGGGATAAGACGGAATTTTTAGAAAGTAGGGGTATAAAGGTTATTTCAACTCCAAAAGAGCTTTCAAATGCAGAGCTTGGAACAGTTCCTTTAAATACTTTGATGGTATTTAATGACAAAAGTTATGATGTTGTTTTAGACGTTGGAGGAGATGATCAAGGGGCTGTTGCATTAGGACAATTTAATAAATATTTTAAAGAAGAAGATTATGACATGTATTTTGTAATAAATACAACAAGGCCTTTTACTATGGATGCTGATGGTATAATCCAGTATATAAATGATATCCAAAAAGCGTCAAGGCTCAAGGTTAAGTATCTTGTAAATAATACTAACTTATCCTATGAGACTACTGTTGATATGATTTTAGAGGGACAAAAAATTGTGGAAGAGGTTTCAAATAGGTTAAACATACCTATAGCCTTTACAGCAGTTAGAGAGGATTTAGTAGATGAATTAAAAACAAAGTTTGATGGAAATGTATTTCCTATAAAAATATTTATGCTTCCACCATGGAGGCAAAGCATGGAATAAAAAAATTTAAAGGAGGCCTTTATATGGGTAGAGTAACATTTAGAGAAGATAGGTGCAAAGGATGTGGCTTATGTATTGAAGTATGCCCTGTAAAAATTATTGAGTTTTCAGAAAAATTAAACACAAAAGGATACCACCCTGCCACTGTAAAAGATGAAAATATGTCAAAGTGTGTAGCATGTGCATCATGTGCAAGGATTTGTCCTGATGTTGTTATTACTGTTGAAAAATAAATTAAGGAGGTAACCTAAGATGGCAAAAAAGGTACTAATGAAGGGTAACGAAGCCATAGGTGAAGCTGCTATACATGCTGGATGCCAATGCTTTTTTGGTTATCCTATAACTCCTCAAACAGAAATTGCAGCTTATATGGCAAGAAGAATGCCACAAGTTGGTAGAGTATTTTTACAAGCAGAAAGCGAAGTTGCTGCTATAAACATGGTTTATGGTGCTGCAGGAGCAGGGGTTAGGGTAATGACTTCTTCTTCAAGCCCAGGAATAAGCTTAAAGTCAGAAGGTATTTCCTACATAGCGGGAGCAGAGCTTCCATGTGTTATTGTAAACATAGTAAGAGGTGGTCCAGGACTTGGAGGAATTCAGCCAGCTCAATCTGACTATTTCCAAGCAACAAAGGGTGGCGGACATGGAGATTACAGAATGGTTGTTTATGCGCCATCATCAGTTCAAGAGCTTGTTGACCTAGTTCAAGAAGCTTTTGATGTTGCAGACCAATATAGAAACCCTGTTATGATAATGGGAGATGGAATGTTAGGTCAGATGATGGAACCTGTTGAATTTAAAGAAAGACAGACTACAAGAAACCTTCCAGAAAAGACATGGGCTGCAAATGGATTAAGGGGAAGAAAGATTCATAATGTTATAAACTCACTTTACTTAAAACCTGAAGAATTAGAAGCCCATAACAAAAAATTACAACAAAAGTATGCTGAAATTGAAAAGAATGAAGTAAAATATGAGCTTTACAACTTAGAAAATGAAGTTGACATTGTAATAGTTTCCTATGGAACATTAGCAAGAATATGCAAAAACGCAATAAAGATGCTTGAAAAGGAAGGTATAAAGGTAGGGCTTATAAGACCTATAACTCTTTGGCCATATCCAAAGAAGGCATTTGATGAAGTTATGGATAAAGTTAAATTAGGATTTATTTCAATTGAAATGAATGAAGGACAAATGGTTGAAGATGTTAAGCTTTCAGTAAATGGAAGAAAGCCTGTGTTCTTCTATGGAAGAAGTGGTGGCATGGTTCCAACCCCAGCTGAAATTGTAAATAAGATAAAGGAAATCGTAGGAGGTGCTAAGTAATGGCTATAGTATTTGAAAGACCAAAGGCACTTTTAGATGTGCCAACCCATTACTGCCCTGGTTGTACCCATGGAATTATCCATAGACTTGTGGCAGAAGTTATAGACGAACTTGGAATATTAGATAAGACAATAGGTGTTGCGCCTGTTGGATGTTCAGTTCTTGCTTATGATTATTTTGCGTGTGATATGTATGAAGCAGCTCACGGAAGAGCACCAGCTGTTGCAACAGGTATTAAAAGAGCAGTTCCCGATAGCATAGTATTTACTTATCAAGGTGATGGTGACCTTGCAGCTATAGGAACAGCAGAAATTGTTCATGCAGCAGCAAGAGGAGAAAAAATAACAACTATATTCGTAAACAACGCAATCTATGGTATGACCGGGGGACAGATGGCACCTACTACGCTTCCGGGTCAAGTTACAGAAACATCACCTTATGGAAGAGATGTTAATACAGCAGGTTATCCAATAAGAGTATCAGAAATGATTGCAACTTTAGATGGTGCTGTATATGTTGAAAGAGTTTCAGTTGACAGCGTTCCAAACATAATAAAGGCAAAGAAGGCTATAAAGAAGGCATTTGAACTTCAAATGCAAGGAAAAGGATTTACTATGGTAGAAGTTTTATCAATATGTCCAACAAACTGGGGATTGTCACCAAACGAAGCAATTAAATGGTTAAGAGAAAATATGATACCATATTATCCTCTAGGAGTTAAGAAGGATATAACAGCTGGGGAGGTGAAATAATGCCACATCAAGAAATAATATTTGCAGGGTTCGGAGGACAAGGGATTTTATCAATGGGAAAATTTTTAGCCTATGCAGGACTTGAAGAGGAATTAAATGTTTCTTGGTTCCCAAGCTATGGACCAGAAATGCGTGGAGGAACATCAAACTGTTCAGTTATAATTAGTGACAGCCCAATAGGAGCACCAATAGTTACTGATGCAACAGCGGTTGTTGTTATGAATAGACCTTCTTTAGATAAATTTGAATCCCATGTTGTTAAAGGTGGACTTTTAATAATAGATAGCGACCTTGTAAATAGAGAACCTGAAAGAACAGATATAGAAATTATTAAAATACCTGCTCAAAGAATAGCAGAAGAAATAGGGTCAAAGAAAATAGCTAATATGGTTCTTTTAGGGGCATTAGTTGAAAAAACTAAGATAGTTTCAATGGAATCTTTACTTAAAGCTTTAAAGGAACATGGAAAAGAACAGTTCTATGAATTAAATAAAAAGGCTCTTGAAAGAGGAGCAGAGTATGCAAGATAAAGAGGGGAATTCCCCTCTTTTTTATATTGATTTAATTTTTTTTAATGATAAAATAATAATGAAAAATACAATCTGGTGTAATTATAATGCCAAAGCTTAAAAAATTTAAAAGGATATATGAACCAAATATAAGATTGTTTGGATCTTTAGATTTTAAATACCTATGATTTTGTATGTTCTAAAGAAAAAATTAGTTGTATATGTTGTAAAGGAGATTAATTAAGCATAGAAAGGGAGAAGAATATGGGAAGAATGTTTGGAACTGATGGAGTAAGAGGAATTGCAAATACTGAACTTACTGCAGAGCTTGCTTATAAACTAGGTAGGGCCGGAGCCTATGTTTTAACTGAAGGGGCTCATAAACCAACAATTATTGTTGGAAGGGATACAAGAATTTCAGGAGATATGTTAGAATCTGCCCTTGTTGCAGGAATTATGTCTGTTGGGGCTAAGGCTATTTGTGTAGGGACAGTTCCAACGCCTGCTGTTGCTTATCTTACAAGGCTTTACAATGCTGATGCAGGAGTTGTAATATCTGCATCCCATAATCCAGTTGAATATAATGGTATAAAGTTTTTTAACAGAGATGGCTATAAGCTTCCTGATGAAGTGGAAGATAAAATTGAAGAAGTAATAAAGGGAGGACTTGAAGATGTCCCATCTCCAATAGGGGAAGAACTTGGAGTTAGGGAATTTAAAAATGATGCGATTTTTGATTATATTAACTTTTTAAAATCAACGGTTGATATTGATTTTAAAGGGCTTAAAATTGCTCTTGACTGTGCAGAAGGTGCATCTTATTTTGTTGCTCCACAAGTTTTTAAAGCTCTTGGTGCAGAAGTTTTTGTTATTCATAATAATCCAGATGGAAAAAATATTAATAAAAACTGTGGTTCAACTCACATGGAGGATATTAGAAAGTTTACAGTTGAAAAGGGCTGTGACATTGGACTTGCCTTTGATGGAGATGCTGACAGGTGTCTTGCAGTTGATGAAAATGGAGAAGTAGTAAATGGAGATTTTATTATGGCAATTTGTGCTAAATACTTAAAGGAAAAAGGAAAATTAGATAAAGATACTTTAGTTGTAACTGTTATGAGTAATTTAGGTTTAGACATAGCTTGCCAAAAAGAAGGAATAAAAACAGTAAAGACTAAGGTTGGAGATAGATATGTTTTAGAAGAGATGTTAAAAAATGGGTATAAACTTGGAGGAGAGCAATCAGGACACATAATATTCCTTGATTATAATACTACTGGTGATGGGCTTATAACGGCTTTACAGCTTGTTTCAATATTAAAAAAGAGCGGCAAAAAAATGTCAGAGCTAAAATCAATTATGAAAGAACTTCCACAAGTTCTTGTAAATGCAAAGGTTTCAAACGATAAAAAGAATGCTTACTTAAATGATGAAGTTATAGTAAAAGAGATACAGAAAGTAGAAAAACATCTTGAAGGTAAAGGTAGGGTTCTAATAAGACCATCAGGAACAGAACCTTTAGTTAGAGTTATGCTTGAGGGAGAAGATTTAGAAAAGATTACCGATATGGCTAGAAAGCTTGCTAATTTAATAGAAGAAAGGTGTAAATAATTAATATTTTATTAATTTTTTAGCAAATATATTTTAAAGATAATATGAATATTATATAATGAATTAAGTCAAAACTGCCTTTTTAGGCAGTTTTGATTTATTAAAGGAAGGAGGGATAAAATTAAATTAGTAGTTTAAAATAAAGCGCCGGGACTTATCAGCTATATGCTGATAAGTTGACGAGGACAGGGTTTATCGAGTTATCGGCGGATGCCCTGCGGCTGACCACCGTTAGCTACCCTACAAAACCGGAAAGCGATTTTCGGGACAAAGAGGGAGCAGGTCAAAAAATGATTGAAAGGAGATAAGTATGTGCGGAATAGTTGGATATATAGGACCAAAAAAGGCAGTTCCAATTTTGATAGAAGGTTTATCAAAGCTTGAATATAGAGGATATGATTCTGCAGGTGTTGCAATTATAAACCAAGGTAAAATACAAGTTGAAAAATGCAAAGGAAGATTAGCAGCCCTTGAGGAGAGATTAAAAAATAATCCAATTGAAGGTTCAGTTGGAATTGGACATACAAGATGGGCAACTCATGGAGAACCTTCAGATGTAAATTCACACCCTCATTCAAATAAAGATTTTACAATAAGTGTTGTTCACAATGGTATAATTGAAAATTATTTAAAACTTAAGGAATGGTTAATGTCTTTAGGATATGAATTTAAAACAGAAACAGATACAGAGGTTGTTCCTCATCTTATAGATTATTTTTATGAAGGAGATATATTAAAAGCTACAATGCAGGCGGTATCAAAAATAGAAGGTTCCTATGCGTTAGGAATAATTTGCAGTAAAGAACCAGATAAGCTTATAGCAGTAAGAAAAGATAGTCCTTTAATTGTAGGAAAGGGACAAGGCGAAAACTTTATAGCATCAGATATACCTGCAGTTTTACCTTATACAAGAGATGTGTATCTTCTTGATAATAGAGAGATAGCAGTATTGACAAAGGATAATGTTGAATTTTATACTTTAGAAGGATTAAAGATTAATAAGGAAATATTCCATGTTACATGGGATGCTGCTTCAGCAGAAAAAGGTGGATATGAACATTTTATGATAAAGGAAATTCATGAACAGCCAAAGGCCATAAAGGATACTATGACATCAAGGATAATGATGGATGTTGATGAAGTTAAACTTGATGATATAAAGCTTACGAAAGAAGATCTTGAAAGTATAAGCAAAATCTATATTGTAGCTTGTGGAACAGCATATCATGCTGGAATAGTTGGAAAATATGTAATAGAAAGACTTGCAAAGATACCAGTTGAAGTTGATGTGGCTTCAGAATTTAGATATAGAAATCCTTTAATAAATAAAAATACGCTAATGATAGTAGTAAGCCAATCAGGAGAAACAGCAGATACACTAGCAGCTTTAAGGCTTGCTAAGGAACATGGTGCAAGGGTTATAGCTATTACGAATGTTGTTGGAAGTTCTGTTGCAAGAGAAGCAGATGATGTTTTATATACATGGGCAGGTCCAGAAATTGCAGTTGCTTCAACAAAGGCTTACGTAACTCAACTTATAGCTATGTATATAATTGCTTTATATCTTGGAAGATTAAATGGAAACTTGAGTATAGAAGAATTTAGGCTTATAAGGGATGAAATGTTAAAATTGCCAGAAAAGGCAGAATACCTCTTAAATCAAAAGGAAACAATACAAAAGTTTGCAGCAACCCATTATGTTCATAAGGATATGTTCTATATAGGAAGAGGTCTTGACTTTGCAGTAGCTTTAGAAGGTGCATTAAAAATAAAGGAAATTTCATATATACATGCAGAAGCTTATGCGGCAGGAGAGTTAAAGCATGGTCCTATAGCCCTTATAGACAAAGGAGTTCCTGTAATTGCCCTTGCAACTCAAGAAGAATTGTTTGAAAAGATGTTAAGCAATATAAAGGAAGTTGTTGCAAGAGGTGCCCATGTAATATCCTTTGCCTTTGAAGGAAACGATGATATATCAAAGGTTTCCGATGCAGTTGTATATCTCCCAAAAACGTTATCAATTTTAGCTCCAGTTTTAAGCGTAATTCCTCTTCAGCTTCTTGCATATTATACTGCAGTTGAAAGAGGATGCGATGTTGATAAACCAAGAAACCTTGCAAAGTCTGTAACAGTTGAATAAAAAGATCAGGGATAAGTAGTGAAAGTGTATATTTCAAATAAACCTTTTCCGCATGCGAAAAAAGTGGTTCCATTTAGGTAGGGAAAAGGGAAAAGGTTTAATGGATAAGCAGCATTGGACAAGAAGTGGGATAAGTGGTGAAGCCTTGATAGATGAGGGTTTTACGCCACTTATCCCTTTTTCCTTTTAACCTTGACACTGTCCATTTGGAAAGACTTTTTTCGCACAAAATAGGGCAGTGTTTGGGAAAATTTAGTATAAAAACAACTCAATAACGGAAAAACTTTATTACCTCCCAGGAAATGCCAGGCAGAGTTTTTGCGGGTTTGAGGGAGGGAAATTTGCTTATTTCTGAAATCCTTGAACCTGTAAAAAACATCTTCTTTTAACAGATATAAAAATTTGATATTATTATTGCAGGAAAGATAAGGAGGGATAGAAACTGGAGCGAAGAATATTTTTCAGGAATGGCTGTATGATGGATTGCTATGATGCTGACAAGAAGGTATTAGAACAAAAGGTTACTGAAATGATCAACAGAAGCAAAGATTATATCATGCAACTCGAAGAAGGAGATGTTGGCAAGATTACTGATATTAACGAACGAATTTTTATCAGGTTCTATGTAACGGAAAAAAATATAATAATAGATGAAGTACAGGAACAGGTTTATATGGTGTAAGAGATAGAGGCATGAGGGGTTTTAGGAATAAAGTTACAAAAAAAAGAGGAATAGGCAAAGTAGCTGTATGTTACCTATTCCACAATTCCCTTTCATCTGCTTGTTCCTGCAGTTTTTTTATATAGCCGATTAACATTCTAATTATTTTAATTGTTTTTTGTTCGAGCTTATTATAGTCTTCTTGTGAGATATATTTGTTATCAAGGGCTGTAATAAGCCAGTGCCTTGTTTCTGATGCGCTTCCTAATGCATTGTTTAAAAAATTGATTTGTTTTTTCTTATAAAGCTGGCCGTTGCCCTCCGCAATGTTGACGCCAATGGAGGTGGCGGCCCTTATTATTTGCGATTTTGTTGCATAAGTTTCGAATGCAGGAAAATTAGCTGAAATCTGATAAATATCTTGAGCTAATTCTCTTGCTTTTTGCCATACAATCAGCGTCTTAAAATCCTTTATGCTTATGTCAATTTGCTCCATACCTATCACTCTCCCTTCTTAGGAATGTTATTATTTGCTCTTATAATAACTAAAAAGGGATTTTAAAATCAAATTTTACTAAAGGTTTATTAGAAAAAAGGATTAAGGATTTAAAAGTGTTGGTGCATAGAACTATAAAATGAAAAGCCTCTATTCTGTAGACTTTCAGAATAGAGGCTTTCTTTTTTTTCGTTTTTGAACTTCATTTTTAAAAATGAACGGAACGATTTTGAATATGAAACTTAAAGATTTTCGTTTTTAAAATCGAAATTGTATTTAAATTACAAGGGATTGGCTAATTTTGCTTCAAATATCGTAAGATGAGTTGTAAGCAGAGGTTTTTAAAAACGAGTTTAAATTGCAGCAGCTTTATCAATTCCTATTAATATGCATTGATCCGTATTAATGGCTATTGATTTCTATTAATGCATATTGATCCGCATTAATAGCAATTAATAGAAATTAATTACTGTTGGCCCACTAAAAATGCACTTTAGAAGATAAAGTATTAACCGAAAATGAAGCTTTATGTTTTTAAAAACGCCACACACTCACCGGTTATTAAGAAAACATTATAAAGAAAATCGTGACAAGCGAAAGAAAAACGCAATAATTCATAGATAAAAGCTTATAAATGCCTTTTATTTGCCAAAGTCAGTCTTAAAAGGTAATTTTCAATGCTGCAGTATAAGCTTAGTTTTACTCATGAAGTTTAAAGAAAAATCTAAAAAAAAACTTGATGAATTTTATTACGCATTGTGCTATGATTAAAGAGAGGGAGGGATTTGTTTCGTGAGAAAGCCTCATCAGATTTGGGCTTTAGTGAGTCCAGCGATGCATAGGAAACTAAAGGAGTATGCAGTTGAAAACAAAATAGCTTCCACGCGGGCGAAGATGATTATGTATATCCTTTACAATTTTCATCCAGCCAACCTTTTGGAGGATTACACTTTCCAGTCGAAGTCGGGGAAAATGGTTAATATAAAAGTTTCCGATGCAGAGCTTGAGTATATCAAAAGCCTTGCTCAACGCTACAATGTAACTATTAGCCGATTGTTACGAAATATGGTTTATACTTATTTCCGTGTCATGGATAAGGAAGAACAAAGAGCCTAATTTTACTAAAAGCGAAATAATATTTAGGGGAGTGAAAAAGGAAATGGGTCAGAACAACGATGGAGTGTTAAACTTTTCTTCAACCCTTTGGGCAGCAGCCGATAGGTTGCGAAATAATATGGAACCATCAGAGTATAAACATATCGTTCTTGGGCTTATATTTTTGGTTCTATAATAAATGTTGGGGTGGTAAATAAACCTCAACATTTTTTCTTTAAATACAAAAAAGCACTTTATTCAGATGCCAGCTTTGCTAAAATATAATTAACCCACAAAATATTTTGAAAGGAGGCATCTGATAAAGTGCTTAGGAATAATTTTATCAATAATTTGCTTAATTTAAAAGATGTTTTCGTAAAAAATATTGTAAATGGTGATGATTTCGTTGAATTTCATGTTGAAACTAAAAAAAAATCTCATGTTTGCCCTTCTTGTGGCTCTACTACTTCTAAAGTCCATGACTACAGAACCCAAAAAATTAAAGACGTTCCTATTCAGAAC
>NZ_FNUK01000005.1 GCF_900108045.1 Caloramator fervidus | reverse complement strand
CTTAAATTAATCTCAATTACATAAAAACTCCTTGGAAATTAGCAAGGGCGGGCATCTGAATAATTTGCCCACCCCAACTATTGACATAGAACCATATTTTTGAAATACATTTCAGATGCGTTCAAATATCGTAGGGAAGAATTAGAGCAATTAGTAAAAGACCCTGAAAACGAGGAATATTATTGCGAAACTGAAGAGGAAGCGCAGTTTGTATTGGAAGATAAAGATGAGTACATAGCTGCGAATGTATTCTATGTGCCCAAGGAGGCACGATACGAATACATAATGGCAAATGCTCGGCGAAGCGATATAGGAAAACTTATTGATGACGCTATGGATTTGATTGAGAGGGAGAATCCAAAGCAGCTACGAGGTGTTCTTCCAAAGGTATACACCAAAGCGCCTTTAGATCCACACACTCTTGGTGAAATTGTCAATTTGATTGGTAGCATTAATTTTGGTAAAAATGAGGAATTGGATGTTTTAGGGAGAGTTTATGAATATTTTCTTTCCGAATTTGCTAGAAAAGAGGGCAAGAGAGGTGGCGAGTTCTTTACACCCTCAAGTGTTGTCAAACTTCTTGTTGAAATGATTCAGCCTCTTCATGGCAGGGTTTTTGATCCATGCTGCGGTTCTGGAGGTATGTTTGTACAGAGCATATGCTTTGTAGAGGCTCATGCAGGCAAGAAGGGATATATTTCAATCTATGGGCAGGAGTCCAATCCGACCACTTATAGGCTGTGTAAAATGAACCTTGCAATTCGAGGCATTGAGGCAGATATAAGGTTGGGGAATTCCTTCACAGATGACCAGTTTAAGGATTTGAGAGCAGATTATATATTGGCAAATCCGCCGTTCAATGACAGTGCCTGGGGAGCAGATAGGTTGGCAAATGATGTGAGGTGGAAGTACGGGCTGCCGCCAGATTCCAACGCAAATTATGCATGGATACAGCATTTTATTTATCATCTTGCGCCAAAAGGTGTTGCTGGTTTTGTGCTCGCCAACGGTTCTATGACTACCAGCAACAATGCGGAGTATGAGATAAGGAAAAGGATCATAGAGGATAATCTTGTAGATTGTATGGTTGCCCTGCCGCCACAGCTGTTTTACACAACGGGGATTCCTGCATGTTTGTGGTTCATCCGTAAAGGGAGGGAAACGAAAGAAATTCTTTTTATTGATGCCAGAAAGATGGGGGTTATGATAGACAGGACACATAGAGAACTTACTGATGAGGAGATTCAAAAGATTGCCCAGACTTACCATAACTGGAGAAATAAAAACGGGTATGAAGATGTAAAAGGCTTTTGTGCTTCGGTTCCTGTGGAAGTTGTTGCACAAAACGATTATGTCCTTGCCCCTGGCAGGTATGTAGGTGTAGAGGAAACTCAAGAAGACGATATACCTTTTGAAGAAAAAATGGCAGAACTGACTGAAAAACTCTATCAGCAGATGAAAGAAGCAAGAAGGCTTGACGAAATTATAAAGGCGAATCTGGAGGAGTTGGGATATGGGGAGTGAATGGATTAATGCTAAATTAGGTAATATATGCAATATAAATATGGGACAATCTCCGAAATCTGAAACTTATAATGAAAATGGAGAAGGGTTACCTTTTTACCAAGGCAGAACGGATTTTGGAGATAGAAAGCCAAAAGTAACTAAATATTGCAGTCGTCCAATAAAAATTGCTGAAAAAGGGGAAGTGCTGTTAAGTGTAAGAGCTCCTGTTGGGGATGTCAATATTGCTAATAGTAAATGTTGTATTGGAAGAGGTATTGCTGCTCTTTCTTTAATTAAAGGAGATAATCGTTTTCTATATTATTTACTGAAAGTGAATAAAACAAGATGGGATAACTATTCTTCGGGAACTGTTTTCCCTGCTATTAGTAAAGATGACATAAAAAATTTTGAAGTATACATACCAAGTGATTTAATTGAACAACAAAAAATTGCTTCCATCCTTTCTGCCTTTGACGATAAAATCGAAATCAACAATGAGATGAACAAAACCCTTGAAGAAATAGCACAGGCTATATTCAAGCACTGGTTTATTGATTTTGAATTTCCAAACGAAAATGGAGAACCTTATAAATCCAGCGGGGGAGAATTTGTAGATAGTGAATTGGGACCGATACCGAAGGGGTGGGAGGTAAAAAAATTAGGAGAAATAGGTCAGTTTAAGAATGGTATCAATTATGGAAGAGAAGAAAGCGGAGATTCAGAATATAAAATCGTGAATGTGAGGGATTTAGTAACTACTGATTATATTATTCCAAGCCGACTAGACACAATTAATATTGATAAAAGGAAAGCAAATCAATATTTATTAAAAGAAGGAGATTTATTGATAGTTAGAAGTGCTAATCCTGGAGAAATTGGAATTAATATGAATGGTGATTCAAATTTGATTTACTCAAGTTTTATCATCAGATTTAGGTTATATGATAAACTTCAGTTATTCTACTTATATTTCTCATTAAAAAATATAAAACAGAAATTGGAGATATACTCTAATGGCACAACTTTGAAGAATATTAACCAGCAAATACTAAAAGAAGTGAAAGTTATGATTCCTACCAAAAATATTTTACAAAAATTCAATGTAATTATTTCTCCAATTATTGAAAAAATAATTGCTTCGAATGAACAAAATGAAAAATTAGCAAAAATTAGAGACACCCTGCTTCCCAAACTTATATCAGGCGAAATAAGGGTAATGTGAAAATTGATTAGAGATGTTGAAAGGAGAATAAAAGTATGTCATTTCAAACACCGATTACTATATATGATGCCATAAAAAATATAAGCAGCAGAAAATATCTGCTGCCTGCGATACAGAGGGAATTTGTGTGGAGTGAAGAACAAATAGAGCGCCTTTTTGACTCGATTATGAGGGGCTACCCAATTGGTTCTTTTCTCTTTTGGAAAGTTTCAAAAGAAAGCGTTAAAAAATATCAGTTCTATGAATTTATCTGCCACCATCATCAAGGCAAGACCCACAATCAGAAAGCAGTCTTGCTGGGAGATGAGGAGATAATCTCAGTGCTTGATGGACAGCAGAGGCTAACTTCCCTTTATATCGCTTTAAAAGGGAGTTACGCCTCAAAAGTTCCTTACAGGCGATGGAATGACCCTGCCGCTTTCCCCAAGAAGTATCTCTATTTGAATTTGCTTAAAGAAGCTGATGATGAAGATTTGAATTACGATTTTAGATTTCTCACAGAAGAAGATGCTAAGAAGAGGGATGAAAACACATTCTGGTTCAAAGTTGGAGATATTCTTAATTTTGATCCTCAGGACCCTTCGCAGATCAATGACTATTTGATAGAAAATCAGCTTGCTACAAATAAATTTGCTTCCAAAACCCTTTTCAGATTATCAGATGTGATTTTTAAACGGCCAATAATAAATTACTATCTTGAGGAAGATCAAGAACTTGATAAGGTGTTGAATGTTTTCATCCGTGTAAATAGCGGTGGCACGCAGTTGAGCTATTCCGATTTGCTTCTTTCAATTGCTACTGCCCAGTGGGATGAAAAAGACGCTCGCGAAGAAATTATAAATTTTGTGGATGAAATAAATAGTGTTGGAAGAGGATTTAGCTTTAATAAGGATTTTGTTTTAAAGACATGCCTTGTCCTCTGTGATTTTAATGATATCAGATTCAAAGTTGATAATTTTAACAAACAGAATATGTCTGTTATTCAGGACAATTGGGACAAGATAAAAGAAAGCATAAGGACAACTGTGGAATTGATAAATACATTCGGATTTGATTATCAGACATTGACTTCGAATAACGCCATTATACCGATAGCTTACTACTTGTATAAAAAGGACTTAAGAAACAATTTTGTAACCTCTGTGAATTTTAGAGGTGAGCGAGACAAAATAAAAAAGTGGCTGCACATTGTTCTGCTAAAGCAGACTTTTGGCGGCAATTCAGACTATATTTTGAGCATTATAAGGGACATTATAAGGCAAAACTTAAATGGTTTTCCAGTTGAAATTATGAAGCAAAGGTTAAAAGGAACTTCAAAATCACTTGACTTTGGAGACGAGGAAATAGAAAATCTGCTGGAATACGAGTATGGCAAAAAGTATACTTTTTCAGTTTTAGCCCTTTTATATCCCACACTGGACTATAACAACCTCTTTCACCAAGATCATATACATCCTAAAAGCTTTTTTACAAGCAGAGAAAAACTTCTTAAATTAGGAGTAAAACCAGAAGACATTGATTTTTGTCTTGAAAATTACAATAAAATCCCCAATCTACAGCTTTTAGAAGGCAACATAAATATGTCAAAAAGTGCAAAGCCGTTTATAGAATGGCTTGATGAAAACTACAAAAATTACAATGCCAAAAATCAATATAAAGAACTTCATTATTTGACAGGGTTGGATCTTTCAATTGTTAATTTTAAAGAATTTTTCTGCAAGCGCAGAGAAATGATGAAAAATAGACTTAGACAGATTTTAGTGTCTTGAAAAATAGATTTTATGTAAAAAAGGGTGAGTAATCCATGAACCTTAATCAAAACTTTGAGAGTGTTGTAGAGCAGGCAGCCATCAAATGGTTTAAGGACATAGGCTACGAATACTTACATGGCAGTGAGATACCAGTAGAAGACAGAGAAGACTACAGAGAAGTTATTTTAAAAAACAGGCTTTATAATGCCCTAATAAGATTGAATCCCGAACTTCCGCTGCACTGCATTGAGGAAGCGGTGCGCCAGTTAAAGAACCTCCAGTATCCGAGGATAGAGTTGAACAACAGAGAGATACATAAAATATACCGCAATGGTGCAAAAGTTACAAGACGCAACAGCGAAGGCGAAGAAGTCGGAGAAATAGTAAAGATATTTGATTATGAAAACCCAGAAAACAACGATTTTCTTGTTTGTAACCAAGTGATAATCAAAGGTGCAGGTGTAAGAATCCCTGATATTGTGGTTTATATTAACGGCCTGCCAGTAGGATTATTCGAACTGAAAAATCCATTAGATAAGACGGCTACAATAGAAGGGGCGTATAAACAGCTTGAACTGTACAAAAGGGATATTCCAGACATTTTTGCTTACAATGAGATCTGCGTTGTGTCTGATGGGAGTAAAGCAAAAGCAGGAACGCTTACCGCACCCTGGGAGAGGTTTTCTGCATGGAAATCCATTGACGGTGTCAGCAGCGTAGAGGGGATGCCAGAACTTGAAGTTTTGATAAAAGGCATGTTTGATAAAAGAAGAATTCTCGACATAATAAGAAACTTTATCACTTTTTCCACTGCGAAGGATGAAGTAATTAAAATTATGGCTATGTATCACCAATATTACGGTGTTAACAAAGCAGTGGAGGAAACAATCAGGGCGACATCTCCTGGCGGTGATAGAAGAATAGGCACATTCTGGCACACGCAGGGCAGCGGTAAGAGTCTTTCTATGGTGTTTTATACGGGAAAGATAATAGAGCTTAAAGAACTTCAGAATCCCACGATTGTAGTCATTACCGACCGTAACGATCTTGATGATCAGCTGTATGAAACTTTTTGTAATGCAAGCGACCTGATTCCATATCCAAAACAGGCAGAGAGCGTTGAAGATTTAAAAGAAAAACTCTCACAGGTTGCAGCAGGCGGCATATTCTTTACAACAATACAGAAATTTCAGGCGGAAGCAGAAGAGGTTTCAGAGGTTGTTGATCCAAAACTTAAAAAAGCTTTAAAGAAGGGCAAAACCTATCCCCTTCTTTCGGACCGCAGCAACATTATTGTCATTGTCGACGAGGCTCACAGGTCGCACTATGAATTTATCGATGGGTTTGCGAAGTATATAAGGCAGGCGCTTCCTAACGCCAGCTTTATTGGCTTTACAGGGACGCCTATCGATCTTGAAGACAAGTCCACCCTTCAGGTGTTTGGAGACTATATCAGCATCTATGATATGAAACAAGCAGTAGAGGACAAAGCCATTGTGCCCATTTATTATGAGGGAAGATTGGTAAAGCTTCATTTGATAAACGAAAACATTGACAGGGACTTTGAAGAAGTGACAGAAGGCGAGGAAGAAGAGGTAAAGAACAAACTCAAGACAAAATGGGCAGCTTTGGAGGCATTAGTAGGGACCAAAGAAAGGCTTGAAACCATAGCAAGGGATATTGTAGAGCATTTTGAGGAGAGATGTAAGGTCCTTGAAGGCAAAGGCATGATAGTATGCATGAGCCGAAGGATTTGCGTTGACCTCTACAACGAGATAGTAAAGTTAAGGCCGCACTGGCACAGCGATGACTTAGACAAAGGCGTAATTAAAATTGTAATGTCAGGAAATCCTTCGAAAGACCCGAAAGAATTTTTGCCACACCTATATACGAAGTCCCAAATAAAAGAGATTGAAAAAAGGATGAAAGACCCTAACGATCCTCTTAAACTGGTAATTGTCAGGGATATGTGGCTCACTGGCTTTGATGTGCCGTGTCTGCATACAATGTATATCGACAAGCCCATGAGAGGGCACAACTTAATGCAGGCTATAGCCAGAGTAAACAGGGTATTTAAAGATAAACCTGCTGGACTAGTGGTGGATTATATTGGTATTGCTGATGATTTAAAACTGGCACTGGCAAACTACACAAGAAGCACGGGCAAGGATGCTACTACCTTACCCATAGACGAAGCAATAAGGATTATGCAGGAGAAGTATGACATTGTCTGTTCATACTTCCACGGCATTGATTTTTCTGGTTGGGAGGAAAAGAGTGCGGAATATAAGCTTTATATTTTAAAACAGGCTATGGATTTGATCAATAAAGATGAAACCACAAAGAAAAATTTTTTGGATCAATGCATGGCATTGTGCAAGGCTTTTGCCCTTGTAGTACCAAGAGAAGAGGCTATGCGTATTCGTTCAGATGTTGCCTTTTTCCAAGCAGTAAGAAGCAATATTGTCAAATACACGCCGCCCAAAGGGTTATCAATTGAAGAGCTGGACAGTGCGATAAAACAGATTATTTCGGAGGGTGTTGCTGCAAGTGATAAACCAATTGACATATTTGATGCGGCTGGATTGAAAAAGCCAGATTTGTCTATTTTGAGTGAGGAATTTTTAGATAAACTTATGGGGCAAGAAAATAAAAACTTGCAGATTGAGGTTTTGCGTAAACTGCTCAATGATGAGATTAAGGCTAAGATAAGGAAGAATCATGTAAAGTATGCCTCTTTTAAAGAAATGATAGAAAAAGTTTTGAATAAGTATCATAATCGTGCTATTACATCTGCCGAAGTTATAAAGCACCTTATTGATTTGGCAAAAGAAATGCAGAATATGGACAAACGGGCAAAAGAAATGAACTTAACAGAAGAAGAAATGGCCTTTTATGATATTGTATGTCAAGGGGAAGAGGCTATTTTAAATGACGAAGAAGCAAAAGAAATTGCAAGAGAGCTGGTGCGAATTATAAAAAGCAAAACCGAGGGACAGGTAGATTGGACTATAAAAGAAAACATTAAGGCATCCATCAGGGCAACAGTAAAAAGATTACTAAGAAGAAAGGGCTTCAAAGATCCACAAAAGCTGGATAATGTAGTTAAATTGGTCATTGAACAGGCTGTATCTCTTTTTGAAGATGCTGCTTGATTTAAAAAAATGAATTATGTTCTTATATGATTTATTCGGAATTCTGTTTCAAAAGGAGGGTACCATATATGGATATAAGGGATAAGGTTTGCAAAATATTTGAATATCTTTTAGCTGTTAAGAATTTGAATGAAACAGTAATTAGAAATATTGAAGAGTATGATGAAGTAATCTGGCAAAAAGATTTGCCGGATTATGAGGGGTGTTTTTTAAATGGTAGTGGAAAATATAAAGAAGCGTGGCTTGAAGTGCATAAACAAGAGCTACCACCAGTTCCCCAATTGCCAGCGATATTAAATGAGTGGGTAACTTATTGGCCTGATCCTGAAAAGGAACCAATAGTAAAAAAGCAAATTCCTAGAAAAGGTAAAGTTCCAGGAAAGCAAGAAATAAGCAATAGAAATTCTCTTTATTATAATGATCCTTTATTGTTCGAAAAAGATGAAATGGATTACGAAAATTTTGAAGATGATCCTAAAAGAGTAGAGGTATTTAAGGAATGGATTGAGAATGCGTGGCGTCCTTGGGTAAATAAAGCTTTGCCTAAAAAAAGAATTCAAAAGTTATATACCAAATTATTTACATTACATCAAAGAATTCAGCGTGAAGGAGAAGATGTTGAACTTGCATGGGGGCATGGTTTATTAACATGGGGTGTTAATGGATTTAAGATTAAAAGACCTGTACTTGTAACACCATTAGAGTTACAGTTTGATGCTAAAAATGGGATTTTTATACTCTTACCAACAAGTAAAGGAACATATTTGGAAATTGATATGCTTAACAGTTTTGAAATACCATATATTAAGAGGCTACAAGAATTGGAATTAGAAATTCCAAAGGCAGAAATAAATGTTTGGGATAAAGAATCAATAAATCCTCTATTAAAGGAGATAGTGCATACAATAAATCCTGAAGGGATATATTCAGAAGAAGATTTTCCCTCCCAAAATATACAGGAAATTCCTGTAATTACTTATTCGCCTGTTATATTTTTAAGGAGAACCAGCGGACGCATATGGCATGCAGAATTAATTACAGCAATAGGTAAGATAAGAAGTGGTTATCCTATTCCTGATACTATTAAATTGCTTGCCACTGATGATTTGGAAGAATACAGGAAGGAATGTGAAACAAATAGTAATCAAGATAATTGGGATTCTGTTGGAGAAGATTTATTATTTCCTCTTCCAGTAAATAATGAGCAAAAATTGATCGCTCAGAAGTTGGTTGTAAGTCCTGGTGTAGTTGTTCAGGGGCCACCTGGCACAGGGAAGAGTCATACAATTGCTAATTTAATTTGTCATTTGCTTGCACATGGGAAAAGAGTGTTGGTGACGAGTGAAAAAGAGAGAGCATTGCGGGTTTTAAGGGATAAGATCCCAGAAGAAATTAGACATTTGTGTGTAAGTGTATTGGGAGGAGATTATGCTTCTGTGAAGGAATTAGAGAATTCAATAGAAAATATTACTGAAAATATTGATAGCTACGATCCGCAATTTTTAAAAAGGGAAATAGAAAGACTGAGAAATGAATTATATGAAACAAGGAAAAAGAAGACTCGATATCAAAATTTAATTAAACAGGCTGGTGAATTGGAAAACAAAAAGGTTAGTATTGGTAATCGTGAAATGACTCCTTTAGAAATAGCAAAATGGCTAAAAGAAAATATTGAATATAACTGGATGCCTGATTCTATAAGAATAGATCAAGAATGTCCTTTATCGGAAGCAGAGATAAGAAAATTTTTTGAATTAGCGGGGAAGTTACGAACGAGCGATAAAGAAAGTTTAGGAAAAAAGAGACCAAAAACTTCAGAATTACCTGATCCACATATATTCAATGAAAATGTATTGAATATTATAAGCATTGAGCAGCAAATAGCGGAAAAGTCTAATTATATAAAGGATTGGAATGTGTCTCAACATGTATATAACGAACTAGATACATATAAGCAAAAGATTTTGTCTATAATTAATGAACTAAAAGAGTTAAACGAACCTTGGATACAGTTTATTATGAAGGATTCAATATCAGGTGGGGACAGAAAAGAATTATGGAAGGTACTTGTTCAGGAAAGTCGAGATAGGATTAAGCAAATAAAAAATCTTGATATGGAATTAATAGAACATGAGATTGCTTTTTCTGAAGATATCGATTTTGCAATTGCAAAGGAAGACTTAAAAGTTTTAAAGGAAAAACTAAAAGGCGTTAAACAGATAAGTTGGTTTTTTAAAAACATTACGGGTCGTAAATATGCGTATTTAATGGATAAAAGTAAAATATCTTTAGACGGGCATGAAATAAAAAATGAAAATGATGTTGATATAATTATCAAATATATAGAGAAAAATGAAATTAAAAACAAGTTAATATTAAAATGGAATAATATAATGAAAGACATTGGAGGGCCACAATTATCTAATTCAATACCAAGATTTTCTTTTTATGTAGAAGAACTTATAGATAAAATAGAAAAAGGGTTACAATGGAATGATAAAGTTGTAAAACCTTTGCAAGAATTTTTAAAAAGCTTGGGCATTCCAGAAACACCTGCTTGGACCGATGTAAAATGGTTTGAAAAACTTTATAAAGGGATAGAGGTGCTTGAATTAAAGAAAAAGTGGAATAATGCCAATGCATTTTTTGACAGATTAAAAACCTTATTAATTCGCGGAAAGGAATCAAATAATGCTCATCCGAGCTGGATAAGTCTTTTAAATGCTTGTGAAACAAAAGATACAGAATTATGGAGTAAAGAATACTGGGAAATTGCTCGACTTGAAGGGTTAGAAGAAGATTATAATGTTTATTCAAGCCTAAAAGATAGACTTGAAGCAGTAGCACCTAAATGGGTAAGAATGATAATTGAACAAGGTGGGCAGGGGGAACCTTTAATACCACCTGATGATTGGAAATTAGCGTGGCAATGGAGACAATGTGATACTTACCTAAAAGATTTAGAAGAAACAACTAATATAGAAAAATTTGAGGAATTGTTGAAGGAGGAAGAAAAAAAGGAATCACATATATTAAGAGAGCTTGTTGCGAAATCAACATGGCTTGCGCAAATTGAAAGAACTACATATGAACAAAAGAAAAGTTTGCATGCATTTGTGCAAGCAGTTAGAAAAATCGGTAAGGGAACAGGTAAATATGCTAATATGTATCGAAAAGAAGCAAGGGAAGAAATGCAGATTTGTAAAGGAGCTATCCCAGTTTGGATAATGCCTATACAAAAGATAATCGAGAATATAAAACTTACGGATGATTTATTTGATGTAATAATTGTAGATGAAAGCAGTCAGAGTAACTTATTTGCTTTGTGTGCTTTATTACGAGCAAAAAAAGCAGTGATAGTTGGAGATGATAATCAGATAAGCCCTGAAAGTATTGGAATAAATGTGGAGGAAGTGCATCAACTCATAGAAAGGTATTTATCTGGAGTAATACCACATGCGAATAGGTTCGAACTAACTACAAGTTTGTATGATATTGCAAACCAAATTTTTGAAAACAAAGTTGTATTAAAAGAACACTTCAGGAGTGTTCCTGAAATAATACAATTTAGTAATGATTTTATGTATGAAGGGAAAATAATACCATTAAGATTACCAATGTCTCATGAAATATTTGAACCGCCTGTATCAGCAATATTTGTAGAGGAAGGATTTGTGGAAGAACATACTACTAAAGTAATAAATAAACCTGAAGCAGAAGCTATAGTAAAACATATTGTGAAACTTTGTTCTGATCCAAAATATAATGGAAAGACAATGGGGGTTATTTCCCTTCAGGGAGATGATCAAGCAGAACTTATTGAGGAACTTTTAAGAGAGGCAATTGGAGAAAAAGAAATGGTTGAAAGAAAGCTGATATGCGGTGATGCATACTTCTTCCAGGGCGATGAAAGAGATATAATTTTCCTTTCAATGGTTGTTGCACCAAATGTGAGGTTTAGGGCATTAACCAAGCGTTCTGATTATCAAAGGTTTAATGTTGCAGCAAGCAGGGCAAGAGACCAAATGTTTTTGTTTCATTCTGTGCAATTAAAGGATATAAATAATCCAGAATGTGCAAGATATCGTTTGCTAAAGTATTGTCAAAATCCATATAGAGTACAACAAAAAATAGATGAAGTTAAACATCTATTCGAATCAAAATTTGAAGAAGATGTTTATAGAATTATTTGTGCTCGTGGGTATAGAGTAATACCTCAAGTAAAAGTTGCGAATTTAGGTAAGCGAATTGATTTGGTAGTAGAAGGAATTCGCAATAGATTGGCGATAGAATGCGACGGAGATAAATGGCACGGTATTGATAAATGGGAAGAGGATATAGAACGCCAGCGTATATTAGAAAGAGTTGGTTGGACATTTTGGCGTGTTAGAGGGAGTGTATTTTATAGAGATCCTGAAAAAGCTATGGCATCTTTATGGAGGAAATTAGATGAAATGGGTATAAAGCCAATTGAGTAAATCATACTTCTTTTATACATTTTGTAAGTTAAAATTAAAAAATATAGAGCAAATCTGACGAAAAATAATTAATATACCGCTTTTGGTATGCTGTTTTTTTGCTTATTTTGCTTTTAGAAAAGATATGAAAAATTGAACAAAACAACTGTAAATATAAAACAGGGGCTATCAGGTTATCATTTTAGATAGCCCCTGTTTTATATTTTGGCTCTTTGTCAATTGTTGGGGCGGGTATTCGATTAGAATGCCTGTCCTTTCTTGTTTGAGAGTGATTCTAGAAAGATAGGTTGGATGGGGAGAGTTCCTCACAAAAAATTGCAGGACAAAAAGACCAACGGGAGTTGGTTTTCTATAATATGGTATTATAATTTGCTTTAATTACAGCAATGAAGAATTCTATTTCTAAATCTCTCAAAGTTTTTAAAGCCGAAGGCATTTCTTTTAATAACTTTAATTTTGTTATTAAAGCCTTCAGTACAAGCATTTGTATATGGTATATCAAAAGAATTTACTATTTCATTAAAATACCTGATATAAGTATTGGCACATCTTTCAAATTCTTTAAGGCCACTATTTTGTGTTAGTCTTATCCATTCCTTTAATAAAGTACGAGCTTCTTTAGAAGAAGAGGCAGTATCAATTATTTTTAATAGTTTTTCTTTTAATGTGTGAGCAATAGTTAAATCGCTATTATAAGAAAACATAACTTGTAATGCTAACTTTGAATCTTCATCAAGCAGGTCAAATCTCTTGAGAATAAGTTTTTTGTTTCTTTTAAAGTATTTTCTTAATTTAACAGATAGATCTTTTTGAACACGTTTTCTAACTGCTTCTACAGCCCACATAGCGTGCCTAATATAATGGAATTTATCAATAACAATAATAGCATTTTTAAAGTAAGTTTTAGCTAAATCAATATAAGGTTGCCACATATCACAAATAAAATATTCAACACTATCGCGATTTTTAATTTTTTTAAAGTAGTCTGATAGGAAATGAAACTGTCTATCTTTAACAACATCATAGTCGTGAACTCTACGAGTTTCAGAATTACAACGAGGACAAGAACCGAGTAAATTTTTGATACAATTATTAGTGTGCACTTGTTGGATGCCTTCTTTTAGGTAGGATTTTTTGTGGTTAATTTAATTTTACCATGCATCTAAAATAGGTGCATATTTTTTTTGTAAAAAAATATGCCGGGGCTACGCCCCAACATTTATTATAGAACCTTCCTTTTTTCCTTAACACTCCCCATTTGGAAAGACTTTTTTCACACAAAATAGGGCAGTGTTTGGGAAAATTTAGTATAAAAACAACTCAATAACGGAAAAACTTTATTGCCTCTCAGGAAATGCCAGGTAGATTTTATGTGGGTTTGAGGGATTGGGAATGGAACAATTCTACTATGTTTTTCATCATGATCACTCCTTTTATGTTATAATTAAGGTTAAAGTTTATGTTAATAAAATTTATATTGCCAAAAAAATGACCAAATGTTATAATAAATTAGAAAATTGTTAAAATTATTTTATAATTTTACATCATTTTTTGACATAACAAGGAGGTTTTAAAATGAGCAAGAAAAAAAGAAGTTTCCCTACAGCCTTTACGGTATTATTTATCGTTTTAATATTTGCAGCTATTTTAACCTACATAGTTCCATCGGGACTTTTTGCAAAATTACAATATGATGGAGATAAAAAGATTTTTGTGGTTACAAAACCTGATGGAAGCACACAGGAACTTCCAGGAACTCAGGAGACATTGGACAAGCTAGGAATAAAGATAAAAATAGAAAAGTTTGAAGATGGAAGCATTTATAAACCTATAGCCATTCCAGGAACGTATGAAAGGGTTGAGGCAAATCCTCAAGGGATTATAGATGTCCTTCAAGCTCCAATAAAAGGTATTCAAGAATCTATTGACATTATAGTATTTGTTCTTATAATTGGTGGACTAATTGGAGTTCTTAACAGCACAGGAGCCTTTGATGCAGGTATAGCAAGTTTATCAAGGGCAACAAAAGGAAAGGAATTTTTGCTTATTGTAATAATTACTGCTTTAGTTGCAGTAGGAGGAACTACCTTTGGAATGGCAGAAGAAACTATAGCTTTTTATCCTATACTTATTCCAGTGTTTATAGCAGCAGGATATGATGCTCTTGTATGTATTGCAGCGGTATATATGGGTTCTTCAGTAGGAACCATGTTTTCTACTGTAAATCCTTTTGCTTCAGTTATAGCTTCAAATGCTGCAGGTATTACTTTTACAGAAGGATTAACTATGAGATTTATAGGTTGGATAATTGCTAATATAATTGCTATAGTTTATATAGTAAGATATGCTAATAAGGTTAAAAAAGATCCTGCTAATTCGTTAATTTATAGTCAAAAAGAAGAAATCGAAGAAAAATTCTTAAAAAATCATGATAAAAAGGAAGTTCCTGAATTTACATTAAGACGCAAGCTTATGCTTATCATATTTGGACTTGCATTTGCTGTTATGATTTGGGGAGTTTCAACACAAGATTGGTGGTTTACAGAAATGACAACACTGTTCTTAGCTGTAAGTTTAATTATAGGTTTCCTTTCAAGAATGAAGGAAAAGGATTTTGTAAACAGGTTTATTTCTGGTGCTGCTGATCTTGTGGGAGTAGCATTAATAATTGGTGTAGCAAGAGGTATTAACCTAATATTAGATAATGGATTAATTTCAGATACTATTCTTTATTATGCGTCTAAGTTAGTTGAAGGTATGAATCCTGTTGTGTTTATTATTGTAATACTTTTAATATTTATAGTATTAGGATTCTTTATTCCATCATCATCAGGACTTGCAGTTTTATCAATGCCAATTATAGCGCCCCTTGCTGATTCAGTTGGACTTCCAAGGGATATAATTGTAAGTGCATATCAATATGGACAAGGATTGATTGCTTTTATAACACCAACGGGTCTTATACTCGCTACTTTAGGACTTGTTGATGTTACTTATGATAAGTGGTTGAAATTTATAATGCCTCTTATGGGCTATATTGGAGCTTTTTCAATAATAATGTTATTGATTCAAGCTTTTGTAAGGTAAAAAACACTTTATGGAAGACTTTTAGTCTTCCATAAAGTGTTTTTTATTGTACTTGATACATTCCTTTGCTTTCCATGTATTTAAAAATTGCTTCTCCGTGTTCTTGTTCTTCTTTTTGTATGTGGTTAAGAATTTGTCTTATGTTATGATCTCTAAATTCAAATATTGAAATATCATATGTGTTTGATACATATTTTTCTGTTGCAAGAAGGTCTTTACATAAATCTGCATCGCTTTGATTGCCTAACGGGCTTTGAGAAGATACTGGAGTTTGGTAAGATTGATTATTTTGTTGATTTTGTTGTTGATTTAAATTTGGAACTTGGCCGTTTAAAATTTGATTTATTGTATTAAGGTGTTGTTGTTCTTGTTGTGCATGTTGCATAAAAAGTTGTTTAAGTTGAGGGTCTTTTGCTTGTTGAGCATAGGTTGTGTATTTTTTAATACATAATTCTTCATGGGCTTTTTGGTCTTGAAGCAGCATTCTTTCCTTTTGAGTTAAATTCATATAAATCACCTCTATTTTTAATATTTACAGTTTTAGTATTTTCAGATTGATAAAAAATATTCTGTTTAAAAACTGTAATAAATGTGATTAAGTATTAATAAATATTTACAAAGAGGGGATTTTTATGAAGGATAATATTGTAGGCTTATTAGAAGATAAATTAAAGAAAAATTTTGATATATACTATAACTTTGAATATAGAGGAAAAAAATATGATTTATTTGCTAAAAGCCATGTAAAAAATATAAGAACCTTCTTAACTAAAAAAGATATAATAGATTGCTACGAAAATAGTGAATATATTTTTGTAAAAAAAGTTTGTTTTTTAGATATAAATAAAGTAAAAAGCTTTGTTGATGAACTTATAAACATAAACAAAGACTTTGTAAAACCAAACTCAAACCACATGTCAACTTTTATAACAGGTTTTTTAATAGCTGAAAATTTAACAAATGATGTAAAGAAATTTATAAAGGATTTTAAGTATAAAAAAATATATAAGTTTTATTTACATGGTTGGAGTGAAGTTAGAATTATACTAGTTGATTTATCCTGTAAAGAAATTATTTACAGTAAAAATTCAAAAATGTTAAAAAGGGTGCTTGAAGCACCTTAAAATAAAGGGGGGATTTTATGAATTCGCTCTGGCTAATCATTTTAGGTGCAGTTTTATTTTTACTTGCTTATACTTTATATGGAGGGTACCTTGCAAAAAAGTGGGGAATAGATCCTAAAAGACCAACTCCTTCCCATACTAAGTATGATGGGGTAGATTATGTTCCTGCAAATGCCAAAGTTCTTTTAGGACATCATTTTGCTTCGATAGCGGGGGCAGGCCCTATAGCAGGACCTATTCAAGCTGCTATTTTTGGATGGCTTCCTGTGTATCTTTGGATTGTTCTTGGAAGCATATTTGTAGGCGGAGTTCATGATTTTGGGTCTCTTTTAGCATCTATAAGACATGAAGGTAGATCCATAGGAGAAATAATTGAGGTAAATATAGGTAAGAGAGGAAAAATACTTTTTAATCTTTTTGCATGGCTTACTTTGGTTTTAGTTGTAGCAGCCTTTACAGACATTGTGGCATCATCCTTTGCATATAATCCGGATATTAAAACTTTTCAAGCAGGTCCTGCAGCAGCAACATCTTCTATGTTTTTTATGATTCTTGCAGTTTTGTTCGGATTTATGGTTTATAGAAAGGGATACAGTGTTGCAGTATCTACAATAATAGGTGTGGCTTTGCTTTTTGTTGCAATATGGTTTGGATATAAATTCCCTATATTAGCTTTGTCAAAATCAGCTTGGTATATAATACTTCTTATTTATATATTTTTAGCTTCTGTATTACCTGTTTGGCTTTTGCTTCAACCAAGGGATTATTTAAATTCTTTTATGCTTTATGCTATGCTTCTTGGAGGACTTATAGGAATTTTCATAATGCATCCTAATCTTCAGCTTTCTGCTTTTAAAGGATTTGCAGTTACAACAAAAACAGGGGTTCAATATCTTTTCCCGATCTTGTTTGTAACTGTTGCTTGTGGTGCAATTTCAGGCTTTCATTCCCTTGTAAGTTCAGGAACTTCTGCAAAACAAATTGACAAGGAAGAGGACGCAAGACTTGTAGGTTATGGATCTATGCTTATTGAAGGGATGTTAGCTATAGTTGCTTTGATTTCTGTAGCTTATGTATCAAAGGCTGAAGGAACTCCAGCTATGATATTTGCAAATGGTGTTGCAACGTTTATGAATAGTTTTGGAGTTCCTCTAGAGTTTGGAAAAGTATTTATCATATTATCTTTTACTGCTTTTGCTTTAACAAGCTTAGATACAGCAACAAGATTAGGAAGATATATATTCCAAGAATTTTTTGAAACTGTTTCTGGAAAGGATTCAATTTTGACTAATAAATATGTAGCAACTTTAATTACGATTTTATCTTCTTCTTTGGTTTTAGCTTACGGATATCAAAGGATTTGGCCAATTTTTGGTTCAGCAAATCAACTTCTTGCAGCTCTAGCTTTACTAGCTATTACAGCTTGGCTTACAAGGATAGGTAAAAACAGGGTTGTTACACTTATTCCTATGATATTTATGTTCTGTGTAACGTTATCTGCACTTATTTTATTAATTAAAAATTACTTTATAGCTAGAAATTATATGTTGTTTGTAATTGCTATAGTGCTATTTATACTTTCAATTGTGTTATTAAAAGAGACTATAAAAGTATTAAAAAGTAAAAAATAACAAAAACCCCTAAAGGCTTTCCTTTAGGGGTTTATATTTGGCTACTTATATCATAGTTGGTTTTATTTTGAATTCTTTGATATACATAGAAGGGGATACCTATTAGCATTAATATAAATCCATACATTACAACTTCAGCACCTGTTCCGTATATTGCATATATAGAGTATGCAAAGGCTAGTAAGGATATAAAAGAGTTTTTAATAAATCTAAATAGATTAAAGTTTTCTGATTTATTTTTAAGGAGTAATATTTCAGCGGCAGCAGTAAATGAATATGCAGGTAAGAAAGAAAGCGTAGCTAAAAGAAGCATAAAATTAAATGCTGAAGTAAGGCTTGATACATAGTTCATTATAAGCAAAATGTTAGTTGCTATACCGCTTATTATAAGTGAAGCAGATGGTGTTTGATATTTTGGGTGAACTTTAGCAAAGACTTTTGGAAACATTTTTTCTTCTGCAGCAGCAAAGGAGCTTCTTGCCGTAACAAGTATCCATCCTGAAGTTGCTCCAAGGGTTGAAATTGCTGCACCAAGGGCTATTAATGTTCCTCCCCATTTTCCACCTGTTGCGTAGTTTATGATATCTGCAAGGGGAGCGTTAGATGTTGCAAGTTTACCTTGAGGCATAGCTCCTATAGCGAGAATGCTTATAAGAATATATACTAGTGCTGTTATTAAAGTTCCATAAATTGTACTAAGTTTAATATTTCTTTCAGGATTTTTTATCTCTCCTGCTGGAATTGTTGCACATTCAAGTCCTACAAATGACCAAAGGGTTATAGCAATTGCAGCAGGAACGGTTGATAAACTGTTAACTTCAGGAGAAGATGCAGTATTAAAATATGAAGGATTAAAATGCATAAGAGCTATTATTGAGAAAATGATTAAAGGAACTATTTTTAAAACAGTTGTTATAATTCCTATAATACCTGCTTCCTTAACTCCTTTATAATTTATATATGTGAAAATCCAAAGTATTAAAGATGAAACTATAAACGCTAAAGCTCTGTTTTCTCCAAATATAGGAAAAAAGTATGTTAAATAACTCATAAATGCAGTAATTATTGCTGCATTACCTACCCAAGAGCCTATCCAATATGTCCATGCTATTAAAAATGCAGCAAATTGCCCGAAGGCTGCTTTTGTATATACTATTGGACCACCTGTTTTTGGCATTTTTGCCCCCATATTTGCAAAGCTTAATGCAAGAAGCATTGAGCCAAGGGCAGTTATTATCCATGCTATTATAGTTGCCTTTGGATTAGATGCTGCTGCAAGTCCTTGTGGAGCCATAAAGATACCAGATCCTATCATGTTTCCAACAACTATTGCAGTAGCTGCAGCAAGGCCAAGTTCTCTTTTTAAGTTTGTGTTGTTTTCCATTTCTTTCACCTCTCTGTATGTTTTTTAGTATAAGCAGTGCGTGTATATTAATAAATATACATCAATTTTAAGCAAAGTCAATACAAAAATTTATAATTATGCAAGTTTTTATGTTAAAATTATGTTAAGTTATGCAAAAATATAAAATATAATAAATATTTATGAAATTTAATGAGCTTTAAATTTTTACCATATAAGAGTATAATAATATGAGAATATTAAAAGGAGGTATACAAATGCCAAAGTCAAAGGTATATTTTACTGATTTAAGAACAAAACCTGGGTTTAATATGCTGGATAAGCTTGAAAAACTTGTAAAGACAGCTGGAATTGAGAATATAGATTTTAAGAATAAGTATGTTGCCATAAAGATTCACTTTGGTGAGCCAGGAAATTTAGCTTACATAAGGCCTAATTATGCGGCAAGAATAGTCAAGATTATAAAACAGTTAGGGGGAAAGCCGTTTTTAACTGACGCTAATACACTATATACAGGAAGAAGGCATAATGCCCTTGATCATCTTGATGCAGCTTATGAAAATGGTTTTAATCCTTTAACGGTTGGATGCCAAATAATAATTGCTGATGGACTTAAAGGAACAGAATATAGGGAAATTGAGGTTAATTTAAAGCATACTAAGTCTGCAAAGATAGGTTCTGCTATAGCTGATGCCGACATAATAATATCAATGAATCATTTTAAAGGTCACGAGATGACAGGATTTGGAGGAGCTATAAAAAATATTGGTATGGGTTCAGGTTCAAGGGGCGGAAAACTTTTTATGCATTCATCTTCAAAGCCTGTTATAAAAGTTAAAAAATGTGTAGGGTGTGGTATGTGTGTAAGAAATTGTGCCCATGATGCTATTTATTTAGATGAAAATAAAAAAGCGGTTATTAATTATGAAAAGTGCGTAGGATGTGGACAATGTGTTGCAGTATGCCAATACAGTGCAGCACAAGTTAAATGGGATGAGGCAGCTGTAATTGCAAGCGAAAAAATAGCAGAATATGCTTATGCTGTTTTAAAAGATAAGCCCCATTTTCATATCAATTTTATTATGGATGTTTCACCAAATTGTGACTGCTGGTCTAACAATGATATGCCTATAGTTCCTAATTTAGGTATTGCTGCATCCTTTGACCCTGTTGCTCTTGATAAAGCATGTGTTGATATGGTAAATAGTGCTCCTTCACTTTGTGGTTGTGCATTAGATTCTGTTGAGCATATTTATATTGATGGAGAAGTTGATAAATTTACAAGTATTCATAATAAAACCGATTGGAGAGCTACCCTAAAGCATGGAGAAGAGATAGGCCTTGGTAGTATGGAATATGAGCTTATAAAAATTTAATATTAAGTTTTTGGTATTGTTATTTAGTCCCCCATTAGTTAGGGGGACTTTTATTTTACTTCAATGGTATTTTTATAATCTGGTTTAAAGAATTCATCTTTATTTATAGCTATATGTCCAGATTCATAGGGGTTGCCATCAAGGGATATATAAACTTTATCGGTGTTATAGTATCTGCAAAGGGTATTGACAAGACTTTGAATTATCATCGCTTCAAGAGAAGAGCCTGCATTCATTTCGGTTATGAATTCTTTTGAAAGATCTATATATATTTTATTTTCTTGAGGATTAAAATACATGTTGTTTATTTTTGTATTTGGACTTAATACTCTAGTTAAGCCTTCCCTTGGTGGATTTTTAAGTAGGGATTCAAATTTTTCAATGGTAGATTCGTTTGTTTTAAATTTTATAGTCTCTTCTTTAAATGCTATTTTTTCTTTTAAAAAGTCAGGATAATAAAATGCAATATTTTGAATTAAAGAAGCGTTATTTTCAATTTTTTCAAGATTTGTTTCTATTTTGTTGTTATTTGTTTCAAAAATTTTTTTCACAAGTCCTATGTTTAATACATAATAATCATATGTTTTATAATCTTTACCTTCAGTTGTAACTTCTAATGCTTTAAATTTTCCATAAGGAGTTTCTATTTCTTTTTCTAAGTTAGAAATATATCGTTTGTATCCTTCTTTAGTTGTCCATTCTGTGCCAACTTTAATGGGTTCTTTTAAAAGTATATCAGGGTTTTCGCTTTTAGAATCTATTATGTTATCCCTATAATAAAATTCTTCTTGAGACTTTATAAGCCTTAGTTCACCATCCTTTATTTCATAAACTTGGGCTAAAACAGTTCCAGGGTTTAATATTCTTAGTTGAATTCTATTATTCTTTATAAAATCTACATAAACATCCATTTCTGCATATTCATTTCCTAGTCCTTGATATTTCATTCTTCTATCAGCAATAAATGGAAAGTAGTCTTTTACCGTATATTTTTTAGGTTCAGGGAATTGATTAGAATTTGGAGTTTTTGAGCAGGAAATGAACATAAGGGTTAAAATAATAAGAGAGATTATTTTTTTCATTTTTAATGCTCCTTTCTTTAAAATAGTCAGACATTAGATTTTTGGGTTTTTCCATATTTTTATTATATTATATCTTTGTTTAAATTAACATACAAATATTGACATTTTCATAGAGTATTATTATTCTTTTTAAAAAATATTTTAAAGGAGGATTTATGGTGGGATTTAAGATTGAAGGGAAGAAGGTTGAAGGAAGATTTGTAAAAAGGCTTAATAGGTTTGAAGCTATAGTGGAAATAGGAAAAAATTATGAGCTTTGCCATGTTCCTAATACTGGGAGGCTAAAAGAACTTTTAGTTGAGGATGCTAAAATTTATTTAGTAAAAAATGATAAGAAAAATAGAAAAACAAAATGGACTCTAATGTTTGTTGAAAAAAAAGATGGACTGGTTTGTATAAATTCTTCTATGGCAAATAATGTTTTAGAATGTGCGTTAAGGGATAATACTATAAGTTTAGGTGAAGGAATAATAAAAAGGGAGGAAAATTTTTTAAAGAGCAAATTTGATTTTTTTATAGATGGGCCTTTTAAGACTTTTATTGAGGTAAAGTGTGCAACCTTTGAACAAAATAAAATAGCAAAATTTCCAGATGCCCCCACTGAAAGAGGGAAAAAGCATATAGAAGAACTTATAAAAGCAGTTCAAATGGGATATAAAGCTAAGATAGTTTTTATAGCTTTTATGGACTTTGTAAATTGTTTTGAACCCTATAAAGATATAGATGAAAAGTTTGCTTTTCTTTTGAAAGAAGCATATAAAAAAGGCGTGGAAATTTTAGCTTATAAATGTAGTATAACTTTAGATGAAGTGAGTATATCAGATAAAATACCTGTTAATATTAATTGTTGAGATGTGGAATTTATTGGTTTATAATAATTTTAAGTAAAATATTAAAAGGGGGATAAAATGGTTTATTTAATTTTTTTGACATTGTTTATATTAATTTTTATTTCTATGTTTTTTAATATTTCTATTATATTTCCTCTTTTTATAGGGCTTTTGTTTTTTTGTTTATATTCATTTAAAATGGGGTTTAGCGTAAAAAATATTTTAAATATGATATTAAATGGTGGCAAGAAGTCTTTTATTGTTTTAAAGATTTTTATTTTAATAGGTGCAGTAATGGGGGTATGGTTATCCTCAGGTGTTGTACCATATATTGTTTACTTAGGAATTAGATTTATGAATCCTAAACTTTTTCTTGTATATACCTTTTTAATTTCCAGTATTGCATCTTGTCTAATAGGAAGTGCTTTTGGAACTGTAGGAACTATAGGGGTTTCATTTATTATCCTTGCAAAGGGAGCAGGAGTAAATACTAGCCTAGCAGCAGGGGCTGTTTTATCAGGTGCTTTTTTTGGAGATAGGTGTTCTCCTATGTCTTCAAGTGCTAATCTTGTAGCTAATTTGACAGATACGAAGCTTTATATAAATATAAAAAACATGATAAAAAGTTCAATAGTTCCTACTTTTTTAACAATTATAATTTATTTAGTTTTATCTTTAAATTTAAATGTAACTTTTAAAAATGAAAGGCTTATAAATGAGTTGAAATCTCAATTTATATTAACACCCTATCTTTTAATTCCTGCAGCATTGATTGTTGTATTATCGTTTTTTAAAGTAGATGTTAAAAAATCTATGACTTTAAGCATAATATCTTCAATTTTACTAGATTTGTTTGTTCAAAACAGAAGTTTAGCTGAAACATTAAAATATATGATAGTTGGGTTTAAAATTGATAATAATAATTTAGTAGCACAAATAATAAAAGGCGGAGGAATAATTTCTATGCTTAAGATATCAGTTATAGTATTTTTATCCTCTGCCTATAGTGGTATATTTGAGGAAACAAAAATGCTACAAAAACTAGAAGGGGATATAAAGAGTCTAAGTCAAAAAATTGGAGATACTTCAACTACATTATTGGTTAGCATATTAGCTTCTATGATAGGCTTTACTCAGGTTCTTGCTGTAATACTTACCTTCCAGTTCGTAAAAGGGATTTATAAAGATAAATATAAATTAGCATTAGATATTGAAAATTCTGCTATAGTGATAGCTCCACTTATTCCATGGAATATAGCCTATGCTGTTCCAGCTGGTATAATGGGAATTAATGATATATTTTTATTGTTTGCAGTGTATTTATATATCTTACCAATTTATAATTTACTAAAGAAAAAGGAGGTAAATTATGGAAGTAAACAAAGTTTATCACGGATTTAGGCTTTATGAGATAAGAGATATAAAAGAAATAAACTCCAAAGCTTACATATTTGAGCATGAAAAAAGTGGGGCAAGGCTTTTAAAGATACAAAATGATGATGATAATAAAGTTTTTTCAATTTCTTTTAGAACTCCTCCAAGCGATAATACTGGGGTGCCTCATATTATTGAACATTCCGTTTTATGCGGTTCAAGAAAGTATCCAGTAAAGGAGCCCTTTGTTGAGCTTATAAAAGGTTCTTTGCAGACGTTTTTAAATGCTATGACCTATCCAGATAAAACTATGTATCCTGTTGCAAGTAAAAATGAAAAGGACTTTTTTAATCTTATGGATGTTTACCTTGATGCTGTGTTTTATCCAAACATATATAAGACTAAAGAGATACTTATGCAGGAAGGTTGGCATTATGAGTTGTTTGATAAAGAAGGTGAACTTACATATAGAGGCGTTGTATATAATGAAATGAAGGGAGCCTTTTCATCGCCTGAAGGAATACTTTTTAGAAAAATAAGCGAAACGCTTTTTCCTGATACTACCTACGGATATGAATCAGGAGGAGATCCTGATTATATACCTGAGCTTACTTATGAGGCTTTTTTGGATTTTCATAAGAAATATTATCACCCATCAAATAGTTATATTTACTTGTATGGAAACGGTGATTTAAATAAAGAACTTGAATTTATAGATGGGTATTTAAAAGATTTTGATAAAACAGAAATTTATTCTGAAATAGAATTTCAGCCTCCTTTTGATGAGATAAAGGAGTTTATGATGGATTATCCTATTGCGCAGGATGAAGATGAAAAGGAAAAGACTTTCTTAAGCTTAAACTTTGTAACTGGAGATTCTAGAAATGTAGAGGAAGCGTTGGCCCTTGAGATATTAGAACATATCCTTCTTGGAACTTTTGCTTCACCTTTGAAAAAGGCTCTTATAGATGCAGGATTGGGTAAAGATGTATTTGGAAGTTTTGAAGGAAGCATGCTTCAACCAATGTTTAGCATAATAGTAAAGGGATCTGAAATTGATAAAAAAGATAAATTTAAAGAAGTGGTATTTGAAACGTTAAGAAAGCTTGTAAAGGAAGGAATTGATAAAAAGTTAATTGAAGCTTCTATAAATAAAATAGAATTCCAAATGAGGGAGGCAGAGCACGATTCAGCTCCTAAGGGATTGTTATATGGAATAAAAGTAATGAATAGTTGGCTTTATGATGCTCATCCGACGGTTTACTTAGAATATGATGTTCCTTTAAAGAATATAAAAGAAGGGATGAAGGGAAGATATTTTGAAAATTTAATTGAAAAGTATTTAATAAATAATAAACATGCTTCATTACTAGTTTTGAAGCCTAAGAAAGGTCTTTTAGATGAGAAGGAAAGGGCGTTAAAGGAAAAACTTAAAAAGATAAAGGAATCTATGTCGGATGAAAATCTAAATGAAATTATTGAAAACACTAAAAAACTTTTAAAAAGGCAAGAAACTCCAGATTCCAAGGAGGCCCTTGAAACTATACCAGTTCTTTCAATAAGCGATATAAAAAGGGAAGCAGATAAACTTCCACTTGTAGAAAAGAATTTAAATGGCTGTAAATTACTTTTTCATCCAGTTTTTACAAATAAAATAGTTTATACGAATTTCTACTTTGATGTTGATAAGGTTGATTATAATCTTTTACCTTATGCTTCCCTTTTAGGAAGTCTTTTAGGAAAGTTATCAACTAAAAATTATTGCTATGAAGAGCTTGCTAAAGAAATAGATATAAATATTGGTGGAATAAGATTCTATACTGAAATAATAGAAAGAGTTGATGATATAGAAGCCTTTAAGCCTATATTTGTTATAGAATCTAAGTGCTTAGCCGATAAGACGCCTAAGATGTTAGAGATTATAGGAGAAATAATAAACAGGACCTTGTTTGATGATAAGAAGAAGATAAAAGAAATAATTCAGCAGACAAAGTCAAGATTGGAAATGATAATGATTGATAGAGGACACAGTGTAGCTTCTAAAAGGCTTGTTTCATATTTTTCTAAGGCAGGAAAGTTAAATGAAATAATGTCGGGAACAGAATATTATAAGTTCATTGCAAATTTAGAAAAAAATTTTGATACATTTGAAAATGAATTAATAGAAAAGCTTAAATTGGTTAAGGATAGGATATTTAATATAAACAATTTATTGTTAAGCTTAACATGTGAAGAAAAGGACTTAAGTGTTTATGAGAAAAATATTCATTTTATCTTAGATGATTTAAATAAAGAAAAATTAAACAAAGTAGATTTTAATATTAAAGTTTCAAAAGATAATGAAGGTTTATTAACACAGGCAAATGTTCAATATGTTGCAAAGGGATACAATTACAGAAGGCTTGGATATGAATATAATGGTGCAATGCAGGTTTTAAGGACAATTGTAAGCCTTGATTATTTATGGAATAAGGTTAGAGTTCAAGGGGGAGCATATGGCTGCTTTATGAACATTGAAAGAAATGGAACGTTAACCTTTGCTTCCTATAGAGATCCAAACCTTAAGGAAACTTTAAAGGCTTATGATGAAGTACCTCAATATATAGAAAAATTAGAAATTGATGATAGAGAAATGACAAAATATATAATTGGAACTATGAGTAAGTTAGATTATCCATTAAATCCATTTATGAAGGGAAGAGTTTCTGATGAAAACTATATGAGAGGAATAACTTATGAGGATATTCAAAGAGAAAGAGAAGAAGTTTTAGATACTACCCTTCAAAAGATAAAGAATTTAAAGAATGTGATAGAAGATACATTAAAACAAGAATATATATGTGTTTTAGGTAATGAAAATAAAATAAAGCAAAATCAAGATATGTTTAACAAACTAGTTAAGGTATTTGAATAAGAATCCTCACCTTCGAGTGGGGATTCTTATTATTTTAATTTTTGATTTTAGAAGGAATTTCTAGTGTTTTATAGAAATATTTATAAAAAATGGGTGATAAGTATGAAAAATATATTTTTAACAGGAGATAAAGGGATTGGAAAGAGCACATTATTATTTAAAATTGTCAATAAAATAGATTGTTCGATTGGAGGATTTTATGAGAAAAAGATAGTTTATAGAGATGAAATTAAGTTTGATATGGTTTCGTTATATGATGGTAGATGTAACAACATAATAGGTAAAATAAACAAACATAAACTGCCAGAAATTTATAAAGACATTTTTGAAACTGTTGGCGTAGAAATATTAACGAATAGTTTAAATTATAGAGATTGTATTGTTATGGATGAAATAGGATTTTTTGAAATACAGGCAGAAAATTTTAAAAATAAGGTATTTGAAATACTTGATAGTAGTAAATTAGTTATTGGAGTTTTAAAAAAATGTAATAATGAATTTTTAAATACAATAAAAAACAGGAAGGATGTTGTAATATTTGATGTTACTTTGTCTAATAGGGATTATATTTTTGATGAAATAATTGATTATTTAAAACGTCTAAATATTCCTCTAAAGGGTAAAAGGACTTTTAATATAGATAGATTAAAGGCTAAAGAATATGTAAAGGATTTAAAACTTGATATAAACGATTATCCAAAAAAAATTTTAGAGTTTATAAAAGGAATTGTTGGCAGTTTTAAAGATATTACTATTTTAGATATAGGAAGTGGTCCTGGAACTTTTTCTGTGCCTTTATCAAAGCTTGGAGCAAAGCTTGTTGCGGTAGATTCTTCAATCTACATGTTTGATGCTTTAATTGATGAAGTAAAAAGGCAAAATTTAAATATAAAGTGCCATTTATCTTCCTTTGAATATTTCGATCCTCCTATATGTGATGTTGCTATATGTGCTTTTGCTGCAAATTCTTTAAAGGATCCTTATCAGTTTGAAAAACTTTACAGTAAAGTTAGAAAATATATATTTATAATTACTCAAACAAAAAGTAAAGAGTATGAATTTAGCCTTTATAAGATTTTAAATTTTTTAAATAAAGAAGTAAAAACTTCAAAGCCCTATTTAAATATTGTAAAAATGCTTGATGAAAAAAATTGTGCTTTTTCTGTTAATTTTTTTAAAATAAATTTTCATAAGACCTTTAAAGATTATGACGATATCTATAAATTTGTATGTGAAAGACTAGGTGAAAAATTAAATAGGAGCATGGTTTTTGATTTATTAAAAGATGAAATTATAAAGTATAAGGATGAATTAATTTTATTAAATACTAAAAATTGTTCTGTTATAACTGTTATAAAAGGGGGATAAACATGAGATTTACTATCAAAGAGATGATTTTAATTTCACTTATTGCTGCAATTTCGGTAATTACAAAGCCCTACTTAAAGATTTTAGCAGGGCCTTTACCTATTGCAGGAATTTTAGTGGGATGTATTTATATGATGTGGATTGTTTTAATAGCATTTTTTATTAACAAAAAATTTTGTGCTACTTTGTTTTCTTTAATTCAAGCTATTTTGGTTTTGATTTTAGGATTTGCAGGAAAGTGGGGATTTTGGGTTTTAATAACTTATCCTTTATCTGGGATTGCTGTGGATTTAATATTTTTTATAAAAATAAATGAGTTTTTAAAGGCTATATTATCAGGAGGACTAGCAAATTTTGTTGGGAGTTTATTAGCCATGTTAATATTTGCGTCTAAAGTAAATGATAAGTTTTTTATGCTTTTAGTGTCATTTTTTACAGGAGCTTTGGGAGGAGCAATTGCCTTAGGACTTTATAATTTTGTAAAAAGAGCAGTTTATACAAAGGCAGAAGAAATTTTAAAATGAAGTTTAATTGATAATCACCTTCTAGTTATACTAAAATAAAGCTGGAGGGTGATTTTATGTTTAAAAAATGTATTGAAGTTATAAAAAAAGGCAAGAAGGTTGTATATCTTGCTCCTTCAAGGGAAGTTATAAGTTTTGCAAGGGAAAAAATAATGGAGAATTTGGGGGGACTTTTTTACATAGATGTAATTACCTTTGATGATCTTGCAAGAAATATTGTAATGGATAAACTAGATAGGGAATTAATATCTACAAAAGCTTCGTTAATTATATTACAACAGGTTATAAAGGAAAACTTAAATGATATAAGTTATTTTAATATGGTTGCTTTAAAGAAGGGGTTTGTTATTAGTTTATATAATACAATAAGGAGAATAAAAAAAGAAAACTTATCGCCAAATGAATTTTTAGATAAAGTTAATTCCATAGAAGATAGTCGAATAAAGTTAAAATCTTTAGACGTTTATAGGATTTATGAAAAATATCAAGAAAAACTTAATAGGTTAAAACTTTATGATATGGATGATCTTTTAAGGTTTGCATCAGATAATGTTAAAGATTCTCAGTATTTAAAGGATGTTGAGCTTATAGTCTTAGATGGTTACTTAGATATATTTAAAAACGAAGAAGCTTTATTAAAATCTATAAAGAATTGTTATAACAATATAAATTTTATAGGTAATATACCATTAAGAACTGATTTTATAGATTTATTTATAGAAAAGGAAATTTTAAGGGTATATAAAGATTTGAAGGTAGAAATTTATGAAGAAAATAAAACTGGAGATTTTAAGCTTTTAGCTAAAAAGCTTTTTACTTTTGAAAGGTTAGAAAAAGATTTAAACTTAAAGATTATTAATGCTCCTTGTATTGAAGATGAAGTAAGACAAGCGGCAAGGATAATAAAAGATATTATAATGAATGATGAAACTGAACTTGATAAAATAGCTTTAATAGTAAATGACTTAGAAAGCTATCAAAGTTATATATTAGATATATTTAACGAATATGAAATACCTGTAATGCTGGCTGATTTTGAAAATCTTAAAAACATACCATTGATAAGAAGTATTTTAAATTTAATTACTTTAAGATTCGATTTGTTTGATAAAAATAAACTAGAGGATGTATTGTTATCCCCTTATCTTTTTGATTTAGATGATAAAGAAAAGTTAAGGGAAGTTTTAAATTTAACATATAAAGGTGAAAAAACAAGGGAATATATTGAAAAGCTTATTAACAGCGATTTTGAATTAAAGGAAAATATAAAAAAATTAAAGGAATGGATTGATTTTATAGATTCAATTTTAAAAGTAAAAGATAATGATTTATTTGAAAATTTTAAGGGGATGGTTGTAGGCATAATTGATAAGCTAAAAGTAAAGCAGAAAATAATGAAGGCATATAAAGAAGGTTTGATCCCAATTGATATTGCATTAAGGGACATGAAAGCTCTGTTAGCTTTTTTAGATCTTTTAGAGGAGCTTAATAATTCCTATAAGCTTTTGCGAAATAGTATATCCTTTGAAGAATTTATAGAAATTATAAATGAAAATATTAATGAAGTTTCAGTTACTTTAAAAAATAAACCAAGCTATGGAATAAAAGTTTTATCCCCAGATCTTATAAGAGGTATAAGTTATGATTATGTTTTAATTTTAGGACTTAATGAAGGAATTTTTCCTAGAAACTTTGGGACTTCAGGGATATATACGTCAAGGGAAAAGGAAATTTTTTATAAAAATGGAATAAACCTTGGAGCAAGATCCTTTGAATATGATAAAGAAAAAATAAGGTTTATAATGTCAATAGCATCTTGTGAAAAAGGTATTTTTTTAAGTTATAGAACATCTAATGAAGATGGGTCATATATTATAAAGTCTGCATTTTTAGATGAGGTTATTTTTACTTTAGGAATTGAGGAAAAGGTAAAAAAACTTTATCAAAGGTGCATGAGGGATAGATTTAATTTAAAAATAGAAAACATATATACCAAAAAGGAATTGATAAACTCTTATTCATTAGGATTTTATGATGATGCAAAATTTTTACAAAAACTTGATGAATTGACTTTAAGTTATATTCAAAAGGGGAAGGAAATGGAGTTTTTAAGATGGAGTGAAAAGTTTACAAATTATGATGGGTTAGTTGGTGAAAACAAGGCTCAAGTTTTTAATTGTGAATATGCTTTTAGTGTATCTACTATAAACTATTTTTTAAATTGTCCTTTTAAGTTTTTTTTAGAAAACCTTATTGAGGTTGGATATGATGAGGAAGATGACATTTTTTCTCACCTTTCGGAAGGAAATTTATATCATGAAGTTTTAAAGGAGTATTATAAGTATTTTATTGATAGAGGATATGAAATAGAATATGATGAGCTTTTTATTGAGGATATAGTTGAGAAGATAATGCGTAAAAAAGGTATTTTAGAAACTAATATTTTGATAAAAAGAAGGAAAGCAGAAATTTTAAATGTTATTAAAAGTTTCTTAAAGAAAGATATAGAATTTTTAAATAAATTCAATTTAAGACCTATATTGGTTGAGCATACCTTTGTTTCTGAAAAAATAATAGAGGGTGTTAAAATAAAAGGAAGAATAGATAGGGTGGATATGGAGATATTAGATGGAAAACCAACAGGATATTTTGTAGTATATGATTATAAAAAAGGAGATGTTAAAGATAAAAATTTAATTGGAATTTTAAAGGGGAATGATATTCAAATTTCAACTTACTTTTATGTGGTTCAGAATATTTTAAGGGAAAAAGGTTTTGACCCAAAAGCTATTGCTCTTTTATATTACAGCATAAAAAATACAGCAAAAGAAGGAAAACCAAAGTATAGTGGAATTATAATAGAAGATACAAAAAATAAAATTGGAGTAAAAGGAAAAACTGTAACTTTATCTTGTGATAATTTTGATACTGTCCTTGAATATATAAAGAAAAGCCATATTGAATCAAGAATAGAAAGGATAAAAAAAGGAGATTTTACTTTACCTTTAAATTGTCCAAAGAAAGGTTTTAATAAATTTAGCTGTTCTTTTTCAGATATATGTAGGTATGAGCTTGATAGGATTTTAAAGAAGGCAAGGTGGTAAAATGGATGTAGAAAAAATAAAAGAGATTTATGAGGTAAATGATGAACAAGCTTTAGCTCTTGATATAAACAAAAATATTGCTTTACATGCAGGAGCAGGCTCAGGGAAAACACGGGTTTTAACTAGGAGGTTTTTAAGGCTTTTACTTGAGACAAGCTGCGATATCGATGATATTGTTGCAATAACCTTTACTAAAAAAGCAGCTTTAGAAATGAAAAGTAGAATTTTAGAGTTGGTAAATCAGTTTGTTTTAAAAAGCAATGATAATTTGAAAAGCAAACTTATAAAGATTAAGGAAAAATTAGATCAAGCAAACATTTCAACATTTCATAGCTTCTGCGATAAAATAATAAGGGAGTATTATTATAAATTGGAGCTTGAGCCTATGTATCAAATAATTGAGGAAGTTGATTCTGAAACTATATTAACAAAAATAATTGAAGATGTTATAGAGGAATTTTTACAAGATACATCTTTTGAAGAACATTTTGATGCTTTATTTGAACAATTTGGTATAGAATATGTTTCAAAGGGAACTTTTAATAAAGAAATAAAAAAAATGTATAGAAAAATAAGGGAAAAAGGCAGTGATATAAATGAAGTATTATCAAAAACTATGGATAATTTAAGTAAATTTTATAAAAATGATAGTGAAAAGTTAAAGAAGATAGAAAAAATTGAAGTTTTAGTGGCAAATTTAATATATAAAATAAATGAAAAATATACCCAATTAAAACTTAAGGAAGGACTTCTTGACTTTAATGATTTAGAAATTTTAACTTTAAAGCTTTTAAAAGAGCATGAGGATGTTAGAGAAGATTTGATAAAAAGATATAAATATTTTTTAGTTGATGAGTTTCAAGATACAAACGATATACAATTTGAAATTCTTAAGAATTTAGTAGGTGATATTGAAAAAGTACATGATGGAAAATTATTTGTTGTTGGAGATATAAAACAATCCATATACTCTTTTAGAGGTACAAATTATAAAGTTTTTGAAAAAGTAACTGAGATGATACAAAAAAAGGGTGAGAAACTTACTTTATCAATCAATTTTAGAAGTCATGATGATTTAGTTAAAATTATAAATGACATGTTTGATGAAGTTATTGAAGGATATGAGAAAATAAAATGTTCAGGAAAAGTCTTGGGGTTAGCTGGATTTGAATATAAATTTTTTCAAAAAAGTAAAAAGGAAGAATCAAATTTAAAAGAAAAAATGGAGGATATAAAAGAAAGACTAAGAACTGGGAAAATACAAGTAGAAGATCTTAAGATTTTTGACTATAAAGATGAAATTAATATTGCTTCAAGGGATGAAGAAGTTGAGTTTATAATAGATAGGATAAATAAGCTAATTCAAAATGGATTTGACTATAAAGACATAGTTATCTTAATAAGAGATAGAAATGATGTTGAAGAGTTAGAACGGGCCTTTAAGAAAAATAATATTCCATATACTTTAGTTGGGGGTATAGGTTATTTTTCAAAGCAGGAAGTATTAGATATTATAAATATGCTAAAGTATTTTTATAAGTTTAACGATGAAGTAGCTCTTTTGGGTTTTTTAAGAAGTCCCTTTGTTGGATTTTCTGATGACTTAATAGTTGATATGTTTAAGCTTTTAAGAGAGGGGAATAGTTTTAGGGATATTGCAGAAAAGATGTCTTTAGATGAATTTAAAAGGAAAATATTATATAAGATAGAAGAACTTAAAGGCTTAGTTCCTTATTATACTGTTCATAAATTTTTATGTAAGGTGATTGAGGATTTAAAGATAAAAGAGATACTTTTGTCTTTAGAAAATGGAATTCAAAAATATAGGAATGTGGAAAAGTTTATTGAAATAGCTAGGGAATTTGATAATAAAGGAATATTTACTTCTTTTGACTTTATAGAGTATATTGAAAATTTAAAAGAAATATCCTCAAAAGAAGGGGAGGCATTTTTAGACACAGAGGATAGCGATGCAGTAAAGATAATGACAATTCATGCTTCAAAGGGATTAGAATTTGAAATAGTATTTGTTCCAGGACTTGATAGGGTTATTAAAAAAGAGTATAAGCAAAAGTTTATATACCATAAGGAATATGGAATAGTTGCTTGTCATAAATTAGAGGGATTTGAACAAAATCTATTTGATGATTTAAAAAAGGAAATTGAACAAGAGGAGTTAAATGAAGAGATAAGGATACTGTATGTAGCTTTGACAAGAGCTATAAGGTTTCTTGGATTTTCAGGTTATGAAAAAGATGAAAAGTATATAACTTATATAAGTAAATTTAAGAATAAAGATTTAGATTCTTATGTTAACCTAACAAAGAAATTTTTTGATTTTAAAAAGGATAAAGGAAAATGTTTACAAAACGAAGTTAAAAGTGTTAATATACTTAAAAGATTGGAATTTAAACCAGAATATATTACAAAGTCAGTTGTAAGCGTTTCAAGGTATATGACATATAAAGAATGTCCTAAAAAATATTATTTTAAGTATATAGCAAAATTAGAGGAAGATGATTTAATTTATTATGAGGATTTAAATGAAGATGAAAAAATAAAAGTTCTTAATGGTGCTAAAAAGGGAACCTTAGTTCATAAAGCGTTGGAAGATTATTTGAATAAAGGATATTTTCATTTAAACAATGAGTTTAAGTATATAGAAAGATATTTAGAAAATTTCAAAAAAATAGAAGATACCTATAAAGTCTTAAATAAAGGAGATAAAGTAAAAAGTGAAGCTGAAGTTAGCTTTAAAGTTTTAGTTCCGCAAAGCAGTATATCTGTGTTTGGAATAATAGATAGGGTGGATATATTCAATGTAGATGGATTTTATAACATAAATATAATAGATTATAAAACTAATAAAATAAAAGATGTAAAAGATATTATAGAATATTATAAGCCACAATTTATAATATATTACTATGCTATAAAAAGTATAACTAAAAATATATTATCTAACTTAAAGGATATAAAAACTTATATGTATCTTTTAGATATAGGAGAGCTAATTGAGATAAACTTTAATGAGGATGAAATAAATTATATTTTGAAGGATTTGAAAAATATTTTTGAAAACATGGAAAATAAAAATTTTAGTGATTTTAAAAGTATTGAGTGTAACGGCAATTGCAACTTTAAAGAGCTTTGTAAATAGAGGATGCAAAAGTTTGTATCCTCTTTTTATTTTTTGGAGAAAATAAATTAAAAAACGAAGGAGGAATAAAAATGACAAGTTATGAGGTTTATGTTGATGGGGAGTTTATCGGTGATGTTGTTTTAACTAAGGAAAAACCTGAGGATATTCCTTCCTATTTGACAAAGGAGGGATATAAAGATTTTCAGTTTCAAATAGAAGGAAATAAAATTTTCATAAATACTATAAATAGACAGCTTTCTGAAAAGATGAGAAATCATCTTGAAATATATTTAAATATTAAGTAATATTTGTGATTTTTATGTCGTTTTATAGAATAATTTTTTATAATTTTTATACTAAATTATAACAAATTTTTAAAGGAAAGAATGATAAAATTTAAGCAGTAATTAAGTATATGGGGTGGGGAAAATGAGAATAAAAAATGAACTTTGTCACTGTTATGTAGTTGCGGATAACTTTAAAAATATATTGTATAGGTATTATCTTGTAGAGACTAGCAAATTAATTAATTTTAAGGATAAATATGTTAATGTTGTAGGATATGGAATATGTATAACTTCTGAACAAGTAAAAGATGAAGGAAACATTTTATTAGAGGAAGAAATGATAGAGTTTATATCTCCTTATAAAAATAAGGTTGAGGATTTAATTGACAAATTAGCTAAAAATCAGGTATCCCCTGTTCATTTAATAGATGTTGTTGGTGAGTTATGTGACAGATGGGTTGATGATTTTGAAAAGGACTTAAATGAAAAGTATATAAAATATGCCATAGCATAATTATCCCCATTTTTAAGTGGGGATAATTTTTTGCATTTTTTAAAGAGTTGATTTATAATCTAAGTAAGGGGTAGTTTTTTATGATTTTAGGCGTTGGAGTAGATATTATAGAGATAAACAGAATAGAAAAGATTATAAAAAAAAATAAAAGATTTTTAACTAAGATATATACAAATAGGGAGTTAGATTATTTAAAAGAAAAAAATTTTGAAAGTTACGCAGGATATTTTTGTGCAAAGGAAGCTGTATCTAAAGCTCTTGGCACTGGAATTACTTTTAAGTGGACTGATATAGAAATTTTAAAGGATGGGTCAGTTCCTATTGTTGTTCTACATAACAAAGCTTTTCAAGCAGCAAATCAAAAAGGAATTAAGAGGGTTCATATCAGCATTTCCCATTGTAGGGACTATGCAACAGCCTTTGCAGTTGCGGAGGGATAGGTATGTTTGTTGTTTCTTCTGAAGATATGAAACAAATAGATAAAAGGGCTATAGAAAAATATAAGATTCCAGGAATTATTCTTATGGAAAATGCAGCTTTTGCTGTGCTAGAAGAGATAGAGAAATTAAAACCTAGGAATGTTACTATAGTATGTGGAATAGGCAATAACGGAGGAGATGGTTTTGCTCTTGCAAGATTGCTTTTAAATAAAAATTATGAGGTAGATGTTTTTTGTTTTCCTGATAAAACAAAGGTAAAGGGCGATGCAAAGGTTAACTTAGATATTTTAATTAATATGGGCTTGGAAATAAAAAGTGATTTAGAAAAATTAAGGGAAAAAGTTAAAAGTTCGGATCTTGTAGTTGATGCAGTGTTAGGAACTGGCATTTCAGGAGAGGTTAGAGATGATATAAAAAAAGTTATAGATGTAATTAATGATGCAAATAAAATTTTATCTGTAGATATTCCTTCAGGAATAAGCAGTGATGATGGAAAGTGTTTAGGAAAGTGTGTCTTTGCAGATATTACAGTAACCTTTGAGTGCTTGAAGTTTGGGCATATATTAGGAGAGGGAAGGGAAGCTTCAGGAAAGGTTTTGGTTAAAAAGATAGGAATTCCAAAAGAATGTATAAAAGAACAAAACATAAAAACTTTAACTAATGATGATGGATATCCTATGTACCTTATAAAAAGGAGGAGGATAGATACTAATAAGGGGAACTATGGTAAAGTTTTTATAATTGGTGGAAACTATAAAATGTCAGGTGCTGTTATTTTAGCGTTAAAATCTGCTTTAAGAAGTGGAGCTGGGCTTGTTTATGGAGTATTTCCAAGGAGCATAATGGATAGAGTAGGAGCTTTGGTGCCAGAGGCAGTATATATTCCTTGTGATGAAAAGAATGGATATATTTTTATAGATGAGGCTAATTTAAACATTATATTAGATAAAGCAGATGCAATAGCTTTTGGAGTAGGTCTTGGAAATTATGATGAGCTTTTTGTTACTTTAAAAGAAATTTTAAAAAGATATGACAAAAATTTAGTTATTGATGCTGATGGTATTAATATTTTATCAAAGGATGTTAGCATTTTAAAAAATTCTAAAGCTAATGTATTGTTAACTCCTCATCCTGCTGAAATGGCAAGGCTTACAGGACTTTGTGTTGAATTTATAAATAAAAATAGGGTTGAAGTTGCAAAAAAGTTTGCTAAAGAATATAGATGTATAGTTTTGCTTAAAGGGGCAAGCACTGTTGTAACCGATGGAGAAAATGTTTATATTAATACAACAGGAAATCCAGGAATGGCAACAGCAGGTAGTGGCGATGTTTTAACAGGCCTTATAGTATCTTTATTAGGTCAGGGATATAATTTGTTTGACTCTGCTGTTTTAGGGGCATATATTCATGGACTTGCAGGAGATAAGGCATACGAAACATATGGCTATGGGCTTGTTGCCCATGATATTTTAAATAATTTTGGATTTTTTATTAGATAAGACATACTAATAAATAAAATAGAATAAATATTAAATGAAATAATATTTCTTGGTGGTTTTGTGGGAAAGATTAAATTTTTATTTTTTATTTTAGTATTTTTAATATCCTGTTCAAGGAAAAATAATTTTGATGATGTTAAACAAAAACTTATAAATATGAAAAGCTATTCAGCGGAAGTGGAAGTGGATGTTTATGGAAATAAAGGGGTATCCCATTATAAGGTAGTTCAATATTTTAAAGAACCTAATTTAGTTAGAATAGAAACCAATGTTCCTTCTTTTTTAAAAGGGAAAATTTTAGTTTTTGATGGAAGGCAGTATTTTATATATCATCCTATTATAAATCAAAAGTATAGTATTCAAAAGCTAAAGGACGATGATGTTTTTATATTTTTAGGAATAATTGATAAAAAAATATTTTTAGATAATAGTCAAATATCTTATAAAAGAATAGGAGATAAAAATTATATTTCCTTTAAGGTAGAACTTAAAGATTCTACTTATCGTAAATATGTTGAACTTTTCTTTAACCAGGATAATATGCTTCCAGAAATAATGACTTTTTATGATGAGGGTGAAAATGTTAGGGTAAATATTTTGTATAATAATTTTAAGTATAATCCTACTTTAGATGATTCCTTATTTAAAATATAGTGATTGGGGGGAAGGGGATGTTTAAAGATTTTAGGCCCTACTATGCTGAAATAAATCTTGATAATTTTAGGCATAATATAAGAGAGGTAAAAAAGCTTGTAAAGGATAAAAAAATAATTGGAGTTATAAAGGCTAATGCATATGGACATGGTGCGGTTGAACTTGCAAGGATTTTAAAAGAAGAAGGTATAAAATATTTTGCTGTAGCTGTTGCTACAGAAGCCTTTGAACTTAGAAACAGTGGATTTAATGAATCTATATTAATTTTAGGATATTCTTCTAAAAATTTTATAAAGGAAATAGTTGAAAAAGATATAACTCAAACGGTATTTAGCTATGAATATGCAAAACTTATTTCAGATGAAGCAGTAAGACAAGGAAAAATTGCAAGGATTCATATAAAAATTGATACTGGAATGGGAAGAATAGGTTTTTTGCCAAACGATGAAGCAATAGAGGAGATAGAAAAAATATCTAAACTTCCTAATATAAAATTAGAAGGAATATATTCCCATTTTTCTTCTGCAGATGAAAAGGACAAATCTTTTTCAAATCTTCAGCTTGAACGTTTTATTGGTATTTTAGACAAGCTTGAAGGTAAGGGAATTTTATTTGATATAAAACATATGGCAAATAGTGCTGCAATAATAGATCTTGAAAATTCTTATTTTGATGCAGTAAGGCCGGGAATAATGCTTTATGGATATTATCCTTCTAACGATGTTGATAAGACAAAAGTAAATTTAAAACCTGTTATGACATTGAAGGCTAACATAGTGCATGTAAAGGAAGTAGAAAAAAATACGCCTATAGGTTATGGAAGGGCTTTTATAACAGAAAGAAAGAGCAAAATAGCTACTTTACCTTTTGGATATGCAGATGGCTTTACTCGTTTATTTTTCCAAAAAGCTAAAGTTATAGTAAATGGTAAGTTATGCCCTGTAGTTGGAAGGATATGCATGGATCAGTGCATGATAGATGTAACTGAGTGTGGGGAAGTTAATGTTGGAGATGAAGTTATAGTTATGGGAAATTTTGACAATACAAAAAATGACGCAGATGTTTTGGCAGAAAGATTAGGAACAATTAGTTATGAAATATTATGTATGGTTTCAAGGAGAGTTCCAAGGGTTTATGTTGAAGATGGTAAAATAGTTTGCATAAAAAACTATGTATAGATATATTTTTTAAATTTTAGGGAATAATTTTAAAGAAAGCATTTGGGCTTGTAGGAATTATAAAGTAATGTTATAATAAGGTAAGCATTTGTAATATACATAGGTTAATTTTTAGGAGGTAATACAATGGCAAACAACAAAAAAATTTTAGTAAGCCTCCCAGAAAATCTACTAGATGAAGTTGATGAATATGCAAGTGAGACTTATAAAAATAGAAGCCAGTTTATTAGGGAAGCAATTATATCATATATAAAGGAGCGAAAGAGAATAGAAATGATTGAAAATATGAAAAAAGGATATTTAGAAATGGCAAAAATTAATATAGAACTTGCAGAGTGTGGAATTACAGTAGAATGTGAAGAGTTAGCTAAATATGAAGCAGGTTTAGCGGAGAGTGATAATTCAAATGGCTCAAATAGTGAAAAGAGGAGATATATTTTATGCTGATTTAAGTCCCGTTGTAGGATCTGAACAAGGTGGCATAAGGCCTGTTCTTGTTATACAAAATGACATAGGTAATAAATACAGTCCTACTGTTATAGTTGCTGCCATAACTTCCCAAATAAATAAAGCAAAACTACCTACCCATGTTGAAATAAAAAGTTCCGAATATGGACTTAACAAGGATTCAGTAATTCTTTTAGAACAAATTAGAACAATAGATAAAAGGCGTTTAAGGGAAAAATTAGGACATATAAGTGATGAAATGATGAAACAGGTTGATTATGCCTTAAAAATAAGTCTTGGACTTATTGAAATATAAGGCACTTAAGGTATCTTAAGTGCCTATCTATATTTAAAATTTTATACATAGGAGGGAAAATGATGCGAGATATTCAAAAGTTAAAGGAAATAGCATTAACACTAAGAAAAGATATTATTAAAATGCTAACAGAATCTGGTTCAGGACATCCTGGTGGTTCATTATCAGCAGTTGAAATATTAACTGCGCTATATTTTAGTGAGATGAGGATAGACCCTAACAATCCAAGATGGGAAGATAGAGATAGATTTGTTTTGTGTAAAGGTCATGCAGCCCCTGTTTTATATGCAGCTCTTGCAGAAAGAGGATTTTTTGATAAAAAGCATCTATCAACTTTAAGAAAGTTAGGCTCAATTTTACAAGGGCATCCTAACATGAACGATACTCCAGGTGTTGATATGTCAACAGGTTCATTAGGTCAAGGATTATCAGTAGCAAATGGTATGGCCCTTGCTGGAAAGTTAGATAACAAAGATTATAGGGTATATGCTCTTTTAGGTGATGGAGAAATTGAAGAAGGTCAAGTTTGGGAAGCAGCTATGACAGCAGCTCATTATAAACTTGATAATTTGACAGCTTTCCTTGACCATAATGGATTACAGATAGATGGTCCTGTATCTGAAGTTATGAACGTAGAGCCAGTTGATGAAAAGTTTAAAGCTTTTGGATGGCATGTTATAGTTATTGATGGTCATGATTTTGAACAAATTTTTAAAGCTATTGATGAAGCAAAGGCTACTAAAGGTAAACCAACAATTATAATAGCCAACACAATAAAAGGAAAAGGTGTTTCATTTATGGAAAATGTTGTAGGATGGCATGGAACTGCACCAAATAAAGAGCAGTGCGAAAAGGCTTTAGCTGAACTTGGAGGTGATACAAATGCCTAATTTAGCTACAAGAGAAGCTTATGGTAAGGCACTTGTTGAACTTGGAAAGGAAAATAAAAATATAGTTGTTCTTGATGCCGACCTTTCAAAATCTACAAAAACATCTGATTTTGCAAAGGCTTTTCCAGAAAGATTTTTTAATATTGGTATAGCAGAAGCAGACCTTATGGGAACTGCAGCAGGTCTTGCAACTTGTGGTAAAATTCCTTTTGCTAGCACATTTGCTATATTTGCTGCAGGAAGGGCCTTTGAACAGATAAGAAATTCTATATGCTATCCAAATCTTAACGTAAAAATTGCGGCAACCCATGCAGGAATTACAGTAGGAGAAGATGGTGCATCTCATCAAGCAATAGAAGATATTTCTTTAATGAGGAGTATACCCAATATGACAGTTATAGTTCCTTGTGATGATGTTGAAACTATAGCAGCAGTTAAAGCAGCAGCTGAGTATGTAGGACCTGTTTATATAAGATTAGGACGCTCATCGGTTCCAACTATAAATGATGAAAATACATATAAGTTTGAAATAGGAAAAGCAGTTAAATTAAAAGAAGGAAAAGATGTAACTATATTTGCAACAGGAATTATGGTAAGCGAAGCATTAAAAGCATATGATATTTTAAAAGAAAAAGGATATGAAGCAGAAGTTATAAATATTCATACTATAAAACCTATAGATTCTAAAGCTATAATTGAGTCAGTAAGCAAAACAGGCTGTGCAGTAACTTGTGAGGAACATAACATAATTGGAGGCCTTGGAAGTGCAGTTTGTGAAGTTTTAGCAGAATACAGACCAGCTCCAGTAAAGAGAGTAGGGGTAAAGGATACATTTGGAGAATCTGGAAAGCCAGCTGAACTTATGAAGCATTATGGATTAACAGCTGAAGACATAGTCAAAGCAGCCATTGAAGCTATAAAAATGAAATAATATCCGGGATTTATTCCCGGATAATTTTATGTTGAAAAAAGTAAAAAAATATGATATATGTATTAAAATGCGGAATTGAAGATGACTTTGTCTATTTCCTGGGTAATATATCATTTTATGTGGGGAGGTGGTAGCATGAAAAAATTAAAGGAATATATTTTAACTACCATAGGATTGATATTTGTAGCTATTGGTGTTGAATATTTTTTGGTCCCAAATAATTTGGCGGCAGGTGGAGTTAGCGGTCTTGCTATTGTTGTTAATCATTATTTTCCTTCTATATCAGTAGGTTCTTTTATGCTTGCAGCTAACATAGTATTATTTATAATTGCTTTTATTTTAATAGGTCCAAGTTTTGGAGCAAAGACTATTTATGCTAGTTTAGGACTTTCAGGAATTATATGGATTATGGAGAAATACTTTCCTATATCAAAACCATTTACAAATAATTTGTTGTTGGAACTTATATATGGTATATTAATTGCTGGGGTTGGAATGGGTATAGTGTTTAATCAAAATGCGTCAACTGGTGGAACGGATATAATAGCAAAAATATTAAACAAATTTTTTCATATTAACATAGGAAAAGCATTATTGGTATCTGATTTAATTGTTACTTTAGCAGCTTTATTTACTTTTGGTATAGAAAAGGGTATGTATGCTCTTTTAGGTGTTATATTAAATGGATTTGTAATTGACGAAGTAATACAGGGAATTAACACTGTAAAGGAAGTAAAAATAATAAGCGACAAAGAGGAAGAAATAAAGAAATTTATAATAGATGAATTAGGAAGAGGAGTTACAATCTATCACGCAAGAGGAGGATTTACGAACGAGGAAAAGGATATGTTAGTTGTTCTTTTAAGTAGGCGTGAATTTATTAGATTAAGGGAATATATAAAACAAATAGATAACAAAGCTTTTATAACTGTAAGCAATGTTCATGAGGTATTTGGAGAAGGATTTAAAAATCTTGATTAAAGCACCTAATTTAGGTGCTTTTTTGTATTAAATATGTTAATTTTTTTGTTTTTTATGTTATAATACATTTAGTATAAAAGTCGAAGCAAGGGGATGTGTGTATGATAGAGTTTAGAAATGTATCCAAAATTTATGGAAATAATCATATTGCTTTGTCGAATATTAGTTTAAGTATAAAAAAAGGAGAATTTGTATTTTTAGTTGGTCCAAGTGGAGCAGGTAAGACAACGTTTATAAAGCTTTTATTAAAGGAGATTGAACCAACTAGCGGGCAAATTATAGTTAATGGTGTTGATATTACTCAACTTAAAAGAAGAAAAGTTCCTTTTTATAGAAGAAACATAGGGGTAGTATTTCAAGATTTTAGGCTTTTATCTGATAAAACTGTTTATGAAAATATAGCATTTGCAATGGAGATTGCAAATGCTAGTTCAAAGGATATTAAAAGGAAGGTTCCTCAGTTATTATCTTTGGTAGGACTACTTAATAAAGAGAAGTTTTATCCTCACCAGCTTTCAGGAGGAGAACAGCAAAGAGTCGCAATAGCAAGGGCTTTAGCTAATAATCCAAGTCTTATAATATGCGATGAGCCCACAGGAAATTTAGATCCTGAAAATTCATGGGCTATAATGGAGCTTTTAAATGAAATAAACAAAAGTGGGACAACTATTGTGATGGCTACCCATGCAAAGGACATAGTAGATGCTATGAGAAAAAGAGTTGTTGCACTTGAAAAAGGAGTCATAATAAGAGATGAACAAAGGGGCGTATATGGATATGATGATTAGAAGAATAAAGTATTTTTTAAAGGAAGGAATAAAAAACATTGTAAGAAATAGAGTAATGGCTATTGCATCTATAAGTACGGTTGCAGCTTCATTATTTATATTAGGCATATTTTTGGTTTTGGCTTTAAATGTAAACAAAGCTGCAGAGGGAATAGGAAAAACTTTAGAAATAAAGGTATTTCTAAAGGATGACGTAACCACTTTAAAAAAGAATGAAATTGAGAGGAATATAAAAAATATAAAGGGGGTTTCACAGGTAATTTATATTTCAAAGGAACAAGCCCTTGAAGATTTAAAAAAGAGGTTAGGTGAAAATAAAGTTATTGCTGAAGGTTTTGAAATGGACAATCCTCTTCCTCAATCTTTTGTTGTTAAGGTTGAAAAGCCTGAATTTATTTCAGATGTTTCAAAAAAGATTTCTACATTTGAAGGTATAGAAAAAATATATGATGGAAAAGGAATAGTGGAAAAGTTAATTAGATTTACAAATATAGTAAGGGTTGTAAGTTATGTTTTAATGGGAGTTCTTGCAGTTATTTCTTCGTTTTTAATATCTAATACTATAAAGCTTGCGGTATATGCAAGAAGGCGTGAGATTAGTATAATGAAATATTTAGGAGCTACCGATTGGTTTATAAAGTGGCCATTTATAATAGAAGGGGTGCTTTTAGGATTTTTAGGCTCTGTTTTTTCTATTTTAGTTTTATATTACTCTTATTCTTATTTAGTAAATCATGTATCCTTAAACTTGGTTTTATTTGATTTGGTTTCGGCAAATATATTGCTAAGTTTTATTTATAAAAAGTTTATGTTAATGGGAATTTTGATAGGAGGACTTGGAAGTTATTTAGCAGTTAAAAGATATCTTGTTTTGTAAGGGGGTGGGAAAGTGAGAAAAATAGCCTTGTTTTTAACTTTTATTTTGTTTTTTACTACGTTTACTGTAAAAGCTGATGAACTGACAAAAAAGAAACAGCAGCTTAAAGAAGTAAAATCAAACATAGAAAATTTAAAGGACAAAATTGACGACATTAAAGATGAAAAACAAGAGGTAATGAAAAAAATTAAGGAATATGAAAGTAAAGTTACAAAGATTCAAAATGAGATAGATGATATAAACTATCAAATATCTCAGAAAAAAGAAGAAATAAAAAAGACCAATAAGGAACTTGAAAAAGCAGTAGAAGAGTTTGAAAGTGAAAAGGATTTATATGGTAAAAGATTAAGAGCGTTGTATATGGAAGGAAATATTGGATATTTAGATGTTCTTTTAGCTTCAGAAAGTTTTTCGGATTTTATTTCAAATTATGAACTGTTTAATAGGATAATAGATTATGATAAAAATCTTTTAAAAGAGATGAAGAAAAAACAAGAAGAAATAAAGGCTAAAAAAGAAGCTTTAGAAAGGCAGCAAATGACTCTTTTAGCCCTTCAAAAGGAGCAGATGAGTAAAAAATATGAATTATCCCAAGCTGTTGAAGAGCAAAGAGGATATTATAAAAAACTTCAAGAAAATCAAAATGAACTAGAAAGGTTGCTTGATGAAGAATTACAAGAGTCTAAAAGGCTTGAAGCACAAATAAAACAACTTCAAGCAGAGCTTGCAAAAAGAAGTGGAGGCTCAAGAGTATATTCTGGTTCTAAGACAGGTATAATAAAAGTTAGTGATATAGGATATGTTCCTAGGGTAACGTCATATTTTGGATATAGATTCCACCCAATACTTCAAAAGTGGAAAATGCATACAGGTATTGATATTGCAGTCCCAACTGGAACTCCTATATATGCTATGTCCGATGGAGAAGTTATAATTGCTCAGTATTTAAATGGATATGGATATACGGTTGTAATAGATCATGGTGGTGGAGTAACTTCCCTTTATGCCCATTTATCAAGAATTCTTGTTTATGAAGGACAAAAGGTAGAAAAAGGAGATATGATAGCAAAGTCAGGAAGTACAGGATATTCAACAGGACCGCACCTTCACTTTGAGGTAAGGATAAATGGTGAACCAGTTAATCCAGAACCTTATTATATTGTTGGACAATAATTTGGTAATAAAATATAAAAAAATTTAATAAAATAAAAAAGAAGGTTTGGCTTAAGAGGTGTTAATTATGGATAAAAAGGTTAAATTGAAACATGCTATAGTTGCTTTAATTGTAACTAACTTAATAACTGCAGTAGCAGTTTCTGTTTTGCCTATACCTTTTTTTGGAGGAAAGAGGATTGTTTCAAAAGTTGAATATGATTTCTTAAAGAAGTATGAAAAAATGTTTAGAGTTGAGAATATAGTAACAAACAGTTATGTTGACAAACAAAATATTGATGAGAAAAAAATGATTGACGGAGCAATAACTGGTATGGTAGATGCCATAGGAGATCCTTATACGGTATATTTAGATAAAAAGCAGTTTGAAGAGCTTTTAACTCAAACAAGGGGAACCTATGGTGGTGTTGGAATAGTTGTTGGAGAAAAGGATGGCAAATTAACGGTTGTAGCTCCTATAGAGGGAAGTCCAGCAGAAAAGGCAGGAATAAGATCAGGAGATATTATTTTAAAAGTTGATGGAAAAGAAATCACGGCAAGAGATATTGATAAAGCCGTTACGATGATGAGGGGAAAGGAAGGAACAAAGGTAGTTTTAACTATATATAGAGAAGGAAAGGGAGTAAAAAATTACGAACTTATAAGGGATGTAATTGTTCTTAAAACTGTAAAGAACAAAGTTTTAAGCGATAATATAGGGTATATTAGAATAAGTTCTTTTGATGAGAATACCTTTAAAGAGTTTGAGAATGCAATTGATGAGCTTCAAAAGAAAAATATAAAGGGACTTGTTTTAGACCTTAGGGATAACCCTGGGGGATTGCTTGAGGCTTCTGTTAATATAGCTGATATGCTTTTACCTCAAGGAACAATAGTTTATACAATAGATAATAATGGTAAAAAGGAAGTTTGGAAATCAGATTCTAAAAACATAGGAATTCCCTTGGTTGTGTTAGTAAATGAAGGAAGTGCAAGTGCCTCTGAGATATTAGCAGGAGCAATAAGGGATTTTAAAGCAGGAACTCTTATAGGAACAAAAACCTTTGGAAAGGGACTTGTTCAAAATGTTATTGATTTAAAGGATGGAACAGGGGTAAAGGTTACAATTGCAAGATATTATACTCCAAAGGGAGAATGCATACAGGGAAAAGGAATAATTCCTGATATAATTTATGATATGCCTAAAGAGCTTAAAGATAAGGAAGTATCTATAGATAATGATCCACAAATTAAAAAGGCTTTGGAGATATTAAAATCAAAAATATAAGGGTGTCTTAAGACACCCATTATTAATATTTATGGAGGTATAATATGGAAATTATAAGTTTGATTAAATTTACAATTAAGGTATTTGCGCAGGGTGTTGTTAGTTTTTTATTTCAACCTATAGCATGGATATTTTTGTTTATTTTATATTTGCAGTATAAAAGGATATATAGATTACAAAAAGAGATGTACTTTGGAGATTTAAAATATAGTATTAAAGATATGATGGTAACATCTATATTATCAGGTATTTTAGCAGCACTTTTTATAAATATTTTAATGACTTTAGTAGGAATAACATTTTCAAACAGTGTAGGCTTACAAATAGTAGTGCTAATTTCATTAATATTGTTAACCATAAATCCAAGATATGTTTGTTTATCTTATTCTGGAGGTTTGTTTAGTTTATTTTTGATTATAAGCAAATATTTAATAGATAAGGATATTATTAATTCAAAAAGTTTTATTGAATTTATAAATTTTATAAACATAGATATTCCTTCTTTAATGGCTATAATTGGAATAATGCATTTGATAGAAGCTGTTCTTATTTGGATTGATGGTTATAAGGCAGCAACCCCTGCTTATATGAAAAAGGAAGATAAAATAATTGGAGTATATGTTATTCAAAGATTTTGGCCTATTCCTCTTATATTTTATTTTTTAATGAAAGGAACCGTTTCTTTGGGGGATTTAGTATCAACTCCTGATTGGTGGCCTTTATTTAAACCTTCAATTAAGAGCATTGATTTAAAAAATGCTGTATTTATGGCTATTCCTGTTTTTGCAATGTTAGGCTATGGAGATTTTGCTATTTCAACAGATGTAAAGACAAAAGTAAAAAGAACATCAATTCATTTAATATTTTTTAGCATAATTTTAATCTTTTTAGCATTTTTTGCGATTAAATATAATATTTTTGCTTTTGTAGCTTCTATTTTTTCTCCTATTGCCCATGAGTTTTTAATTATTTATGAAAGATATATTGAAAATAAAAAACCTCCTCTGTGGATAAGAAGGGAAGATGGAATAGTAGTTTTAGATTCTATGCCGAATTCTGTTGCCGAAAAAATGGGGATAAAGGCAGGAGATAAGATTGTAGCCATAAATAATTATCCTATAAGAAATCTTGAAGATTTAATAAACTTTTTTCAAAGTTATTATAACTATGTTTGGGTTGAAGTAGTAGATGTTTATGGAAATAAGAAATTGTATGAATATAAAGATTATCAAAATGGAATTTCTGAACTTGGAATTTTAACTATTCCAAAGTATGCTTTTAACATCCCAATAATTGAAGACAGAAGAAGATTACTTAGTTTAATTAAATCAAGATTTAAAAAGCAGTAACATTTTTAAGTGATGTGCATATTATTAAAATAGAGTTTTATTTTTGGAGGAGATTATGGTAAAATCCAGGTGCTATCTTGCAAGTGCTAACACATCGGCAGGGTTTGTTAATTATTTTGATTATGTTTTAAAGGATGCTCAAAGGGTTTACATTATAAAAGGAGGACCCGGGACAGGAAAATCAACTTTTATGAGGCTTATAGGAGAGGAACTTTTAAAAGAGGGAATGAGCGTTGATTTTATTTATTGTTCATCTGATAAGGATTCTTTAGATGCCATAGTTGTAAATGACATAAAAGTTGTAATAGTTGATGGAACAGCACCCCATGTTATTGATCCTAAATATCCAGGAGCTGTTGAGAGAATACTTGATTTTGGAGAATATTGGGATGTTGATTATCTAAGAAGTAGAAAAGATATTATAAAATTTTACATTGATGAGATAGAAAATCAATATAAGGTTTTCTTTAAACACTTAAAGGTTGCAAAATCAATTCACGATAAGTGGGAAAAGGAATATTTAAAAGGAATGGACTTTAATAAAGCAAATCAAATTACAGAACAAATTATAAATGAAGTAGTAAAGGGATGTATTAATAAAGTTGCTAAGGAATGGCATAGGTTTGCTGGCGCTATGACCCCACAGGGACAGGTATGTTTTTATGATAACTTAACTTGTGATATAAAAAATAGATATATAATTAAGGGAAGACCTGGAACCGGAAAGTCAACGATGGTAAAAAAGATAGCTCAAGCTGCTTTAAGTAAAGGATACGATGTTGAGTTTTATCATTGTGCCTTTGATCCTTCAAGTATTGATATGATAGTAATTAGAGAATTAGATTTTGCAATTCTTGATGGAACAGCACCACACGTGTTTGAAGGAGGACCAAATGATAAAGTTATAGATATGTTTACTTGTATTGATACTGCCATAGTCCATGAAGAGGAAGATCCAATAATAAGCCTTTCAAAGGAATATGCAGATGAGATGTTAAAGGCTAAGAAGGTTTATAGCAATATAAAACAGCTTCATGATGAGCTTGAAAAATATTATATAAATGCAATGGATTTTAATAATGTAAACGCTTTAAGGATTAGAATAACAAGGACTTTAATAGATTTGTATAATGCAATGCACTCTAAAGGAGTTTAATCCTTTAGAGTGCATTTTTATCTTAATCCAGCTGCTCTTTTAATCATTTGCTGATGTTCTGGATCTATTGCGCCGTCTTTATGTCTTCTACTATTTAAAAAGTGTATATCCATATGCCCATCCATGCCGTTTCCTTTTATTTTATCAAGATTTTCACCTGTTCCATATCCTCCTGAACGATTGCTTACAATTTGACCTGCTGGTTGTGAGTCTATTCCAGCATGGGGCATTGCTGTCATAGAAGCTGCAATTCTTCTTCCATTAACTTCAACAATAACTGGTCGTCTCTCCCATGAAAAACCATTCCATATGCTTTTTATTATTTCTGTATCTTCTTTTGATGCAGCTTCTACATCGGCATGTAAATGTCCATAGGTTCTTATAATATAAAAGGATTTTCCTGTGGATATGTCAAAGATTTTTGCCATTGAGCCTATAGGAAAAATTCTATTGACATATGTCCAATCTAAAAGTTCACCATAATTGGAAGTGCCTCTTGAAGCTACTATTCTTCTGCTTATAGTTGAATATGTAGCTTTTTTAGTAGAAGCTATTTTTTTATGTTTTGGCTTTTTTGTTGTTTTCCTAGCATAAGATCTAGATACTGTCTTTTTTGGTGAATTTGTAATTTTTCTAGCTTTAGCTAGACAACTTGTCCAATTTGTAAAACTAATAGTAAATATTAATACTGAAATTATAAACTTTTTCATTTGTATCACCTCTCTCTAAGCCTACGAGGTTAGTTGACGGGTTCGGGAAGAGAGCGTCCCTACCAAGTATATCCTTGGATTCACCCCAAAGTTTAGTCCCCCGCTGCCAGTTAGGCATTCGGCTAAATTCATTTTTTATTATCCCTTATTTAAGGAAGCTTGTCAATGGAAAGTAATACAAATACTAGTTAAATATTCTTCAAGTTAAACTTTAAGTTGTTAAAGTAAATATAAACGACATTCTTTGACTTTTGAAGGATTATGTAAAAAAATGATATGATTTTTGACAAAATTTATTATTGTTTTATATTTGACTTTTTTTATGTAAAATTATATTTGACGCAGGGAATTTATTAAAATATAATCAAAATACGAACAAATGTTCTCGAGGTGAAATTATGGGAGAATTTAAGCTAATTTCAAAATTTAAGCCCACAGGGGATCAACCTTATGCTATAGAAAAATTAGTAGAAGGTATTTTAAGGGGAGATAGATGTCAGACGCTTCTTGGAGTTACAGGCTCTGGTAAAACCTTTACGATGGCGAATATAATTGAAAGGGTTCAAAAACCCACCCTTGTTATAGCACATAATAAAACCCTTGCAGCTCAGCTTTGTAATGAATTTAGAGAATTTTTCCCTCATAATGCAGTTGAATATTTTGTAAGCTATTATGATTATTATCAACCAGAGGCTTATGTTCCTCAAACTGATACTTATATTGAAAAAGATGCTTCAATTAATGATGAAATAGATAAATTAAGACACTCTGCAACTTCAGCTTTATTTGAAAGACGCGATGTTATAATTGTTGCTTCTGTATCTTGTATATATGGGCTTGGAGATCCTTTTGAATATAAAAATTTAGTTTTATCTTTAAGGGTTGGAATGGAAAAGGATAGGGACGAAGTGTTAAGAAGGCTTATAGATATACAATATCAAAGAAATGATGTTGATTTTCATAGAGGAACTTTTAGAGTCAGAGGGGATGTTGTTGAGATATTTCCTGCATCTTCTAATGAAAGAGCTATAAGAGTTGAATTTTTTGGAGATGAGATAGATAGAATTTGTGAAATTGATTTTTTAACTGGGAAGATTCTTGCAGAAAGAAACCATGTTTCTATTTATCCTGCATCCCATTATGCAACTTCAAAGGAAAAGATTGAAAAAGCAATAGAATCTATAGAGAAGGAGCTTGAAGAAAGATATAATTTTTTGATTGATAATGGTAAGATCTTAGAAGCTCAAAGATTAATGCAAAGGACAAGGTATGATATAGAAATGTTAAGAGAGGTTGGATATTGCAGTGGAATTGAAAATTATTCAAGACATTTTGATGGAAGACAACCTGGAGAGCCACCATATACCCTTTTGGATTATTTTCCAGATGATTATCTTCTGTTTATAGATGAAAGCCATGTAACAATTCCTCAGCTTAGGGCCATGTATGGAGGGGATAAATCAAGGAAGGATAACCTTGTAGAATATGGATTTAGGCTTCCATCGGCTTATGATAATAGACCTTTAAAATTTGAAGAATTTGAAAAAAAAATTAATCAGGCTATTTTTGTAAGCGCAACTCCAGGGGAATATGAAATTAAAAATTCAACTCAAATTGTAGAACAAATAATAAGGCCCACTGGTTTAGTTGATCCTGAAATATTTGTAAGACCTGTTAAAGGACAGATTGATGACCTTATTGGTGAGATAAGAAATACTGTAGATAAAGGGTATAGAGTTTTAGTGACAACCCTTACAAAAAGAATGGCAGAAGATTTGACGGATTATCTAAAGGAAATTGGAATAAAAGTTAAGTATTTACACTCTGATATAGATACTATAGAAAGAATGAAAATAATAAGGGATTTGAGGTTAGGAGAACTTGATGTTTTAATTGGTATAAACCTTTTAAGGGAGGGACTTGATATTCCTGAAGTTGCTCTTGTTGCAATTTTAGATGCTGATAAAGAAGGATTTTTAAGAAGCCAAACTTCTTTAATACAGACCATAGGAAGGGCAGCAAGAAATGCAGAAAGTAAAGTAATTATGTATGCAGATACAATAACAGAATCTATGAAAAGGGCTATAGATGAAACTAACAGAAGAAGAAAAATACAGATGGAATATAATAAAAAACATGGAATAGTTCCTAAAACTATAATAAAACCTATTTTTGAAGTTATTGAGGCGACAAAACCAGTTGAAGTTGAAGATAGCTTAAGTAAAGAAGATAAACAAAAACTTATAGAAAATATAGAAAAAGAAATGCATAAAGCAGCAAAGCAGCTTGATTTTGAAAGGGCAGCCCAGCTTAGGGATTTATTGTTTAAGCTAAAAAAAGAAAAGGAGAGATAAAATGGTTAGGGATAAAATAATAGTAAAGGGAGCACGAGAGCACAATCTTAAAAATATAGATGTTGAAATTCCAAGAAATAAAATGGTTGTGTTAACAGGACTTTCAGGTTCAGGAAAGTCTTCTTTAGCCTTTGATACTATATATGCAGAGGGACAAAGACGGTATGTAGAGTCTTTATCAGCTTATGCAAGGCAGTTTTTGGGCCAAATGAATAAGCCAGATGTGGATTATATAGAAGGTTTATCTCCTGCTATATCAATAGATCAAAAGACTACAAGTAAAAATCCAAGATCTACTGTTGGAACTGTTACAGAAATCTATGACTATTTAAGACTTTTATATGCAAGAATAGGAATTCCCCACTGTCCTAATTGTGGCAGAGAAATAAAGCAGCAGACGGTTGACCAAATAGTTGATAAGATACTAGAATTTTCTGAAAGGACAAAGATTCAAATATTATCTCCTATTGTAAGAGGGAGAAAGGGAGAACATGTAAAGACTTTAGAAAATATAAAGAAAAATGGTTTTGTAAGAGTTAGAATAGATGGAGAGATTTTTGAATTAAACGAAGACATAAAGTTAGAAAAAAATGTTAAACACAATATTGAGGTTGTTGTAGATAGAATAATTTTAAAAGAAGGAATAAGGTCAAGGCTTACAGATTCTATAGAAACTGCTTTGAAATTATCAGAAGGATTAGTTATAGTTCAAATTATAGATGGTGAAGAATTTTTGTTTAGTGAAAAATTTGCTTGCCCAGATTGTGGAATAAGCATAGGAGATCTTGAACCAAGGGTATTTTCATTTAATAGTCCCTTTGGAAAATGTCCAGAATGTGATGGTTTGGGAGTTATTATGGAAATATCGCCTGAACTTGTATTAGATAAAAATCTTTCTATTAAAGAAGGAGCAATAAGGCCTTGGGGAATCCTTGATGAGTCTGGATGGACCTTTGCAGTTATAAAGGGGCTTTCAGAACATTATGGCTTTAGCTTAGATAAACCTTTAAAGGATATGGATGAAAAAGTATTGGATGTATTGCTTTATGGAAGTAAAAATGAAAAATTTAAAGTTAAATTTGAAAGAAATAATGCAAAAGGTGAGATGTTATATTCCTTTGAAGGAATAATTCCAAATTTACAAAGAAGGTATAGAGAAACTAATTCAGAGTATATAAGAGAAGAAATTGAAGGATATATGTCGGTTAAAAAGTGTTATTTATGTAAAGGAGCAAGGTTAAAAAAAGAAAGCCTTGCTGTTACTGTTGGAGGCCTTTCAATAGCTCAGTTTTGTGATCTTACTATAAGGGAAGAGTTAAAGTTTTTAGAAGGTTTAAAGCTTAGTGAAAAAGAAGAGACTATTGCAAATCAAATAATAAAAGAAATAAAATCTAGGTTAAAATTTTTAATTGATGTTGGTTTAGATTATTTAACTTTATCAAGATCTGCTTCTACTTTATCAGGAGGAGAGGCACAAAGAATAAGGCTTGCAACCCAAATAGGTTCGGGATTAGTTGGAGTTTTATATATTCTTGATGAACCTAGCATAGGACTTCATCAAAGAGATAATGATAGACTTCTTTCAACGTTAAAGCATCTTAGAGATTTAGGAAATACTTTAATAGTTGTTGAACATGATGAAGATACCATAAGGGCAGCAGATTATGTAATAGATATAGGACCTGGAGCAGGACAACATGGTGGTTATGTAGTAGCTTGTGGAACCCCTGAAGATGTAGCAAAGTGTGAAAATTCTATAACAGGTCAGTATTTAAGTGGAAAAAGAAAAATAGAAGTTCCTAAAAAAAGGAGAGAACTTACTGGAAAATGGATAGAAGTTATAGGTGCAAGGGAAAACAATCTTAAAAATATAAATGTAAAATTTCCTGTGGGAGTTTTTACTTGTGTTACTGGAGTTTCAGGGTCTGGAAAAAGTACTTTGGTTAATGAAATATTATTTAAGGGAATAGCTAAAAAGTTAAATGGTTCTAAATTTGAAGTGGGAGCTCATGATGAAATAAGGGGGTTAGAATTTATAGATAAAATAATAGATATAGATCAATCTCCCATAGGAAGAACCCCTCGTTCTAATCCAGCAACCTATACAGGAGTATTTGATTATATAAGAGAAGTTTTTGCTCAAACGCCAGAGGCTAGAATGAGGGGATATAAACCTGGAAGGTTTAGCTTTAATGTAAAAGGAGGACGTTGTGAAGCCTGCGGTGGAGATGGAATAATAAAAATAGAAATGCAATTTTTATCAGATGTTTATGTTCCTTGTGAAGTATGCAAAGGAAAAAGGTATAATAGGGAAACCCTTGAGATTAAATATAAAGGCAAAAACATAGCAGATGTTTTGGATATGACTGTTGAAGAAGCGCTTGTATTTTTTGAAAATATTCCAAGAATCAAATCAAAACTTCAAACATTGTATGACGTAGGACTTTCTTATATAAAGCTTGGTCAACCATCTACACAGCTTTCAGGAGGAGAGGCTCAAAGAATAAAACTTGCTTATGAGCTTTCAAAGAGAAGTACAGGAAGAACTCTTTATATTTTAGATGAACCAACAACAGGACTTCACATGGAGGATGTAAGAAAACTTATAGATATAATTTATAGGCTAGTAGATGCAGGAAATACAGTTATAGTTATTGAGCATAACCTAGATGTTATAAAATGTGCTGATTATATAATAGATTTAGGTCCAGAGGGTGGAGATAAAGGAGGAGAGATTGTAGCACAAGGAACTCCTGAAGAGGTAGCAAAAAATGATAAATCCTATACAGGACAGTATTTAAGGAAATATTTGTAGAGCTTAAAGTTGAACTTGCTCTAAGTTCAACTTGAGGCTCTTTTTTACTTTGCTTTTGTGTTTGTGATATAATATATTTGGGGGAGAGATTTTGAAAAAGTGTTTGATTTTATTTTTATTTATAATGTTTTCTTTTATTTTATTTGAAATTTTATATTTTGGATATACTGCAAAGCCTAAAAAAGCAGATTGTATGATAATTTTAGGCTGTAAAGTTAGAGGATATGAACCGGGAGATTTTTTAAAAAGTAGGCTTGATGTTGCTTTAAGGTTATATAAAGAAGGTTATTGTAAGTTTATAATAGTATCTGGTGGTAAAGGAAAAAATGAGTTAATTTCAGAAGCAGAGGCAATGAAAATTTATTTAATTAAAAATGGAGTTTCTGAAAAATATATAATTAAAGAAGATAAGTCCTTTTCTACTTATGAAAACCTATTTAATTCTTTAAATGTAATGAAAAATAAAGGTTTTAAGGATGCTTTAATTGTTTCAAATAAGTATCATCTAAAAAGAGCTTCACTTATGGCAAAAAAAATAGGAATTAAGGCTAGTTTTCAAGGGTGTATTGTTAAAGAAAAATTTTATCTTGAGGTTATAGGAATTTTAAGAGAAGTATTTGCAATTTTAAAGTTTTATATTTTGGGTTTGTAGGTGATTTTATGAAGGAAATTGCCATGATTTTAAGATTTGTTGTAATTGCTTTAATTTATCTTGTTATTTTTAGAATTATAAAAATAATGTATATGGATTTAAAGGGAGTTAGGGTTAAAAAGTTAAAGGAGTTTGCTCTAGAAGTTAAGGGAGCTCCAAAGGATGCTAATTTAGGTTCATTATATTTAATTCATAAAGTTATGACCATAGGAAGAAATCCTGATAACGATATAGTTATTAAAGATCCTTATGTTTCAGGTAATCATGCAAGGTTTTATGTAAAAAATGATAAGCTTTTTGTTGAAGATTTAAATAGCACAAATGGAACCTTTGTCAATGGCAAAAGAATAAGTAAAGTAGAAAAGTTGCAAGAAGGAGATATAATTGAAATTGGAAGAGTTAGTTTTAAAGTTTTAGAATAGGAGAGGACGATATGGAAAAACTTGAAAAATCCATATTAAAAAATATATATTTTATTGTCATGCTTCTTTTTCTTATACTTTCTTTGTATAGGGGAAGTTTTGAAATAGTTCCTTTTGTTTATGGTACTCTTTCTGTTATTTTAATAGCCTATGGATATTTTGTTATTAAAAAATATTACCCAAGGGTTGATAAGTATCTTTATATAATTTCAGTTTTTATAGTTGAGTTTGGCCTTGTTATGCTTTATAGGCTTGATTTTCAAAGGGCTCTAAAGCAGTTGATTTGGTTTGCTATTGGAATTATGCTTTTTATATTTATTCTTATTCTTTTTCCAGATATAAAAAGGCTTCAAAAATATTCAATGTTCTTTGCAATTTTTAATCTTGTTCTTCTTACAATGCCTTTACTTTTAGGAAGAGAAATAAAGGGGTCAAAAAACTGGATACAAGTTGGGAGTCTAAGTTTTCAACCTTCTGAGCTTGCAAAGATTTTTATGATATTTTATCTTTCAGATGTTATAAGGAAGATAAAAGATTATAAAGATGTTTTAAAATATTCTATACCCATAGTTTTATCAATAGCCATTTTTGTGCTTGAGAAGGACTTAGGATCAGCACTTATGTTTTTTGGTATGTTTATGGCTATGCTTTATGTAGGAACGTCTAGATTAAGATATATATTATCAGGTTTAGTTTTATTTGTATTAGGAGGGTTTTTTAGTTATGTTGTTTTTGACCATGTAAAAAGAAGGATAAACATATGGTTAAATCCTTGGAAGGATAAATATGGAGCAGGGTATCAAATTTGTCAGTCGCTAATTGCTATAGCAAGTGGAGGGTTATTTGGAACAGGACTTGCAGGGGGACATCCAGAAGTAATTCCAGAAGTTCATACAGATTTTATATTTTCAGCAATAGCAGAGGAATTTGGACTTTTAGGAGCTATAGCACTTCTTATTTTATATCTTCTTTTAATTTATAGAATGCTTAGAACAGCTTTATATGCTAAAGAGGATTATTCAAGACTTGTTGCAGTTGGAATAGCAAGTATGTTTGCTTTTCAAGTTTTTGTGATTGTAGGTGGAGTTACAAAGATGATACCCTTAACAGGAATAACGTTACCTTTTGTAAGTTATGGAGGAAGTTCTATGATTATAAACTTTTTGGCAATAGGAATTTTACAAAAAATATCTGAAGTGGGGAATGAAGATGCATGATGAAAAGTTAATTAAGAATATAAAAGCTTTGATTATATTTTTTACTTTAATATTTTTGACTATAATAGGTTACTTAATATATTTTAATTTATATTTATCTGAAAATATTGTAAAAGACCCTTCAAATCCAAGAATTAGATTGTCTGAGGAAGATGTTATAAGGGGTTCTATAATGGATAGAAATGGGAAAACTATAGCTTTTAGTAAAAAAGTCAAAAATAATCAGGTAAGGATATATAATGATGGAGAAGTATTTGCTCATGTTGTAGGATATAACAGTCCTGTTTATGGGAAAACAGGAATAGAACTTTTATATAATGATGCTTTGCAAGGAAATACTTTTTATTATAATATTTTAGGAAGCATATTTAGAAAGTTTGTTCAAACTATTGAAGGTGAAAAAAGAGGAAGCGACGTAATTTTAACATTGGATTATGAGCTTCAAAAAAAAGCATATAGGTTACTAAAGGATAATAAAGGAGCTTTGGTAGTTTTAAATCCCAAAACAGGAGAGATTTTAGCTTTAGTTTCAAAACCATCCTTTGATCCTGAAAAGGTAGATAAAAATTTTAAGGTTTATAAAAACGATGAAATGGGTAATCCTTTTTTAAATAGAGCAATACAAGGATATTATCCTCCAGGTTCTACCTTTAAAATAGTAACTTTATCAGCTGCTTTAGAAAATTTTAATGGTATAGAAAATAAAAGTTTTTTGTGTACAGGAAAACTTAAAATAGGGGATTATATTTTAAAGGACTTTAATTCTGAAGCTCATGGAAGAATAAATCTTAAAAAAGCTTTTTCAAAATCTTGTAATTTTACTTTTGGAAGCTTAGGAATTGAATTGGGATATAATAATTTATTAAAAGAAGCAGAAAAATTTATGTTCAATAAAGAAATAAATCTTGAGGATTTAAAATTAGGAAAATGCCAGTTTAATATAGAGGATAAAGAAAATAAAGCTCTTTTAGCTCAGGCAGCAATAGGACAGCATGGTGTTGCTACCAATCCTTTACATATGGCCCTTGTTGCAGCAACTATAGCAAATGACGGAATCATGATGAAGCCCTATTTAGTTAAAGAGATTAAAGATGAGTATGGAGTTGTTTTATATGAGAAAGAACCTGAAATTCTTAAAAGGGTTATAGATAAAGAAATAGCAAAAAAAGTAAAGGAATATATGAAGGATGTTGTTGATAAAGGAACTGGTGTTAGAGCAAAATTATATAATGTAGATATTGCGGGTAAGACAGGAACAGCTCAATTGCCAAATACAGATAAAACCCATGCATGGTTTGTAGGTTTTGCACCGTTAAAGGATCCTAAAATAGCCTTTGCGATAATAGTTGAAGAGGGTGGAACGGGTGGTAAAAAAGCCGCAGAAATTGCAAAGGAAATAGTTAAAGAATGTTTAAAATAAGGGGGTATCCCCTTTTATTTTTTATAGCAGTTGTTTGATTTAGGGGTTTGCTATATACTTATATTTGAAGTTAACATAAAAAGGAGAGTTATCATGACAGGAAAAACTCATGTTGGAATTGGAATAATATCTGCTGTTATTTTGTCGCAATATAAAATGGTAAAGCTGACGCTAGGAGGATTAGCTATATGTGCAATAGCTTCGTTGCTTCCGGATATAGATCATCCTAAAGCTCTTTTAAATAGATATATACTTCCTGCTAAAAATAAAACAGTAAAAACGACTATTTATTTTACTTTAGGAGTATTTTTCTTATTATTAAACTTTTTTTATTTAAACTTAAAGTATGTTGAAACTTTAGGGATATTTTTTATTTTGACAGGATTTTCTTCTCATAGAAATGGAATTACCCACAGCCTTGCTGGACTTTTATGTTTTGGCCTAGCCTTTGGATTTGCAGCAAAAGCTTATGGATTTAAAGAATACATTATTCCGTTTTTTTTAGGTTATGGCCTTCATATTATTGCAGATATGTTTACAAACAGGGGAGTTCCTTTGCTCTATCCATTTAAAAAAAGAAAATATAAAATGCCTATAACCTTTACAGTAGGATCCTTTTGGGGAAATTTATTTGAAGGACTTATAATTTTAATAGGGCTTGTTTATCTTACTTTTAAACTTCCTGAAATACTTCTAAAATAGGAGTGAATTTTATGTTTGATATAAAAGAGGCTTTAAAAAATCTTCCAAACAGTCCAGGAGTTTATATAATGAAGGATGAAAATGGAGAAATAATTTATGTAGGAAAGGCTGTTTCACTTAAAAATAGGGTAAGGCAGTATTTTCAATCCAAAAATCATCCTCCAAAGGTAAAAGTTATGGTTAGCCAAGTAAAGGAATTTGAATATGTTTTAACAGATAATGAATTAGAAGCTTTGATTTTAGAGTGCAATCTTATAAAAAAACATAAACCAAAGTATAATATTCTTCTTAAAGATGACAAACATTATCCATATATAAAAGTAACTTTAAAGGAAGAATATCCAAGAGTTTTAATCGTAAGAAAAATTGAAAAGGATGGTGCAAAATATTTTGGACCTTTTACAGATACTTCTGCAGTTAGAGAAATTATTATGATTATAAAAAAGCTATTTAAAATAAGAAATTGTAATAAAAATGTTTCGTTTGGTGTTAAAATAGGAAGGCCTTGTTTAAATTATCATATAGGTTTGTGTCTAGCTCCTTGCAAGGGAGATGTAAAAAGGGAAGAATATATGGACATGATAAATAGAATAGTAAACTTTTTAGAAGGTAAAAACGATGACATTATAAAAGAATTAGAACAAAAGATGATTAAAGCCTCTGAAAATTTAGAGTTTGAAAGGGCTGCTGAATTTAGGGATAAGATAAATGCCATAAAAAAGATTCAACAAAAGCAAAAGATAATATCTTATGATTTAGAAGATGAAGATGTTATAGCTTTTGTTAAAGATGACAGCAGTGTTTGTATTCAGATGTTTTATATTCGTTCAGGTAAACTTTTAGGAAGTAAGAATTTTTATTTTGAGGATGTTGATAATGTAGATGAGCTTTTAAACCAATTTATTGTTCAGTATTACGCGGAGGAATATATTCCTAAAAATATAGTGCTCCAAGAAGACATATCAAAGATAAATATAATAGAACTTTATCTATCAAGACAAAAAGGTAGTAAGGTTAAAATAAAGGTTCCTAAAAAAGGAGATAAACTTGAACTTGTTGAAATGGCAAAGAAAAATGCTAGGGCAATTTTAAATCAGATAAAGGAGAAAATAATAAAAGAGAGACAAAAAACTATTGAAGCTTTAAAGGAGCTTAAAGAAATACTAGGGCTTAGTAAAGTTCCAGAGAGAATAGAGGCATATGATATATCTAATATAAGTGGTGTGGATATGGTAGGTTCTATGGTGGTTTTTGAAAATGGCAAGGAAGCAAAAAAAGAATATAGGAGATTTAGAATAAAATATGTTAAAGGACAAAACGATTATGCTGCCATGAAAGAGGTATTAAAAAGAAGATTTAACAGATATTTAAAGGATGATAAGTTTTGTAGATTGCCGGATTTAATAATGATAGATGGTGGATTAGCCCATGTTAATGCAGCTAAAGAAGTTTTACAGGAGTTTGGATTTAATATAGCTGTTGTGGGAATGGTTAAGGATGAAAGACACAAAACAAGGGCTATAATATATAATGATGAAAATGTCTTTATTTATAAAGATTCTAATGCTTTTAAGCTTATATATAAGATACAGGAGGAAGTTCACAGGTTTGCCCTTGAGTATCACAGAAAATTAAGAAGTAAAAGCGTTGTAAAGTCAGAGCTAGATGAAATTGAAGGAATTGGTCTAAAAAGAAAGAAGGAGTTGTTAAAGCATTTTAAAAACATTGAAAATATCAAGAAAGCAACAATAGATGAACTTTTAGAGGTAAACGGTATAAATAAAGGGGTAGCAGAGAAAATTTATGAATATTTTCACAAATTGAAGAAGAGTTGAAGAAAACTTTTATAGATGTTAAAATAAAAAAGTCTTAAAAATGGGGTGATTTAGATGATAAAACCGCTTATAGATACACATACTCATACCATAGCTAGTGGACATTCCTATAGCACTATTATAGAAAATTGTTTAGAGGCAAGCAAAAAAGGTTTAAAAATTATTGCTATGACAGATCATGGCCCTAAGATGCCAGGAGGGCCTCATATATTTCATTTTGGTAATTTAAAAGTGTTGCCGGAATATATTCATGATGTTAGAGTATTAAAGGGAGTAGAGTTAAATATAATTGACTATGATGGAAATGTTGATCTTGATGATGCAAGGCTTAGCATGTTAGAATTTGCTATAGCAAGTTTGCATGATGTATGTATATCCCCTGGCAGTATAAAGGATAATACAAGAGCATTGATAGGAGCTATGAAAAATAAATATGTTTGTGCCATAGCTCACCCTGGTAATCCAGCTTTTCCTATAGACATAGATGAAGTTTTAAAAGCTGCAAAAGAGTATAACGTTTTAATAGAGATAAATAATAGCTCTTTTAAAACTTCAAGACCTGGAAGTTATGAAAATTGTAAAAGAATAGCCTATAAAGCTTTAGAGAATGGTAATTTACTTACTTTAGGAAGTGATGCTCATGTATGTTATGACGTGGGTAACCTTGAAAAATCAATAAAACTTTTAGAAGAAGTAGGTGCAGATGAAAGGTATGTTATAAGCACAGATGTAGATAGATTTTTAAAGTTTTTAAAAAGCAAGAGAAATTATTGATTTTGGAGGCGTTTTAAATGAAATTGCCTGAAAAATTTTTAGATAGAATGAAAGCTCTTTTAAAAGATGAGTTTGAGAGTTTTTTAGAAAGTTATAAGGAAGACAGATATCAAGGAATTAGAGTAAACACTTTAAAGGTAGATTATAATGAATTTTTGAAAATATGTCCTTTTGAAATAAAAGGAGAGGTTCCTTGGGCAAAGAATGGACTTTATATAAGTGAAGAAAAGCCGGGAAGACATCCTTATCATGCAGCAGGGCTTTATTATATACAAGAACCAAGTGCTATGTCAGTAACTCCTCAACTTGATATAAAGCCTGGTGAAAAAGTTTTAGATCTTTGTGCATCACCGGGAGGAAAGTCAACTCAGGCTGCTTGTTATTTAAATGGACAAGGGTTTTTAGTTTCGAATGAAATAAAACTAAAAAGAGCCCAAATACTTGTTCAAAATATTGAAAGAATGGGGATTAAAAACGCCATAGTAACTAACAATTCCCCTAAGGAACTTGAGAAGGTTTTTATAGGTTACTTTGATAAAGTTATTGTTGATGCGCCATGTTCTGGAGAGGGAATGTTTAAAAAGGATAAAGAAGCTTTAAATCAGTGGAGCATAGAAAATATTTTAGGATATCAGTCTATGCAAAGGGAAATAATAGATAGCGCAGCAAAAATGGTAAAGCCAGGTGGCTATATGATATATTCAACCTGCACCTTTTCTGTTGAGGAGAATGAATTTATAGTGGATGAATTTTTGAAAAAACATAAGGAATTTGAGCTTGTAAATATAGAAAAAAATTATGGTTTTAAAGAAGGATTTTCTGAAGTTTTAAGCAATGATGAGCTTAAGAAAACTGCAAGGCTTTTTCCACATAGGTTAAAAGGAGAAGGACATTTTTTGGCTTTGTTTTACAAAAAGGATGGAGAAACTAAGGAAATTCAAAAAATCAAGCCTAATGCAAACAAACAAAACATATCAGATTTTAAACAATTTGAAAAGAATTTTTTGAATATAAATTTTGATGATGAAAGGCTATTTTTAAGAGGAGATAGAATTTATTATTTACCTGATAACTGTTTTGATTTTACTTCTCTTAATGTTTTAAGGCCTGGTATTCTTCTTGGAGAGTTTAAGAAAAATAGATTCGAACCTGATTATTCTTTAGCTGCTTCATTAAAACCTAAAGATGCTAAATTAAATATTAGTTTGTCAAGCAAGACTAAAGATGCAGATAAATATATTGAGGGTTATACATTAAACTTTAATTTAGAAGATGGATGGTATCTTGTAGATGTTGATGGATATTCACTATCTTGGGGCAAGATGTCAAAGGGTGTTTTGAAAAACTTTTTCCCAAAAGCTTTGAGATGGTAATATACTAATAATAGTTAGTCTAAAAAGGAGTTGAATAAGGGAAGATGGATATTCAAAAAGAACTTGAAAAAGTTTTAAACAAGGAACAGATTTTAATAAACGAGCCTATGAAAAAGCATACTTCTTTTAAAATAGGTGGACCTGCTGACTTTTTGGTTATTCCTTATACAAAAGAAGAATTGATTGAGGTAATAAATTTTTGTACAAAAAACAATATAAACTTTTATTTAATTGGAAATGGTTCAAATTTATTAGTTTCTGATAAGGGAATACGTGGAGTAGTTATTAAAACTACAGGTTTAAGTAAGGTTGAAGTAAAAGACAATATAATAATTGCAGAATGTGGAGCATCACTTGCAAAGGTTTCTAAAAAGGCTTTAGAAAATTCTTTAAAGGGGATGGAGTTTGCCTCTGGTATTCCAGGAAGCATAGGCGGAGCAATTTTTATGAACGCTGGTGCCTATGGTGGAGAGATGAAGGACATAGTTGAAAGGGTTTTGGTTTTAGATAAAGAAGGTAATTTAAAGATTTTAAACAAGGATGATTTAGAGTTTGCATACAGGTATAGTAATGTTCAAAAAAACGGTTATATAGTTTTAGAGGTTGAATTAAAGTTAGAAAAGGGAGATTATGAGGAAATAAAAAGAGTTATGGATGAGTTAAATGGAAAAAGAGTGGAAAAGCAGCCTCTTAATTTTCCAAGTGCAGGAAGTGTATTTAAAAGGCCACAAGGATACTTTGCAGGCAAACTTATAGAGGATGCTGGATTAAAGGGAATGAGGATAGGGGGAGCTATGGTTTCAGAGAAACATGCAGGTTTTATAATAAACTATGATAATGCAACTTGTGAAGATGTATTAAATCTTATAAAACTTATTCAAGATAAAGTTTATGAAAAATTCGGCGTTAAATTAGAAACTGAGATAAAATTTGTTGGAGAATAGGAGTTTAACTCCTATTTTTTTGTTTGAAAAATTTACAGAAAAGTGAGATAATTTATAATATAAAGAAAATTTAATAGGGGGATGAAAATGAGTTTAAGGGGAGCTATTTTAAAGTTAAAGCCTTATACAGCAGGAAAACCAATTAATGAGGTAAAAAGGGAATTTGGGCTTAAGGAGGTTATAAAACTTGCCTCTAATGAAAATCCTTTAGGGTGCTCTCCATTAGTTTGCGAAGTTATAAAGGGTTTGGCAGGACAAGTTAATTTATATCCTGATTCTTCAAACTTTGATTTAAAAAATGAACTTGCAAAGGAATTAAATGTAGAGCCTGAGATGTTATTTTTAGGCACAGGTTCAGATTCAATAATAAGAGCTATTTGTTCGGTGTTTATAGATCCAGGCGATGAAAGTATAATGGGGGAAATTTCTTTTCAAAGATATGAAGATAATACTAAAATAATGGGTGGAAACGTTATAAAGGTTCCCATGAAGAATTATAAACTTGATGTTGAAAAAATGGTTCAATCTATAACGGATAAAACCAAGGTATTATGGTTTTGCTCTCCTAATAATCCTACAGGACCAATTATAAAAAGACAAGAACTTTTAAGCGTCATTGATAAGATACCAAAGAGTGTTATTCTTGTAATGGATGAGGCTTATTATGAATATGTAGATGATCCTGAATATCCTCAGACAATAAATCTTCTTGAGAAATATCCTAATGTTATAATATTAAGAACTTTTTCGAAGGCTTACGGACTTGCAGGCTTAAGGGTTGGTTATGGGATTGCAAATGAAAATATTGCAAAATACATAAATTCTGTTATAGGACCTTTTGACGTTAATTTAATTGCTCAGAGTGCTGCGATTGCAGCTTTAAAGGATAAGGAGTTTTTAAGAAAAGTTGTAAAGCTTAATAAAGAATCAAGAGAGTATTTTTATTATGAATTTTCAAAAATGGGTCTTGAATATATAGAAAGTCAGGCAAATTTTGTAATGGTAAATTTAAAGGTTGATGATAAGATAGTATTTAATGAACTTTTAAAAAGAGGAGTTATAGTAAGACCTGGATATTTGTTTGAAATGCCTGGTTGGCTTAGGGTATCTACAGGAACGATGGAACAGAATGAAAAGTTTATATTAGCTTTAAAAGATGTTTTGAATGGGATGAGATAATCATCCCATTTTTTATATGTATTTTGACAGTTTGTGTTGGGTTATGTATAATTAGCATATGTAATAAAAAGTAAAAAGGGGTGGTATTGTGAGAAGGTTTATTTTAGCTATGGGGTTAATGGTTGCTATTTTGGTATCGGCTTGTTCTACTGTTTCAAAAGGTTCAAATAAAATATATACCACTATTTATCCAGTTTATTCTATAACAAAGTTAATCGCAGGGGATAAATTCCAAGTAGAGAGGGTTGTTAAAGGTAGTGCAGAACCTCATTCTTTTGAACCTCAAACAAAAGACATTGCAGAGATGATGGAATCAAAGGCTGTATTTTACATAGGACATATAGATGAATGGGCGAAGAAAGCTTCAGATGGAAGTGGTGTTTTAGTTGTAAAAGTTTCAGAGGGGATAGATAAAATTAAAGAGGATCCTCATGTTTGGACTTCTCCTAAAAATGCAATAATTATTGCTCAAAATATAAAAAATACTTTAATTAAAATAGATCCTTCTAATAAAAGTTATTATGAGAACAATTTTAACAAGTTTAAGAATGAAATGGAAAGAATAAGTAAAAAATTTGAAAATGAGAGAAAAAACTTTAAAAGAAATGTTTTTGTAATAGCCCATCCTGCTTTTGGGTATTTAGCAAGGGATTATAAACTTAATCAAATAGCATTAACTGGACAAGAAGAAGTTGAAGAGCCTTCACCAAAGGAAGTGGCAAAGGTTATTGATTTTATAAAAAAACAAAATATAAAATATATACTGTTTGATAGGACAGAAAATGAAAATATAATAAAACCTGTTGTAGAAGCAACAGGATGTCAAAAACTTGAAATATATACTATGGGAATAGTACCTTACGAGATTGAACAAAAAGAAAATTACATAACTTTAATGGAAAAGAATATAGAAAATATAATAAAGATATTAAAGTGAAGGTGTTTGATATGGTAGAATTAATAAATGTAAGTTATAGTTATGAGGATAAAGTAGCTTTAAAAGATATTAACTTAAAGATAGAAAAGGGAGAACTTTGTGTAATAGTAGGACCTAACGGTTCTGGAAAAAGTACTTTAGTAAGTGTAATATGTGGTATATATAAACCTGATAAGGGCGTAGTTAAACTTTTTGGTAAAGAAGATCATAATCACTTTAGAAAGAAAATATCCTTTGTTCCTCAAAAGGTTTCAAGCTTCAATCAACTTTTCCCAATAAGCGTTAAAGAAACAGTTCTTTTAGGGCTTGTTCCCCAAAAAGGTTATTTTAAAGGGTTTAGTAGTCAAGATTTAAAAAAAGTTGATGAAATTTTACAGAAGCTTGATCTTATAGAATTTAAGGAAAAACAGCTTGGGAAATTATCAGGAGGACAGCAGCAGAGGGTTTTCATTGCAAGAGCATTGATTTCTGAGCCAGAGCTTTTAATATTAGATGAGCCAACAGTTGGAATAGATTCAAAGTCTGAAGAGATACTTTATAAATTATTGTTAGAACAAAAGGCAAAAAATACTACTATAGTTATGGTTACCCATGACATATTTGCAATTAAAAGTTATGCTGATAAAATAATTTGTATGAAAGATGGTGAAATTTTAACTATATGTGGTGCACAGGAATTTTCAGTAAAAAAGTATAAACAAATTTATTTTGAGGATTAAAAGGAAGTGTTAGGGATGTTAAAATATACTTTTATGCAAAGAGCTTTTATTGCAGGAATAATAATATCTATAATTGCACCACTTATAGGAAATTATATAATTTTAAAACGGTTTTCCCAAATCGGAGATACACTATCCCATAGCGCTATACTAGGAGTAGCTTTAGGGCTTTTGTTAGGAATTAACCCTCTCTTTGGAGCATTAGCAGTTACTATTTTTTTTGCTTTAGCCCTTGAAAGATTAAGAAGGTGTTTTAAAGGTTTTGCAGAAATTTCTTTATCAATAATAACAATGACCTCTTTAGCCTTTTCTGCTATTGTTTTTAGTAGGATAAAAAGTTCGGCTAGTGTTATGAATTACTTATTTGGAAGCATTATTGCTATTTCAAAAATGGATTTGATTTTAATTTTGATGGTTGCTATTCCTACTTTAACTTTAATTTTGCTTTTTAGAAAAGAACTTTTATATATTTGCTTTGACGAGGATAGCGCATTAGTATCAGGTATTAATGTTAAATTTTTGAATTTAATTTTGAATGTATTGGTGGCTTTAGTTATTGGAATATCTTTAAGAATAGTTGGTGGATTTTTAATTTCAGCCCTTTTGGTTATGCCGGGAGCTGTAGCAATGAAAATATCTTCTAATTTTTCTAATCTTCAAAGATATTCTATTTTAGTTTCCTTATTTTCTGTAGTTTTAGGTATTATAGCTTCTTTTTATCTTAACATTTCTCCTGGTGGAAGTATAGTTTCTATTTTGATTTTTATTTATTTGATGGTGGAAGTATTAAAAGGGCGTGTAAGGTGATTCTTACACGCTTTATTATGTTATAATATTAATGAAATTAAGTTATGGAGGATGAGTTATGAAGGTTGTTGCAGATTTTCACACTCATACTGTTTACAGCCATGGAAAGGGAAGTATAAGGGATAACGTTTTAGCTGCTTTAAAAAAAGGGTTGAAAAAGATAGTCATTGCAGATCATGGTCCAGGGCATTGGCTTTATGGAGTTAAAAAGAAGGATTTGTATGAAATGAGAAAGGAGATAGATGAATTAAAAAAACAATTTAAAGAAATCGAAATACTTCTTGGGGTAGAGGCTAATATAATAAGTTTAGATGGAGATTTAGATGTTGATGATGAGATCTTATCTATCATTGATATACTTCTTGCAGGTTTTCATAATGGAGCTTTTTTTAAAACAGCAAAGGATTGGCAAGAATTATATTTTAAAAATAAACTATCAAAGATTATTCCAGCTTTAAAACAAAGCTGTAGAATAACTAATACCATTGCTATGGTAAAGGCTATTAAAAAGAATAAAATAGATATAATAACTCATCCAGGTGCAAAGGTAGATATAGATACAAAAGAAGTAGCAAAGGCAGCAGCTGAAAAAGGAACGCTTCTTGAAATTAATAGCAGTCATGGTTTTTTAAACGTAGATTATGTTAAGGTAGCTATGAAGGAAAATGTTAAATTTGTTATAAATAGTGATGCGCATACTCCTTATGATGTAGGAAATATAGATAAGGGTATAGATATTGCAATAAAGGCAGGGCTTCCCTTTGATAGAATAGTAAATATTGAAATATAAAGGGGGATTTTAAATGAATTTTGTTATTGTAACGGGACTTTCAGGAGCAGGTAAGTCACAAACTATAAAGTTTTTAGAAGATTTTGGATATTTTTGCATAGATAATTTGCCTCCTGCCTTAATACCAAAGTTTGCAGAAATATGCTCTCAAACGGGAGGGAAAATTGAAAAAGTAGCAATAGTTGTAGATATAAGAGGAAGGGAGTTTTTTAATGACCTTTTTAAATCTTTAAGGACTTTACAAAGTATGGGGTATAATTATGAGATTTTATTTTTAGAAGCAAAGGATGAAGTTTTAGTAAAAAGGTATAAGGAAACTAGAAGGAATCATCCTTTAGCCCATGATGGGGATATATTTGAGGCAATAAAAAAAGAGAGGTTAAAACTTAGCGAGCTAAAAAAACAGGCTAAACATATAATAGATACTTCAGACTTTTTACCACGACAACTAAGGGAAGAACTTGAAAAGATTTTTGTTGCGGGAGAAAAATTTGAAAGCCTTATTATATCTGTTCAATCCTTTGGCTTTAAATATGGAATTCCAATTGATGCTGATATAGTTTTTGATGTTAGATTTTTGCCTAATCCATATTATATAGAGGAGTTAAAAAGGTTTTCAGGGTTGGAGGAACAAATTAGAGATTTTGTTTTAAAAAGTAAAGAAGCTAATGAATTTTTAGATAAAGTAACCGACTTATTTGAATTTTTAATACCACATTATATAAAAGAAGGAAAATCAAGGCTAGTTATTGCTATAGGATGCACAGGAGGAAGACACAGATCTGTAGTTTTAGCAAGCGAGATATACAAAAGATTAAAGGATAATGGACATACTGTATTGATAAATCATAGAGATATATCAAAGGATGTTTCGGGAGAGAGAACAAAATGAGTTTTTTAGCATGGTTAAAAGTAGGTTTAAATATAAAAAGGTGGATTTTGCTTGGGACAATTGGTTTTGTGATTTTAGTTTTAGGAGTGTCAAAGCTTATTTTAGTAGGGTTATTTTTGGATTTAAATTTTTTTATAGGTTTACTTTTGTCCATAATTGGAGGAATTGCTACTTATATATCTTTTAGGAATTTATTTAAAAGCTTGCTTACTATTACAGGATGTAGTGTGTCAGATATTAATAGAAAAAGAATTGAAGATTTATATGAAAAAAAGTTTCTTATAAGAGGGCCTAGAATTGTTGCGATAGGTGGGGGAACTGGACTTTCAACAATGCTAAGGGGACTTAAAGCTTATACTTCAAATATAACTGCAATAGTTACTGTTGCAGATGATGGAGGTGGAAGTGGAATTTTAAGGGAAACTTTAGGAATGCTTCCACCAGGGGATATTAGAAACTGCCTTGTTGCATTAGCAAATACAGAACCTCTAATGGAACAGCTTATGCAGTATAGGTTTAAAGAAGGAGATTTAAAAGGGCAAAGTTTTGGAAATTTATTTATTGCTGCTATGAATGGAATTTCAGTTAATTTTCTTGAAGCTATTAAAAAAATGAGCGATGTTTTAGCAGTTCAAGGTAAAGTTTATCCAGTTACTTTAGAGAGTGTAACATTATGTGCTAAGTTGTCAGATGGAAGCATAGTTAAAGGGGAATCTAAAATAGCTTATGAAGTCTTAAAAAGAAAAGCAAAAATCGAGAGGGTTTTTTTAGAGCCTGATAATCCTATTCCTCTTCAAGAAGCAATAGATGCCATAAATGAAGCTGATTGCATAATAATAGGACCTGGAAGTTTATATACTAGTGTTTTGCCTAATTTAGTAATTAAAGAAGTGGCAGAAGCTATAAAAAAGTCAAAGGCTTTAAAGGTTTATGTTTCAAATATAATGACGCAATTAGGAGAAACAGACGAATATAAGCTTTCTGACCATGTAAAAGCTATAGAAAAGCATTGTGGTGGAAGGATTGTGGATTTTATTATAGCAAACAACGGAAAAACACCTAGAGATTATTATGAAAAATATAAAAATGATGGTCAGTTTATGGTTAAAAACGATGTTGAAAATATACCTGAGTATAAAGTTATTCAGGAAGATTTAGTTGAGATAAATAAATATGGATATTTAAGGCATAATACTAAGAAATTGGCTGAAACTATAATGAATTTAATATTAAAGGAAGTTTTTCCAAAGGATAAAAGAAGAATTTTAGATTATTACTATTTATTAGAAAGGGTTAGAAAGAAAGATCAGGAGGTGTGAAGGTGTCTTTTTCATCAGAAGTAAAAAATGAATTAAGTAGGATAATTGAAGAAAAAAATTGCTGTCAAATTGCTGAACTTGCAGCTATAATAAGGTTAAGTGGAATTATTAATATAAATGCAAAGCAAGGTTTAAGTTTTAAGATAAATACTGAAAATCCGGCTACTGCAAGAAAAATATTTTCTTTGTTAAAAACTTTGTTTGAAGTTCATGCAGATATATTAGTTAAAAAGAATAATATTTTGAAAAAAAATAATGTATATTGTATTGTTGTAACTTCGGAAATGAATTCTAGTGAAATATTGAAAAAGGTAGGTATTTTAAAGGAACTTCAGGATGGTTCTATAGGTTTTAATAATAAAATAAATGGAGATTTGATAAAAAGAAGTTGTTGTAAAAAGGCTTTTTTAAGGGGAGCCTTTTTAGCAGCAGGTTCTATAAGCAATCCTGAAAAAACGTATCATTTAGAGTTTGTATCTAATAATCAAGAGCTTGCGGAAGAAATAATGAAACTATTAAATTCTTTTGATTTAGGTGCGAAAATAATTTTAAGAAAAAATAATTATGTTGTTTATATAAAGGAAGGGGATAAGATTATAGACCTTTTGAATATAATAGGGGCTCACAATGCACTGCTTCAATTAGAAAATGTTAGAATATATAAAGAGATGAGAAACAATGTAAATAGGCTTGTAAATTGTGAAACTGCTAACTTAAATAAAACTGTTAATGCAGCGGTAAGACAAATTGAATCAATAAAATTGATACAAGAAAAGATAGGGCTAAAAAAGCTTCCTCCTAATTTACGAGAAATTGCAGAACTTAGATTAAAGTATCCAGATATATCTCTAAAGGAGCTAGGCCAGATGTTAAATCCTCCTTTAGGCAAATCAGGAGTAAACCATAGATTAAGGAAAATTGAAAAAATTGCAGAAGAACTTAAGGACGAATAGGAGCTGGTTATATGACAAAGCATGAAGAAATTATCAAATATATTGAAGGTTTAAAGTTAGGAACGAAAATATCAGTTAGGGCTATTGCAAGTGAACTTAAAGTAAGCGAAGGGACAGCATACAGGGCTATAAAAGATGCTGAAAATTTGGGACTTGTTAGTACTATTCCAAGGGTTGGAACAGTAAGGATAGAAAAAGTGACAAAAAGAAACATTGAAAAATTAACCTATGCAGAAGTTGTCAACATTGTAGATGGTCAGGTTTTAGGGGGAAAGGAAGGGCTTTATAAAACTTTAAATAAATTTATTATTGGTGCAATGACTTTAGATGTTATGGAAAAATATATAACTCCAGGTAACCTTTTGATTGTAGGAAATAGAGAAGATGCACAAAAATTGGCCCTTGATAAGGGTTGTGCTGTTTTAATTACAGGAGGATTTTCCTGTAGTGAAGAAATCAAACGGTATGCTAATGAAAAGCAACTTCCTATTATATCATGTGTTTATGATACCTTTACGACAGCATCTTTAATAAATAAAGCTTTATCTGAAATTTTAATAAAGAAAGATATTATATTAGTTGAGGATGTTATGGATACAGAAATAGATTTTATATTAATTGATGATAATGTAAAGAAGGCAAGGGATTTGTTAAAAAATGTTAAATATGATATTTTACCTGTTCTAGATGAAAACAACAAACTCGTTGGAGTAGTTTCATTAAAGGATATTCTGGATGAAGAACTTGATGATGAAAAAATATCTAAGTTTATGAATAAAAACGTTGTATTTGTAACTCCTAAAATGTCGGTAGCCTATGCTGCCCATTTGTCAATTTGGGAGGGGGTAAAATATATTCCGGTAGTTGATGGTAAAAAGTTTGTTGGAATGATAAGTAAACAAGATATAGTTGCAGCTTTACAGCAGGTAAGTGGACAACCTAAGTTAGCTGAAACGATAGATGACATGGTAACAAGACATTTTAAAGGTGAAGAAATAGATAATGGGTTTAGGTATAAAGGGAAAATTGTCCCAGAGATGTTAAGTCCACTAGGAACTGCAAGCTGGAATACTTTAACTTTAATTATGTCTACTTTAGGTTCTATGGCATTAAAACAGAATAATAACATAAATATTTCAGTTGATTCCTTTGCGGTATATTTTATAAGGCCTGCTCAATTGGATACAGAAGTTCAAGTTGAAGTTAAATATATAGACAGCAGCAGACATTACTCAAAGGTTGAAATAGAAATGATGTCAGAGAGTAACAAAGAAGTAATAGGTAAAGCTCTTTTGAGTGCAAAAATATTTAGAAAGTAGGTGAATGAAGATGAGCTTTGTTCATCTTCATGTTCATACGGAGTATAGTTTATTGGATGGTTCATCAAGAATAGAAGATGTTGTAAAAAGGGCAAAGGAACTTAACATGCCTGCTCTTGCTATAACTGATCATGGTGCTATGTATGGGGTTATAGAGTTTTACAAGGCATGTAAAGAAAATGGCATAAAGCCCATTTTAGGGTGCGAAGTATATGTAGCTCCAAGAAGGATGACGGATAAAGTAGCAGGAATAGATAATAATTATTATCATTTGGTTTTACTTGCAAAAAATAATGAGGGATATAAAAATTTAATGAAAATAGTATCAAAGGCAGCCTTAGAAGGATTTTATTATAAACCAAGGGTTGACAAGGAGCTTTTAAAAGAGTATTCTTCTGGACTTATTGCATTATCTGCTTGTCTTGCAGGAGAGGTTCAGGATTTGATTTTAAAGGGTAGATATGATGAAGCTAAAAATAAGGCTTTAGAGTATGAAACTATATTTGGTAAAGGTAATTTTTATTTAGAGCTTCAGGATCATGGTATTGAAGAACAAAAAATTGTTAATAAAAAGCTTATAAGTTTGTCAAAGGAAACAGGTATTCCTTTAGTTGCAACTAACGACGTTCATTATGTAAATAAAGAAGATGCAAGGGCTCATGAAATACTTTTATGTATCCAAACTGGAAAGACTATTGAAGATGAGGATAGATTAAAGTTTCCTACCGATGAATTTTATTTAAAATCTAAAGAGGATATGATAAAACTTTTTGAATTTATTCCTGAAGCTTTAGAAAATACTTTAAGAATTGCTGATATGTGTAATGTTGAATTAGAGTTTAACAAGCCTAAGCTCCCTAAATTTGATACTCCTGATGGTAAAGATGCAAGTGCTTTTTTAAGGGAATTATGCTTTAAAGGTTTATATGAGAGATATAAAAATCCTTCTAAAGAAGTTATAGATAGACTAAATTATGAACTTGAAGTTATTGAAAAAATGGGATATGTTGATTATTTCTTAATAGTTTGGGATTTTATAAGATTTGCAAGGGAAAACAATATTATGGTAGGTCCAGGAAGAGGTTCTGCAGCAGGGTCCCTTGTAGCTTATACTTTAGGCATTACAAAGATAGATCCTATTAAATATAATCTTCTCTTTGAAAGATTTTTAAATCCTGAAAGGGTTAGCATGCCAGATATAGATTCTGATTTTTGTTATGAAAGAAGACAGGAAGTTATAGATTATGTTTTTAAAAAATATGGAAAGGATAGGGTATCTCAAATAATAACCTTTGGAACGATGGCTGCAAGGGCTGTTATAAGGGATGTTGGAAGAGCTTTAAATTATCCTTATGCAGAAGTTGATGCAATTGCTAAGATGATTCCAATGGAACTTGGAATGACCATAGACAGGGCGTTAGAGATTAATCCTGAACTTAAGAAGCAATATGAAAACGATGATAGAGTAAAAAATTTAATTGATATTGCTCGTTCTTTAGAAGGACTTCCAAGACATGCATCAACTCATGCTGCAGGAGTGGTTATATCATCTGAACCTCTGGTGGAGTTTGTTCCTTTGACTAAAAATGAAGATACAATAACGACCCAGTTTCCTATGACCATTTTAGAGGAGCTTGGGCTTTTAAAAATGGACTTTTTAGGTTTAAGAACTCTTACTGTATTAAGGGATACAATTGACTTAGTTTACAAAAATAAAGGTATAAAGATAGATTTAGATAAAATTGATTTTGATGATAAAAACGTTTATGAAATGATAAGCCAAGGAAAAACAGAAGGTGTATTTCAGCTTGAATCTTCAGGTATGACTAATTTTATGAAGGAGTTAAAGCCTAGCAATCTTGAAGATATAATAGCGGGAATTTCTTTATACAGGCCTGGACCTATGGATCAGATTCCGGAGTATATTAAAAATAAAAACAATCCTGAAGAAATAAAGTATATTGATGAAAAATTAAAGCCTATACTTGATGTAACTTATGGATGTATAGTTTATCAAGAACAGGTTATGCAGATAGTAAGGGATATTGCAGGATACTCTTTAGGAAGATCAGACCTTGTAAGAAGGGCTATGGCTAAGAAGAAACACGATGTAATGGAAAAAGAAAGACAAAACTTTATTTATGGTTTAACTGATGATGATGGTAACATAATTGTTCCTGGAGCTTTAAGAAACGGGGTAAGTCTTGAAGTGGCAAATGAGATATTTGATATAATGATGGATTTTGCAAGTTATGCCTTTAACAAATCCCATGCAGCAGCATATGCAGTTGTAGCTTATCAAACTGCATATTTAAAAAGATATTACCCTGTTGAATTTATGACTGCGCTTTTAACAAGCGTTAGGGGAAACATTGATAAGGTTGCCTTTTACATCAATGCCTGCAAAAAAATGAATATTATGGTTTTGCCTCCAGATATAAATAAAAGTTTCGAAAACTTTTCTGTTGAAGGAGATAAAATAAGGTTTGGATTGGTTGCAATAAAAAATGTTGGACAAGGAGCTATAAAATCTATAATAGAAGCTAGAAAAAAAGGTGGAGAATTTTTAAGTTTTAGGGATTTTTGTGAAAGGGTAAATCTTTCAGAGGTAAATAAAAAGACAATAGAAAGCTTAATAAAAGCAGGAGCTTTTGATAGTTTAGGGTTAAAAAGGTCAGTTCTTATGAGCAACTATGAAAGAGTAATTGATTCAATACTAAATGAAAAAAAACAAGTTATAGATGGACAAATAGGATTTTTTCAAAGCAATTTAACTGATTTTAAAAAAGATGATTTTAAGGATATAGAAGAGTTTGACAAAAAATATCTTCTTGCTATGGAAAAAGAAATGTTAGGCCTTTATATAAGCGGTCATCCATTGGAGGATTATGAAAGACAGCTTGACGTTTTAACAAATACAAAAATTTCTGATATTTATTCCATTAGCACAGAAGATCATGATAAAATAGATATAAAAGTTCATGATGGACAAAAAGTTATAATAGGTGGAATTATAACAGATGTTAGTATAAAACCAACAAGGAATAACGAAATAATGGCTTTTATCAAAGTAGAGGATATGCATGGAAATATAGAAGTTTTAGTTTTTCCTAAGATATATCAAAAATCAAGCAAAATTATTTATGAAGATAACATAGTTATTATTCAAGGTAGGGTATCAATAAAAGAAGAAGAACAGCCTAAAATAATAGCTGAGGAGATTGAACCATTAAAACTATATGAAAGAGCTATAAACAAGTTATTTATAAGATTAGATGATTCTAATTGGAGAAAACAAATAGAAAAGATAAAGCCAATATTAATAAAATATAAGGGTGTTTCTCCTATTTACGTTGTTTTAAGAAATTCAAAACAAAAATTTATGGCTTCAAGGGAGCTTTGGGTTGATGTAAACGATGAACTTTTAAATTATTTAAAATTAGAATTGGGAGAGGAAAATGTAAAACTAGTATAACTGTTTTTAGCAGTTATACTAGTTTTTAAAAATAAAATATGTTAAAATTACTTAAAAGTATTGATTTTATATACAAAGTAAAATAAAATATTTACTTGTCTAGGTAGGCATAAAGTTTTGTAAAATGGGAAAAATAATAAGGCTACATATACTTATATAGCTTTGATAAGCTAAATTTATTTTATACTTGTGGGACAAAGCATGTCCCATATGGACAAAGGGGGTAAATTTATGAGAACAATTGGTGTTTTGACAAGCGGTGGAGATGCACCAGGAATGAATGCGGCTATAAGGGCAGTTGTAAGGACAGGGCTTAATAAAGGCTTAAAAGTTATGGGAATACAAAGAGGATATAATGGAATAATAAATGGTGAAATATTTGAAATGGATTCTTCTTCTGTTTCAGACATAATACATAGGGGAGGAACTATACTTAGAACAGCAAGAAGCGAAGAATTTAGAACTGAAGAAGGTAGAAAAAAGGCTTATAATGTGTTAAAGGTTTTTGGTATAGAAGGTTTAGTTGTTATAGGTGGAGACGGTTCCTTCACAGGTGCTATGAAGCTTGCAAATGAGTTTGGAGTTAAAGTTGTAGGTATTCCTGGAACTATTGATAATGATTTAGCTTATACAGATTATACAATAGGCTTTGATACAGCTGTAAACACTGTTTTAGATGCTATTAATAAGTTGCGTGATACTTCTACATCCCATGAAAGGGTATCTGTAGTTGAAGTTATGGGAAGACATTGTGGAGATATTGCTTTATATGCTGGGCTTGCAGGTGGAGCTGAAAGCATAATAATTCCAGAACAACCTTTTGATTTTGATGAGCTTTGTAGAAATATAATACAAAGCAAAGCAAGAGGAAAGATGCACAATCTAATAGTTCTTGCAGAAGGTGTAGGTGGAGCTGAAGAACTTGCAAGGAGAATAGAAGAAATAACAGGAATTGAAGCAAGGGCAACAAAGCTTGGACATATTCAAAGGGGTGGAAGTCCAACAGCTTTTGATAGAATTCTTGCATCAAAAATGGGGGCAAGGGCTGTTGAACTTTTACTTGAAGGAAAAAGTAAAAGAGCGGTAGGAATTAAAGACGGAAAGATTATTGATGTTGATATAGAAGAAGCGCTTTCAATGAAAAAAGAAAGCGATTCATATATGTATGAACTTTCAAAAATAATATCAATGTAAGGGGTTGAAAGTATGAGAAAAACAAAGATAGTTTGTACGATAGGACCTGCTAGTGAAAGCGAAGAAATGCTAAGAAAGCTTATTGAAGCAGGAATGAATGCTGCAAGACTTAATTTTTCCCATGGAAACCATGAAGAACATGGAAAAAGAATACAGCTTATTAAAAAAATAAGAGAAGAGTTAGGAAAACCAATAGCTATTATTCTAGATACTAAAGGACCAGAAATACGAACAGGAAAGTTTAAAGATGGCAAGGTTGAGCTTGTAGAAGGTCAAAAGTTTATAATAACTACAAGACAGGTTGAAGGAGATAATACTATTTGTTCTGTAACTTATGAAAAGCTTCATGAAGATGTAAAGCCTGGAGATACTATACTTATAGATGACGGTTTAATTGGACTTTTAGTTGAAAAAATTGAGGGTCAAGACATTCATTGTAAAGTTTTAAACAGTGGTCCAGTTGGAAATCATAAGGGAGTTAACGTTCCAAATGTAAAGATTAATCTTCCTGCTTTAACTCAAAAGGATATAGATGATATAAAGTTTGGTATTGAAATGGGAATAGATATAATTGCAGCTTCATTTGTAAGAAAGCCTTCAGATATAATAGAAATAAGAAAAGTATTAGAAAAGTATGGAGGAAACAATATTCAAATAATTGCCAAAATTGAAAATCAAGAAGGTCTTGATAATATAGATGAGATATTAAAGCTTGCAGATGGTGTCATGGTTGCTCGTGGTGACTTAGGAGTTGAAATACCAGCAGAAGAAGTTCCTTTAGTTCAAAAGATGATAATTGAAAAGGCAAATAAAGCAGGAAAACCAGTTATTACAGCAACTCAAATGCTTGATTCAATGATTAGGAATCCAAGACCAACAAGGGCAGAGGTTACAGACGTTGCTAATGCTATATTTGATGGAACAGATGCTATAATGTTAAGTGGAGAAACTGCAAATGGTAAATATCCGCTTGAAGCTGTAAAAATGATGGCAAAAATAGCAGAAAGAGCAGAAGCTGCTTTACATTATGATATGATTCTTGAAAAAAGAGCAAAACAAAGATTAAATACTGTTCCAGACGCTATAAGCCTTGCAACAGTAACTGCAGCAACTGAACTAAATGCCTCAGCTATTATTACAGCGACACAATCAGGATATACAGCAAGGATGGTTTCAAAGTATAGACCAAAGTGTAAGATAATAGCAGCAACCCATTATGAATGCGTTGCAAGAAAATTATCAATAGTATGGGGAGTATATCCTATTGTTGCACCAAAGATGGATTCTGCAGATGCTGTAATGGATATATCAGTTAAAGAGGCTGTAAACAAAGGACTTGTTGAAAAGGGAGACTTAGTAGTTATTGCAGCAGGTGTTCCTGTAGGATATACTGGAACAACAAATATGATGAAGGTCTCAATAGTGGGGGACACTTTAGTTCAAGGAAAGGGAGTTGGAGATATAACTTACGGTCCAGCATGTGTTATTTTAAACAATGAAGAAATCAACGAAGTTCTTGAAACAGGAAACATACTAGTAGTTAAGGATTTAAGCAAAGAACATCTACAACCAGTATTAGAAAGAGCTGCAGGTGTTGTTGTTGAGGAAGGAAGTTTAACAAACGATGCAGTGGTTGAATGTATAAATAATGGAATTCCTGTAATTGTTGGTGCAAAAGAAGCAACAAAGATTATAAAGCACGGAGCTCTTATAACTATACTTCCAAGAAATGGAATGGTATTTAGCGGAAAAGCTAATATAACTGCATGAATAAAACTTTGAACTTTGGAAATAATTAATTATGAAGTGGCAACTGATTCTATTATCGCACACCGTAAGGTGTGCCTTTTTTTAATTTTAAAAATTTGATAAAATAATATAAAATTTACAATAAGGGTGATAGATATGGCTAAAAAACCAGTTGAACCTAATAAGCAGTATCAACTAGAAATAACAGGAATGGGATTTCAAGGGGAAGGCGTAGGAAGGATAGAAAACTTTGCTCTTTTTGTAAAAGGCGCTTTAAAGGGAGAAATGGTAAAGATTGAAGTTGAAAAGGTAAACAAAAATTTTGGTTTTGCAAAACTTATTGAAGTTATAAAGCCGTCGGAATTTAGAGTAAAGCCCTTATGTCCTGTTTATGAAGAATGTGGAGGATGTCAAATACAACATTTATGTTATAAAGGTCAACTTGAATATAAAACCGAAAGGGTTAAAGATGTCATAAAAAGAATAGGAAAACTTCAAGGGGTTAAAGTTCATGATACAATAGGTATGGACAACCCATATAGGTATAGAAATAAAGTTCAACTTCCTGTAAGAAAAGAAAATGGAAAGATAAAAATAGGATTTTTTAAGCAGGGAACCCATGATGTAATAGATGTTAAAGAATGTTTGATTCAAGATGAAATAGCTGACAAGGTAGTTAATTTAACAAGGAATTGGATAGAAAAATATTCGATACCACCCTATGATGAAAAAACAGGGGAGGGCCTCATAAGGCATATTATGATTAGAAAAGGTTTTAAAACTAATGAGGTAATGGTTGTTTTAGTAACTAATAAGTTGCAGGTTCCTTATATTAAAGAGTTTGTAGAAATTATGGTAGATAATATTGAGGGTATTAAAAGTATAGTTCAAAATATTAATTCTAGAATTACTAATGTAATTTTAGGAGAAGAAAATATAGTTCTTTGGGGACAAGATTATATTACGGATTATATAGGAAAGTTTAAGTTTAAGATTTCACCCCTTTCATTTTTTCAAGTAAATCCTGTTCAGACAAATGTTTTATATAACAAAGCTTTAGAGTATGCTGAACTTAATGGAAATGAAATTGTTTTTGATGCTTATTGTGGAACAGGAACTATTTCTTTATTTTTAGCTCAAAAAGCAAAAAAAGTTTATGGAGTTGAAATAGTTGAAGAAGCAGTTAAAAAAGCATGGGAAAATGCAAGGGAAAATAAGGTTGAAAATGTAGAATTTTTTATTGGTGAAAGCGAAAACATAATTCCTGATATTATAGACAAAGGTATAAGGCCTGATGTAGTAGTTGTTGATCCTCCAAGAAAAGGTTGTGGTGAAAAACTTCTCTACTCAATAGCAAAGGCAAAGCCTAAAAGAATTGTTTATGTATCCTGTGACCCATCAACCCTTGCAAGGGATTTAAATATACTAGATGCTTTAGGTTATAAAACTATTGAAGTTCAACCTGTTGATATGTTCCCTCAAACTGCTCATGTGGAATGTGTTGCAAAACTTGATAAAAGTTAAAAATCCTCCAAAAGGAGGATTCTTTTTTATATAAATAGATATTATTTTAACAAATCTCGACATTTAAGTCAGAATTTTTACATATAAAAATAAGGTTATACATACTTTACATAGGTATACAATTATTTCAAATATTTGTTGACACAAGTTTTAAGATATGATATATTACTAAGTAGAGGTAAGTGGTTTAAGTAGTTTAATAATTAACAAACTATATGTTAATATTTTGTTAGGGGGGATTATTATGGAAAAGAACAACAAAATACTTGCTATTATCTTAGCAATTATACTTGTTCTACTTGGGGGGTATTTTGGATATCGCAAGATGTTTGGAGTTCAAAAGGTAGTAGTAGATAGCTCAGAACAAGGCAAGAAAATATCGCAATATGCAAATCCTGATGCTTTTATAACTCCATATCAATTAAAACAGCTTATGGATAAAAAAGCAGATGTTGTAGTTATTGGTGCTCTTGATCCTAAAAAAGGGGATCCAGCAATTGCAGGTTCATTTACAGTTTGGAGACCAGATTATTCCGCTAAAGAAGGAGCCTATCCATTTGGTGGAATGAGATGTAGTGTAGAAGAAATGGAAGCTCTTCTTTCTAAGTTTGGTGCAACTCCAAAATCTACTATAGTTGTATATGCTTCAAATAATCACCATGATGCTGCAAGATTGTGGTGGCAAATAAAAATGTTAGGACATAAAGATGTTCGCTATTTAGATGGTGGATTAAATGCTTGGATAGGAGCAGGATACCCAACAGGCAATGCAAATCCTAAGGTAACTCCAACTAATTATAAGGCACCTAATCCATCAGAGGAATTATTAGCTAAGTTTGATGATGTAGTAGCGGCTATGAACAAAAAGGATGCAGTAATTCTTGATGTTCGCAGCGAAGATGAGGAAAAAGGTAGGATAACAGAGAAAGGAGCTTTTGGTCCAGGAAAAATTGCTGGAGCTCAATGGATTGAATGGAAAAATGCTTTAAATGAAGATACTACCTTAAAGTCAATAGATGAGCTTAAAAAGATATATGGTCATTTAGAAGGTAAAGAAATTATAACTTATTGTCAGTCAGGTGTTCGCAGTGCTCATACATTTTTTGTATTAACTCAAGCATTAGGATATAAAAATGTAAAGAATTATGATGGTTCTTGGATTGAATGGAGTTATGAACATTATCAAAAGAATAATCCTTCAGCTAAAATAGAAAATGGCAAATAATTTGTTTAGTTTAACCTAACCATTAATGGTTAGGTTAAACTTTAATTTTATAAATTAAAAGGAGAGGATGATGGGGTTGAATAGAGTAATTTTTAGCGATAGCGTTTTAAATGATGCTAAAAAGATAGTAAGCGAATGTATGGGATTAGAAGATGCATATTGTAAAAGTAGATGTCCTATGGGGACAGATGTAAAAAAATATATTAATTTGATAGCGCAAAAAAGATATGATGAGGCAATTAAGGTTATAAGGGAGAAACTTTTTTTACCTCAAACTCTTGGAAGGATATGTGCTCATCCCTGTGAAAAAGAATGTAGAAGGGGAAAAGAGTTTAATCAACCTCTAGCTATTGCGGCTTTAAAACGTTTTGTAGCTGAAAAGGCTGATAAAGAAGAATTTTGGGATTTAAAAGTTGATTCTGATACAGGTAAAAAAGTAGCTATAATAGGAGCAGGACCAGCAGGTGCTCAAGCTGCTATAGATCTTAGGAAAAGAGGACATTCAGTAACTATTTTTGATAAATTAAATGTTGTAGGTGGAATGATGAGGGTAGGAATCCCTGAATATAGACTTCCAAGGCATATTATAGACTATGAATATAGCTATTTGTATAAACTTGGCATTGAATTTAAATTAGGCGTAGAAATAGGAAAGGATATAAAATTTAAAGATCTTTTGGAAAATTATGATGCTGTTTTGATTGCCCATGGTGCCCATAAAGGAAATATAATACCCATTCCAGGAAATACAGCAGAAGGAGTATATACTGCTGTAGATTATTTAAAAGAAATAAGCCTTACAAGAAAAATTTCAAAGCCAGTTAAAAAAGTTATGGTAATTGGTGGCGGAGATGTTGCAATGGATTGTGCACGTTCCTCATGGAGAATAGGAGCAGAAGAAGTTTATCAGTGTTCTTTAGAAGGTTTTGATAGTCTGCCAGCTTCAAAGGAAGAAGTAAAGGAAGCCATAGAAGAAGGAGTCATTTTTAATGCAGGGTGGGGTCCAGTTGAGATCCTTGAAGAAAATGGTAAGGTAGTTGGTATAAAAATAAAAAAGGTGAAGTCAATTTTTGATGAAAAGGGACAATTTAATCCTCAGTATGAAGAGGAAACAAAAGTTATACAAGTAGATACTATAGTTATGGCTACAGGACAATTAGTAGAAGATATAACGGATGGTTTAATCCCTCAAACAAGTGGGGGAAGGTATGTGGTAGATAAAAATACTTTAGCAACAAATATAGATAAAGTTTTTGTAGCTGGTGATGCGGCAGGTAGCAGAATTGTAGTTGAGGCAATGGCTTTAGGACGTAAAGCAGCTATAAGCATAGATAGATTTTTGAACAATAAAAGTCTTACTGAAGATAGGGATTTTGAAAAAGAATGGTTTCATGAAACAAAATTAGATATTCCATTGCCAGAAGATGTTGAAGATATTCCAAGGCTTAGTCCTAATATGCGTCCTGCAGAAGAAAGAAAACGTGATTTTAATGAGGTAGATCTTGGATTTACAGAAGAACAAGCGGTTAAAGAAGCTTCTCGTTGTTTAAAGTGTGAATGTAAGTTATGTATGAAAGAATGTATAATGATGAACGAATTTGGTTCTTGTCCTAAAGAGATATTAGAGCCTTTAGCTAAGCATGGAACTATGGAACCAATTATTGCATATTCTTGCAACGGTTGTGATAATTGTACAATTGTTTGCCCAAAGCAACTACCAATGAAAAATGTATTTATATCTTCTAGAAAGGATTTTGTAAAAGCCAACAATGGAGAATCTCCAATTAAGGGACATGCTGCAATAAAAATGCATCAATTACTTGGATTTAGTAAGTTATTTACTATAAAAGTTCGTGGAGGGAAAAAGAATGACTATAAAGATAGATAAAAATAAATGTTATGGATTTATGGCAGGATGTAGTTTACCATCATATAGCCCCTATGGGGTTATAAAAACTATAGAATATTTAAACTCTATATTTCCTAACTTTGCAGTTATCCAAAAGTGTTGTGGTAAACCTACAAAAGCTATAGGACAGTATGAGCTTTTTAAGGAAAGATTTCAAAGCCTTCAAAAGGATATAGATGATTTGAAAATAGATGAGATGATAGTAGCTTGTCAAAGCTGTAAAGTAACTTTTGATGAAGCAAGCCCTACTCCTACTCATTCTCTCTGGGAAATTTTCCCTATAATTGGACTTCCACAAGAGGTAAGAGGGAAAGCAAAGAATAGTGATGTGGTATTTACTATACATGATTCGTGTTCTACAAGATATATGAAGGAACTTCAAGATGGAATAAGATGGATTTTGGAAGAGTTGGGTTATAAATACATTGAATCAAAGTACTCTAGAGAAAAAACTAGATGTTGTGGATTTGGAGGAATGGTTGTTCCTGCTAACCCTGAAGTTGCTAAAAAAGTTATGAAAAGGAGAGTTGAAACTTTAGACAGTGAATATGTTGTAACTTATTGTGCAGCATGTCGTTCATCTATACTTCAAGGTGGAGCAAAGGCTTGGCATATATTAGACTTGATCTGGGGTCCTGTTGTTTATTCAAATAACCTTCCTCCAAGCGATGTTTTAGCATCGCCTATTAAGGCTTGGATTAACCGTTATAAAGCGAAGATGGGTATAAAAAATGCTTTAAAATAATGGGGGGAAAACTATGAATAAAAAGTTAAAAACTTTTATATTGGTTTTTGTATTAGCAGTAACATTTTATGTAATATATTCTACTGGTTTAATTAATACCCTTAAGGATCTTAATAAGTTTAGGCAATTAATAGAAAGTGCCGGTGCATGGGGTTATATAATTTATATTTTAGTGTTTATAATAACAGCAGTTTTTTCATTGCCAGCTAGTGTAGTTACTATTGGAGGAGGTATAATATTTGGTCCAATTTTAGGTGCAATATTAGCTTTAATTGGTTCAACCATAGGTGCTGTGGCTGCTTTTTTAGTTGCAAGATATTTGGCAAGAGATTTTATTGTAGAAAAATTTGGTGATAATCCAATTTTTAAAAAGATTGAAGCTGGTGTTGAGAAAAATGGAAGGGATTTCTTGATTCTTACGCGTTTGGTTCCTATTTTCCCATATAATATCCAAAATTATGCCTATGGTATTACTAATATAAATCTTATTACTTATACAGTTATTTCATTTATTACTATGGCGCCAGGAGCTTTTGTATATGCATACATGGCAGGTGAAATTGCAAAGAATGGAGTAACAACATCCTTATTTATTAAATTGCTAGTTGCTGGTATAATATTGTTTGGTGTATCACAAATTCCTAAAATATTTGCAAAAAAGAAGGGAATAGATTTAGAATCTTTAAAGGACTAAAGGAGGGTAATATGAAACTTAGGATATTAGGATTTTTAATAATTTTAAGTATGGTTTTTAATATTGGGTGTTCTAAAAAAGTGGAAGAGGATATATCAAATAAAACTTGGGATGAAATTTTAAAGTTAGCTAATGGAACAAAGGTTACCTTTTATGGTTGGGGTGGAGATGAAAATATAAATAGGTGGCTTGATAATGTAGTTGCTAAAGAGCTTAAGGAAAAGTATAACATAACTTTAGAAAGAGTTCCTATGCTGCCAGATGAGTATTTGCCTAAATTACTTAATGAAAAGCAAGCAGGTACTAAAGGAACTATTGATATAGTTTGGATTAATGGAGAAAATTTTTATAATGCTAAAAAACAAGGTTTATTATATGGCCCTTTTACAGACAAGCTACCAAATTTTAATAAGTATATAAATAAAAATTCCCCTGATGTAAAGTATGATTTTGGATATCCTATTGAAGGTTATGAAGCACCATATGGAAAAGCTCAAATGGTTTTCATAGGGGATACAGCTAAGCTAGATTATCTACCTAGGAATCATTTAGAACTTTTAGAGCTTGCTAAAAAATATAAAGGAAAAATTACTTATCCTGATGTATCTGATTTTACGGGTAGTGCTTTTGTAAGAAATATTATATATGACATAGTTGGGTATGAAAAATTTATTAATCTAGAACCAGATAAAGAAAAAGTAAGAAAAACTATACAACCAGCTTTAGATTATTTATTAGAATTAAAGCCTTATTTATGGCGTGAAGGTAAAACATATCCTTCTACTTTGGCACAACTTGATAATATGTTTGCAGATGGGGAAGTTTATATTACAATGAATTATACTCCTTTTCATGTTGTAACTAAAATTAAAGAAGGTTCTTTCCCTAAAACTGCTAAATCCTTTATTTTTGATAAGGGAACGATAGGGAATACTCATTTTTTAGCTATTCCTTTTAATGCACCTAATAAAGCAGGTGCTTTAGTGGTAATAAATCATATATTATCTCCTCAAATTCAAGCATCAAAGTATAATCCAGAAGTTTGGGGAGATTTGCCTGTAATTGAACCAGATTTATTAAATGACAAGGAAAAAGAGTTATTTAAAAATGTGGATTTAGGGGAAGGGGTTATACCTCAGGATATGTTATTAAAGCATCGTGTTCCTGAGATGAGAGCAGACCTTATTCCTATTATAGAATCCCTATGGAGGGAAGTTGTATTAGGAAATGGGAAGAATAATTAAATACTTTATGCCTTATATATTATTACTTCCAGTTTTATTGCTTATAGTTTTTATATTCATAGCAGGAATAATATTCGGGGCTTTACAAAGCCTTGGATATTTTCCTGCTATAGGTCTTAAAACTTTTACATTAAAGTATTATAAATATATTTTTAAGGATCCTAATTTTTTTTCATCTTTAAAGTTTAGTTTATATACATCTTTTGTTTCATCATTTTTAGCAGTTGTTGTAGGAGTTTTATTAGCATATTTTTTATTAGCTAATTCAAAAAAAGATCTGGGATTTTATAATGTTTATAAAATTCCAATTATAGTTCCGCATACTGTTGCGGCTCTTTTAGTTTTTGTATTATTTTCTCAAAGTGGATGGATAGCAAGAATATTATATAGATTAGGATTTATTCATAATATGACAGAGTTTTATCCTTTAGTATTTGATTCAAAGGGAATAGGAGTTATATTAGCATATATATGGAAAGGGGCTCCTTTTATTACTTTGATTACTTATGATATTTTAAAAAAGATAAATGATAGCTATTCGAAGGTAGCTTTAAATTTAGGGGCAAATTCTTTTCAGGTATTTTGGTATGTTTTATTACCATTGGCTCTGCCTACAATACTTTCAGGTTTTATAATAATTTTTGCTTTTTCTTTTGGGGCATTTGAAATTCCTTATCTTTTAGGACCGTCTAATCCAAAGGCATTGCCAGTTTTGGCATATATATACTATAAAAGTATTGATTTATTTGAACGACCATACGGTATGGTAATCAATATGTGCATTACTTTTTATTCTTTAATTATGGTAGTTTTATATGTTTTGGTTTTTCAGCTTATTAAAAAATATAAAATATAGTGGGTGAAAGAGTTAAAGTATGAAGGGTTTTTTAAAAAATTTTATTATTTTGGTATTAATTTTACCTCTTTTAATAATGTTTTTATGGAGTATAGTAAATTCTTGGCCATGGCCTTATATATTGCCTCAAGATATAAGTTTTAGGGCATTTTTGTATATTTTTGAACCTTCCACAAAGATATTTAGAATTTTAATAAATAGTATTTTGCTTTCTGCAATTGTAACATTTTTTACATTGCTGATTAGCTTACCAGCTGCAAAAGCATTAGCTTTTTATGATTTTAAAGGTAAATCCTTGGTAAAAGTTTTATTACTTCTTCCTTTAATTGTTCCAATTCTTTCGGTAGCTATGGGAATACACTTATCTTTTATACGTTTAGGTATTGCAAATACTTATTTGGGCGTAATATTAATTCATGTTATTCCAGGAATACCATATGGAGTTAAAATATTGCTAAATGTATTTGAATTAAATGGTAATAAAATGGAATTTCAAGCAAGAACTTTAGGAGCATCTAAGCTTCAAGTTTTAAGATACATTACGTTACCAATGATAATGCCTGGATTGATTGTTGCTGGTAGTATAATATATATTTCATCTTTTACTCAGTATTTTATAACTTTTTTAATTGGAGGAGGTAAAATAGTAACATATTCAATGGTTTTATTTCCATTTATAGAATCTGGAGATAGAACAATGGCATCGGCTTTAAGTGTAATTTTTGTTATAAATATTGGAATAGTTCTTTATATTTCCGAAAAATTAGTAGGTAACATTTATAAAAATAGCAGCAAATATTTTGTCTAGGTAGAGTGGTGAATTATGGCAAATATAAGGTTAATTGATATAAGTAAATCATATGGAAACAAAAAGATTTTAAAAGATATAAATCTTACAATTAATGAAGGTGAATTAATTGTATTGCTTGGGCCAAGTGGTTCAGGGAAAACTACGCTTCTTCATGGTATAGCTGGTATTATATCCTTTGATAAGGGACAAGTTTACTTTGATGAAGATCTGATAAATGATATTCCAATAGAAAAAAGAAATGCTGTGCTGGTTGATCAAAATTTATTGTTATTTCCACATATGACGGTTTATTCTAATATTGCTTTTGGATTAAAAATGAGGAAGGTTGATAAACGTATTATAGATAAAAAGGTAAGGGAACTTATTGATCTTATGGATTTAAAGGGACATGAAAATAAATATCCTAATGAATTATCAGGAGGACAAATGCAAAGAGTTGCTATAGCAAGGGCTTTAGCTGTAGAGCCAAAGGTTTTGTTATTAGATGAACCTTTTTCAAAATTAGATATAGTTTTAAGAAAAAACCTTCAGGAATTTGTTAAGAAACTTCAAAAAAAGTTAAATATTACTACAATAATGGTTACTCATGATAAAGAAGAAGCGCTTTTGATGGCTGATAAAATAGCTTTATTAATTGATGGTGAAATAAAACAATTTGATACTCCAATGAATATATATGAAAAACCAGTATCAATGGAAGTTGCTGAATTTTTTGGACCGGTAAATTATTTTAAAGGAAAAGTAGTAAATGGAATTTTTATTTCAAATATAGGGGAGTTTAAAGTAAACATTTATAATGATTCAAATATAATATTTATGTTTAGGCCAGAACAGATAATATTGACTGAAAAAGGAAATATAAAAGGGATTATTGTAAAAAAAGTATATTGTGGAGACAAAGTAAATTATTTAATTGATGTAAATGGACAAACAATAATTTGTTCTACTTTTCAAAAAAATTTGGATATAGGAAATAATGTAAGCATTTATTTAAATTTTAATGAAGCAGTTTATTTTTATTATTAGGAGGAATATTATGCTTGATACAAGGGCTAGAAGGTTTATACAGCCTATTTTTGAAAAGGTTGCTGACCTTTTTATAAAACTTAATTTAACCCCAAATCATGTTACTATACTAGCTCTAATTGTTGGTTTAGTTCCATCTTTGCTTATAATGTTAAATGTATCTAAATTTATTGTAGTTTTGTTTCTTTGGTTATCTGGTCTTTTGGATGCAGTGGATGGAACTTTGGCAAGAAAAACAAAGTTGTCTTCTCCTTTTGGAACAGTAATGGATATTACTTTTGACCGTTTGGTTGAAATTTCTTTAATAGTAGCACTAGCATTAAAATATTCTAGGTATCCTATATCTTTTATTGTTTTATCCTGTAGCATAATATTATCTATGACTATATTTTTAACAGTTGGTGCTGTATCTAATAAAAAAAGTGAAAAAACTTTTTATTATCAAGCTGGGCTTATGGAAAGAACAGAGGGGTTTATTATGTTTACGATAATGATTTTGATATCAAATTATGTTGATATAATATCCTTTATTTTTGCAATTATGATATTGTTTACAGCAATTCAAAGGTTCATAGAGGCTTATAATCATTTAGGGTAAGCAAAGGCTTACCCTTTTTTTAAATTACAATAATAAGGAACACTTTTATGCAAATATAATACTATGATATTAGAAAAGTTTTAAAAAGGGGGATTAGGTATGTCAATGCCAACAATTACTCCGGTTTCACAAGAGCAAGCTATTTCAGATCTACTTGAAACAATAGCACTTCAAGAAGCAGGTTTAGCTCATATAATTAATGCAGAAGGTGAAAAAATACAAGCTGCAGTAAGAAAAGAAGGTGTAACCATTGATGAACTATTAAAAGTTAACCAATCTGTGTCTGATGTTTTAACTAAAGTTATTAAAATGGAAATGATGCTAGAGTTTAAGTTAGAAGAAGTTAGTAAAATTACTCCGACAACTCCGCAAGCTCAATAATTAGCTGAATACAACAAGGATACTTCCTTGTTGTATTAAGATTTTGATGGTGATTTTTATGGCATTTTGCCCTAAAACGGTTACTTTTGCAGTTCCTTTTAACAACCCAACTGCAACTTATATAATTGAGTTTAAAGGAGTTACAGTGGAAAATGGGAATTCTACTTGGTGTTATGATGTTACAGTTATAGGTAATCCCGGATTAAGCCATTGGGATTTAGGTGTATTTAAGGAATGTAAAGAGCTACTTGAAGAAAAATTGATTTCTGTTAAAAGAAATGGAGTTGAACTTGTAAAGAACATTGGTTATGAGATTGGAGAATATGATGGAGTTTATGGAATAAAGTTTGAGATAGGTGTAGAGGATAAGGAAAGCCCTGTAACTTATTGTATAACTTTAAAAGGAATTTATGAAGCAACTGCCGTTGATGTGGCAGTAAAGGGTGGACCAACTACTGCACAAAAAAAGAAAGATGCCTTATGTGGCCCATCTTGTAAAGAAGTAAAAACTTCTTTTAGTTTGCTTGAAACAATAGCACTTCAAGAAGCCGGCTTAGCCCATGTAATCAATGCAGAGGCTGAAAAAATACAAGCGGTATTAGAAAAAGAAAATGTTACAATCGAAGATTTGTTACAAATAAATCAATCCGTATCAGATGTTTTAACTAAAGTTATTAAAATGGAAATGGTTTTACAGTTCAAGCTGCAGGACTTTAAAGGACTATCCTAAAAGGATAGTCCTTTAAAGTTTAGATTTAAAACTTATTAAGCAAAAGGTGGTTTAAAACAAGGTATATAAGTCCACACAACCCAGCGTGTCAGTATAAGAAATAAAGAGAAATAAAAAGATATAATAAGAAAAATAAATATAAACATGAAAAATAAGATTTAATTATTAAATTAGAATGTATTATCCATGCTAATATATACACTGTCGTTGCGAGGCGACGAAAAAAAGGTATTGACAAAGTAAGAGTAGCATGATAATATAAGTAATGCTGTTTGACCTTTGAAAACTGAACAGTGGCGAAGCGACCAGCATATAAATAGGAGTTAGGATTTAAACATAAGAGTTTGATCCTGGCTCAGGACGAACGCTGGCGGCGTGCCTAACACATGCAAGTCGAGCGGAGAGGCGAGGGGGTTTACTCCGAGCCTCTTAGCGGCGGACGGGTGAGTAACACGTGGGTAACCTACCCCAAGGAGGGGGATAACAGGTCGAAAGGCCTGCTAATACCGCA
>NZ_FNUK01000038.1 GCF_900108045.1 Caloramator fervidus | reverse complement strand
AACAAGGGCAAGTAATGCTACTATTCCTAGGGTTATAATTAAAAATATAACCGTTTGAATTATTGATTTTTCAAATTCCTTTCCATATTCCCTCTCATTCATCGTTGCAATAGCTATCCAACCTGTTTGCTTTGATTTTGCAAAGCCTGATATTTTTTCTTCTTTATCTAATGTGTATTTTAAATTTCCTTCCTTCATTTCAATAATTTTTTTACCAAAGTCATACTTTTCAGCTATGTTTACAAGCAGCATATCCTTATTAGGATGGGCAATTATTGTTCCATCTTCTAAAATTAAAGCCGCATACCCTGTTTGTCCAACTTGCGTTTTGGTTATATAATCACAAAGCTTTTCTAAGTCCACATCAGCAGCAGCCACTGCAACCTGTCCATTCGAGAGTCTAAAGGCCTTTGAAACAGTTATTATAAACTTTCCTGTAAAGGCATCCTCATAAGGATTTGTTATAACCACACTTCCAAAGGAAGCTACTGCATTTTTATACCATCCCCTTGAGGTTGGGTCATATCCTTCAGGAACCTTTCCGGGATAAAGAAAAGTTTGTTTATCACTAGTTCCAATATATAAAGACAAAATATCAACATTTGCATCCTTTATGCTTTTTATAACCTCCATAATTCCATTTGGATCCTTTTTTAAAACATTAGGATTTTTAGATACCGATTCTACTGAAGTTTTCATAGAATATATAAAAGAATCTATGTAGGAAACTTTTTCTAAGGAAATCTGCTTAGTAAAACTATTTATTTTATCTTCTACTAATTTTTTGCTTCTATAAAGAAATAAGGATGCAGTTAAAATGCTTGAAATTAAGGATATTAAAATAAAAATTACAATAAACTTTTGCTTTAATGCAATTTTTTTCATAAAAACCCTCCTTTGTTAAAAAATTCTTAAAATTTATTATAAAGCACTTAAAATGGATAATCAAGCATCCTTTAAAAAATATTTAGAATATTTTAAAAATTATTGAATTTAATTCCTGAAAATCATATAATTTAAAAAAAGGAGGGATATTATGTTAGAAGTTATAAAAAGTAACTTTGTATCATTAAAACCTGATGATACCGTCAAAAAAGCCCTTGATGAGATGGAAAAAAACAAAAAAAGCGTTGCCGTTGTTGTTGATGAGGAAAATAATCTAAAAGGAATTATCGTTAAGTCAGATATATTTAAATTCTTAAGGACAGAGGGACACATTATCACTTGTCCTGTTGAATGGGCCATGACAAAAGAAGTAATAACTGCAAAAAAAGAGGATGATATTTTAACTATAGCAAAGATTTTAAGAGAAAAGGACATAACAGCTGTTCCTATAGTTGAAAAGGAAAAGGTTTTAGGCCTTGTATCCCTTGAGGATGTAGTGGATTATTTTATAAAAATTATGGAAAAAAAATAAGGGGCAATGCCCCTATTTTATCATATTTGCAAATGTTGTAATTATTATTGAGTTTGTAAAATCTATCAAAAAAGCTCCAACTAAAGGTATTACAAAAAAGGCTTTTGGTGACGGACCATATTTTTCACAAACAGCACTCATATTAGCCATAGCGTTAGGTGTTGCCCCCATTCCAAAACCACATGTTCCTGCTGCCATTACTGCTGCATCATAGTCCTTTCCATTAAACTTAAATATTACAAAATATGCAAAGAAAATCATTAAAATAGTTTGAGCTATTAATATCACAAGCATTGGCCCTGCAATATCCTTTAGCTCCCAAAGTTTTAGTCCAATTAAAGCCATAGACAAAAATACGTTTAATCCTATTGAACCTAATATATCAGCACATTTTTGGTTTATATGATATTTTCCTGTAAGCTCACCTGTATTTAATATGATAGCTGCAATAATCATAGCATTTATGTAAGATGGCAAAGTAATATTTTTGCTTTTAAACCATGCTTCTAATACTGCTCCTAAGGACATTGAAATAATTATAATTGCAAAGGTTTTAAACATCTCTTCATAGGACACTTCTTCTAACACTATAGCAGCCTCATCTATGTAATCAGATGCATGGGGTTTTAAATTGTTCTTTTCTATAAGCCTTTTAGCAATTGGTCCTCCTAATAAACTTCCTGAGACTAGTCCATAAGTTGCTGCTGCCATAGCGGCAGTAACAGCCCCATTAAATCCATAGGATTTTTCAAAAAGCTCTCCAAAGGCAGCTCCTGTTCCATGTCCTCCAACCATTGTGACAGACCCTGCTATAAGCCCAAGCAAAGGATTTGCTCCAACCATTTTAGCAACCAAAACTCCAATTGTGTCTTGAAGTATTACAAGAAAAACTATACATAGGAAAAATACCAAAACTGCAAGGCCACCTTTTTTAAGAAGCTTCAAACTTGCAGACAAACCTATTGTAGTAAAAAATACTAACATAAAAGGCTTTTGTAAAGTAGTATCAAGACTAATCTTTAAAATTCCATTTTGCCTTAAAATTAAATTAAAAATAGCAAATATAAGTCCCCCAACCACAGGAGATGGAATACAAAACTTTTCTAATACATAAACCTTTGAACGAATAAAAGCTCCTAAATAATAAACTATAATTGCAAGTCCAACGGTTTGAATCATATCAAGTTTTAACTCCACCTAAGATCCCCCCATAAAAAATATCCTTTTATATAATACATAAAATTTCATTAAATGTCAATATATAGAAGAACCTTAGGAATAATTCCTAAGGCCTAACTTACTTTAAACTTACTTATAGAATCATTTAAATCGTTAGCCATGAAACTTAATTTTTTTGCAATAGATGCCACTTCCTGTGATGAGGCTGAAAGCTCCTCAGAAGACGCTGCAACCTGTTCAACCGATGCGCTAGTCTCTTCTGTTATAGCACTTATATTTTCTACTTTTATTAACACCTCATCCTTTGATTTTTCTACTTTATCCATCTCTTTATATGCATCCTCAATAGATAAAATTATACTTTCAAAAGACTTTAATATATCTTCAAAAAATTTAATAGTATTTTTTAATACGCTTGTTTGAGATTCTACAGAATTTTCAGCTTCGAAGGATGATTGGATAAGCTTTTGAGTATCCTCTTTTATTGAATATATTGTATTATCAATATCCTTTGTAAGCTTCTTTGTTTCCTCAGCAAGCTTCCTAACTTCTTCAGCAACCACAGCAAAGCCCTTTCCCATGTCCCCTGCCCTTGCCGCTTCAATGGCTGCGTTAAGTGCAAGAAGATTTGTCTGCTCTGATATTTCATTTATAATATTTACCAGACTTTCCACTTGTTTAATTGAAGTAATCAAAACACTTACCTTATCTTCTACACTTTTAAAAGCAATCTTTATATCATTAATAACTTTTAAGGAATTTTCTATATCTTCTTTTCCTAAACTTGCTTTTTCAACCGTATTTTTAAAGCTGCTTTTAACTTCTGAAAGTTTTTTATAGGCATTCTCAATTGATTTTGTTAGCCTTTGCATAAGTTCTACTACATTTTGTAAATCGTTAGCTTGTGATGTTGAGCCTTCTGCTATCTGCTGCATAGTTTTTGCAACCTCCTCAAGGCTTGTTGCCATTTGCAAAGATGCTGCTGATAAGCTTTGAGAATTATTCTTTAACCCTTCTGATTTATCCTTTATATTCTTAATTAAACCCGCTACATTTTCTATCATAATACCTAATGTTTTCTTCATTTGGCTAAACTCATTTTTTCCTTCTTCAACTTTTTTGATTAAAAAATTACCATTTGAAAGTTCAAAAATTACATCATTTAATTCATTAGTTTCTTCTTTTATAAGCCTATATATAAACAATGTAATAACTATTAATAGAAAAAGAATCGATAATAAAATAAATAACACGCTTTTAATAAGACTAGAGTAGATTTCTTGACTTTGTATATACATCTTTTCTGATGTATTTTTGTTTAGTTCTATTATCTTTTTTATATTATCTTCAACCCTTTGACTTATCTCATCAAATATAGTCAAGTTTGAAAACAAATTTCCTTGTTTTATCGTATTGTTTACCTGCGTCCATTGAACCATATATTGATATAAATTTGCCTTTAAATCACTAATCAAACCTTTCTCCTCATCCTTAGCTACTTTTTCATAGCTGGATATAAGATTTAAAATTTCTGAATATAAACTTTCAATATTTTTACTGATTACATCATCATATTCCTTTAAAACATTTAACCTTAAAGCTCTATTTGCACTTATTCTCATTTTTAAAAATTTTTCATTTATCCTTAAAAGATAATCTAAAGAAGAAAACCTTGTTAGATACATATCCTTAACAAGCCTATTTGTTTTACCTAAATTTAAAACCGACAATGTCCCTAAAATAGAAGAAGATACCACAGATAGAATCAACATTAAAAACACTATCCCTTTTAAACTTAAATTTCTTTTCATTCTCCCACCCCCTACCAAAACCTAATATATAATATGAAAATCCCCTTTAAATTGACAAAACCCTTCTTCTTTAAAAAAGAAGAAGGGTTAATTAATCCAAACCGTTGTCTTTGAAGGAATATTTTTATAAAACCACAAAGAATCCTCAACGCTTAATCTTATACATCCGTGGGATGCTTTTTTTCCTAAAGTTGGAGCTACAATGGTTTTTTTATCTCGTGCAAACAAAACAGAGTGAAACAAATATCTTCCCACTATTCTTACCCAATTTTTAACACCTATTTTAGTGTCAGGAAAATACATCCACTCTCCCCTTTGTCCATCTAATTCAAACAATCCTTTTTTAGTTGGAGTTTCATCTTTTCCTGTGGCAACTTGTATATCCTTAACTAAAACAAACTTTCTAGAATTATCTTTTTTAAAAACATATGTCCTTTGCCTTGATGTATCTACCCAAATAAAATAAGCGGTTTTGCTTTCAAAGCCTTTTTTATTTACATAAAATTCAAGTTCCTCCTTGCTTAACCTATCACTTAAGACATTAGTTTTAATAACTTGAACATCTTTTAAAGGAATCCATCCAGACATATTCAAAACTTTTACAAAATACCATTCATTAAACTCATCTAATATTAAAACTTTTGTAGACTTTTTTAAAGCTTTTGTAGCTTTTCCTTTTACTTTGTTATATAAATATGTATTATATTTTAATATCCCTTCATTTTGGCTTTTAATTATCTTTTTTTCTATCTCCTCTAAAGTAAGTTCTTTAGCCTCAACCTTAACTTTACAATAATCTTCAATTCCATCCACTACAACCTTTATTAAAGCTTCTCCTTGAGCTTTGGCTATAACCTTACCATTTTCAACCTCTGCCACCTTTTGATTTGTTGACAGCCACTTCACATCTTTATATTCTGCATCTTCAGGCTCAACTTTAAAGAACAACTCAAATGTATCCCCAACTTTTAAAACTTTTTGCTTTTGACTTAATATTACCCTATTAACAAAATAAGGTTCTACCTTAACTTTACATTTTGCATAAACGCTTTCATCTTCCTCTAAGTAAACAGTTATAAAGGTTTCACCTTTAGATACTCCTGTAACATTACCTTCATCATCTACCACTGCTATATTAGGATTTTCTGAAACCCATCTTAACCCTTTTAAACCTTCTTCCAAAATAGTGGCATTTATTTTTTTGCTTTCTTTAACCTTTAATACAATTTCCTCCGAGTCTAAAACTATTTTAATTTCCTGTGCTTTTACTTTTGTTAAACTTAAAGGACTAAAACAAAACACAAGGGCAAAAAAAATTGCTATGATGCGCTTCACCGCCGTCACCTCCTTAAAATATTTACATAAAAGAATATGTTTTTTAAACTAGTTTTATACACAGTAATTATAATAATTTGAACAATAAAATAAAAGGGTGGCCTAACCTCCACCCTTTTAAACCTTAAACTTTTCAACCGTTTTTACAAGTTCGTCAGCAATTTGTGCAAGTTCTTCAACGGCTCCTGAAACTTCTTGAGCTGAAGCTGACATCTCTTCGCTTGAAGCGGATATCTCCTCTGTTGATGCTGATGTTTCTTCAATAATGCTTGATACATCTTCTGTTTCAGATAACACTGCATCCTTTGCCTCAACCGTTAAATCCACTGTCTTATATACATCCTCTATAGCTGGGGCAATGGCATCAACTGAATTTAATATATCCTCAAAGGATTTTACTGTTTTATCAACATTTTCAATCTGAGCTTTAATATGGCCATCAAAATTATTTACAGTATTTATTACTTCTTCTGTATCTTGTCCTATAGACGAAATCAGATTCTTAATCTCATCTGCGGAATGTTTAGATTCTTCAGCAAGCTTTCTTACCTCTTCAGCAACAACTGCAAATCCTCTTCCAGCTTCCCCTGCACGGGCTGCCTCTATCGCTGCATTTAATGCTAAAAGATTTGTTTGCTCTGCTATATTTGTTATAGCATCTGTAAATCTGCTTATGCTAGATACTGATTGGGAAAGATTTTTAACTTTACTGTTTACCATTTCAAAAGACTCTTTCACATCTTCTATCGACTGTAAGAGCATATTCAATTCGTTTTTACCAATATTAACCTTATCCTTTGCATCATCTGTTGATGCTTTAACGCTTTTTAACTTCTCATATATATTGTTCATATTTTGTGCTAAGCTGTGCATTAGATTAACAACTTGTTGTATCTTTTCTGTTTGGGTATTAGCTCCCTTTGCCACTTCACTTATTGTTGCCGCCACTTGTTCTGAACTTGCTGCCATCTCTTGAGAAGTTGATGCAAGGCTCTCTGAAGACCTTCCTATTTGTTGTGCCTTTAATTTTATATCCCCAATCATTACTTTAAAGGCCTCATTTAACTGTGAAATTGCCTTAGCCATATCTCCAAACTCATCCTCATTTTTGATAAGCTTTTCATCAACATCTTTAGTTAAATCCCCACTTGCCATAAAACCTAGATATTCTTTTATTTTGTTGATTACATTTACAGCATTTCTAGAGAAAATAAATAATATGCCGCCTACCAATACAAAGGAAATTATTCCTATTATGCTTAAGATAAATATAGTTCTATTTATCGCATCATAAACTGGTTGCATTGAAATTCCAATATCTATAGCTCCTATATGCTCCCCGTTTACATATACAGGAGTTAAAACATCATATACCGTAACCTTTTTTACATCGTAATAATACTCAGAGGCATATTCTTTTCCATAAACAGCAGCAGCCTTGCTGCCTTCATCATCTAACTTAATTCCAATTCTTTCTTTAATGCTGTGGGCCACCGCCGTTAGGTTTTTGTCTATAAACAAAGCATATACTATCTTAGGATTTTGAGCTATTTCATCCACAAGGGCTTGATAACTCGTTTTATTATACCTATCTTGAATTTTGTTTGCTAATATACCTACTTGAATCATTCCACCCTTTGGATTTTTTATGTATCCATACTTATAATAGTTGTTATTTTCTCTGCTTTTTCTTATATTTTCCATAAGCTCATTTTGTTTTCCTGAAAGAACAGGGTAGGATATGTGCTTACTATCAAAAACCGCACCTATGCTTGAATCTAAATTGGAATAAATAATAACACCTTTTGCATCAGTATAGTTTATTTCGTCAACCCCCAAAGTATTTGCTATTCTTTTTAAAACATCATTATTAATACTATCCTGGCTTAAAACAACTTTAGCGGCCATCCTTATCTTATCTTCAATCTGTTCATTAATGGTATTAAAAGCTACGGCTCTTTGCTCTATTCTCTTTGCCATCTGTCTTGTAAGCTCAAGACCATCTTCCTTCATGGTTTTTAATGCTAGCTGTTTTGTAAAATAAACCGCAAATATTGTAAAAAGAACGTAAGATAAAAATAGTATCAATAAAGGAAGAACTATTAATTTAAACCTTATGGATTTGAACCCCTTTTTCTCCATATCACTACCTCCATGTTTAATAAATTCGTTAATTGTATTATAAATTAGACAAAAATATTTTTCAATAGACAAAATGGTATAATTTCTACGATGTGGAATCTAAATCTAATTTTAGTCTTATTTTGTTAATATGTTGAAAAATATGCCAAATAATAAACAAGGGAATCTCCCATGAGATTCCCTCAGACCGTCGACAAACCCCACTTTTCAAAAAACGAAAAGTGGGGTTTGAGTATTTTTACAAGCATTTTTGATAAATATTTTATAAATACAAAGAAATTTTTGCCCTTTCCAGGGCCGTTTTGTCCCTTCTTCCACATCCAATTTGCCATCTTCTTTAAGTTAAAGCAAGCACAAACAAGCATCGCTTGCATGGACACTTTTTCTATCCCTCTTAGTGTTGTCCATCGCAAACCATGCTTCTCCTTCAAGTCAGCAAATACCCTCTCTATGGTTTTGCTTCTATCTTTATATAGTTCTTTGCATTCGTATGTATGTCTCAAATGTTC
>NZ_FNUK01000009.1 GCF_900108045.1 Caloramator fervidus | reverse complement strand
AGGATAATGAAAGTTTTCTTGTTCTGAATAGGAACGTCTTTAATTTTTTGGGTTCTGTAGTCATGGACTTTAGAAGTAGTAGAGCCACAAGAAGGGCAAACATGAGATTTTTTTTTAGTTTCAACATGAAATTCAACGAAATCATCACCATTTACAATATTTTTTACGAAAACATCTTTTAAATTAAGCAAATTATTGATAAAATTATTCCTAAGCACTTTATCAGATGCCTCCTTTCAAAATATTTTGTGGGTTAATTATATTTTAGCAAAGCTGGCATCTGAATAAAGTGCTTTTTTGTATTTAAAGAAAAAATGTTGAGGTTTATTTACCACCCCAACATTTATTATAGAACCTATTTTTAATAAAAAGAGTTGTGGTGGGAAAAATAAAATTAGATAACTTTATAAGGAGGTATTAATATGAGGAGATATATAGCATTATTTATAACAGCTTTATTAGTTTTGACGTCTCCAACTGCTTTTGCTAAAAAGCAAGATAACATAAATTTAAATCTAAATTGCAAAGCAGCTCTTTTAATGGAAAATTCTACAGGAAAAATTTTGTATGAATATAATGCTCATGAAAAAGTTTACCCAGCAAGTGTTACTAAAATTATGGTTATGCTTTTGACTATGGAAGCAGTTGATAGCGGTAGCATAAAGCTTAGCGATAAAGTTGTGATTAGTGCTAGAGCTAAGTCTATGGGAGGAAGTACTATGTTTTTAGAACAAGGGGAGATAAGAACAGTTGAAGAACTTTTAAAAGGGGTTGCTGTAGAATCAGCTAATGATGCAGCTGTTGCGCTTGCAGAATTTTTAGCTGGAACTGAAGAAGCTTTTGTAGAAAAAATGAACAAAAGGGCAAAAGAACTAGGAATGAAAAATACCAATTTTGTAAATTGTACAGGATTTTTTGATCCTAATCATTACACAACGGCGTATGATGTAGCGCTTATGTCCAGAGAGCTACTTAAACATCCTAAAATATTAGATTATACAAAAATTTGGATGGAAACTATCAGCGAAGGACGTAAAGAACCTTTTACGCTTGTAAATAGGAATAAAATGATAAAATCATATAATGGTTGTGATGGGTTAAAAACTGGATATGTTAAAGAATCTATGTATTGTATATCTGCAACAGCAAGTAGAAATGGATTGAGGTTTATTGCTGTTATTATGGGTGCACCTTCAGCTAAAGAAAGAAATGAAATGGCGGCAAAATTATTAGATGTAGGATTTTCTAAATATCAATCAATAACAGCAGTTAAAAAAGGAGATGTTGTTGGTGAAATTAGTCTGCCTATGGCAAAGCCAAATAAAGTAAAACTGATTGCAAATGAGGATTTAAAAATATTATTAGAAAAGGGAGCAAAGGTAAACTATGAGATTAAAGTAGATCTTTTTAAGGACTTAAAGTTACCTATAAAGAAGGGAGAGATTGTAGGTATAGCAAAGGCAGTTGATGGAGAAAAAGTTTATGGTCAGGTTCCTGTTGTAGTCGATACTGATATTGTTAAAGTTAATTATTTTGATGTATTGGAAAAGATGTTAAAATTATATTTGAATATAAATTAAATTGCCGGGAAACCGGCAATTTAATTTTTATCTTGAATACATTATGTAAAAATTATATACTTATATAGACGTTTAGTTGTAGGGTGATAATTATGAATTTTAGTGAAGAAATTATTGTTTTTTTTACAGATATTTCTAAAAAGTATGATATAAACATTTATTTGGTTGGGGGAGCTGTAAGGGATAAAATTTTAGGGGGAAAGCCTTATGACTATGACTTCGTCGCTGAACTTGATAAAAAAAGTCACTATGAAGTTTCAACAAACATATCAAAAATTTTAGGTGAAAAATTTGATTATAATAACTACTATGGAACAGCAAAGTTTACTTACAAAGGAATTACTATAGATTTTGTTATGGCAAGAAAAGAATATTATCCTTATCCGGCAGCAAAGCCTGTTATTTGTCCAGCAAACATAATTGAGGATTTAAAGCGCAGAGATTTTACTATAAATTCAATAGCTTATGATTTGAAAAACAAAAAAATTATAGATATATATGATGGCATAGAGGATATAAAAAATAAAAAGATAAAGATTTTACATAATCTCAGTTTTAGAGATGATCCAACTCGTATTTTGAGAGGAATAAAGTATGGTGCAAGATTTGGATTTATATTTGATGAAGAAACTTTAAAATTTATGTTAGATGCTCTTGATAATAAATATTTAAACTTACTTTCTAAAACACGCTTAAGGAATGAGTTTTTAAATGTGTTTATGGAAAATATTAAATCTGTAGCAGATTTTTTAATTAACATAGATGTTCTAAGCAGCATTGTTGGAACTAAAGTTAATATAAATAAGCATTTTGATGAAAAATATTTTGATATTTTAAAGGATGAAGAAAAGTTCATTGTTTTACTTTATAAAAATGATGATGAAGTTTTAAAAAAGTTAGCAGAGGATTTAAATCTTAGTAAGAGGTTTTTAATGATTTCAAAGGTTTTAAAGGAAATTAAAATAAATCTTGATAAAAGGGATTTTTATTCTTTGTTTAAAGTTTTGATATTAAATGAAAGTAGGGTTGATAAAAATCTTATTTTATGTTTATTTAGTAATGATATTATTTTAAATTATTTTAAGGTTAAAGGTAATATAAACTTTGATAAAAGGAAGTTGGCTAATTTAACTAAAGAAGAAATTATTAATTACAAAATTACCACCATATTACAATCTGGAGGAGATAAAGATGTTTAATTATACTGCAGGGACATTTATTTTAACAGGAATAGCTATAATAGTTTCTTTAACTATTCATGAGTTTGCTCATGCTCTAATTTCTGTAGCTTATGGGGATAAAACTCCTTTATATTATGGAAGGTTAACTATAAATCCTTTTGCCCATATAGATTTTTTAGGACTTATCTCTTTGTTTTTATTAAAATTTGGATGGGCCAAACCAGTTCCTATAAATCCTAATAATTATAAAAATCCAAGATTGGGATTAATTTTTACTTCTTTAGCTGGACCGTTAGCTAATATTTTATTGGCTTTTTTTGTTGCACTCTTTTATTTTAAATTTCAACCTAATTCTTATGCAACAGTATATTTTATGAGGGAATTAATATTAATAAATTCGGGATTAGCTGTATTTAATTTGCTTCCTTTTCCACCGCTTGATGGGGCTAAAATTTTTGCAGAAATATTTAAAGGAAAAATATCTGATATTGTTTATTATTTGGAGGATAAAGGTATTTTTATATTGTTTTTACTTTTAATGTTTCCTCCAGTAAAAATTTTTGTATCAAATATGATACAGTTTGTTATAAATGGTATAATAACTATTGCACTACAAATGGTTAGCAGGTGATCTTATGTCAATAAATGTTAAATTGGATATATTTGAAGGTCCATTAGATCTTTTGCTTCACTTAATTAAAAAGTCAGAGGTTGATATATATGATATACCCATAGCAGAAATTACAGAGCAATATCTAGAATATCTTAAAGCTATGGAGGAGTTAGATTTAGAAATAGCTAGCGAGTTTATTGTTATGGCGGCTACTTTATTGGAAATAAAATCAAAAATGCTTTTACCTAAGCCTAAAACTAATAGCGAAGAGGCCGTGGATCAAGATCCAAGAACTGAACTTGTGGAAAAACTTATAGAATATAAAAAATTTAAAGAGTTTGCTAATTTTTTACGGGAAATAACACAGGATTATGAGATTTATTTTAAAGCACCTGAAATTATTGATGACATAAAGGATAATAGGGATGTGTTTTTAAAGAATATAAACCTTGAGAATTTAATGCATGCTTTTAAAAAAGTAATGGATTCATATGAAAAAAGGCAAAATAAAAAATCTAATATTCCTCAAAATATAGATCATGATGAGTATAAGATAGAAGATAAAATGGATGAAATATTAAGATTAATTAAGGTTAAAAAGAAAATGTACTTTAAGGACTTTTTTGCTGTTGCAAAAACAAAATTAGAAATTATTGTGACATTTTTAGCTATGTTGGAGCTTATAAAATTAAGACACATTGTAGTTTATCAAGAAGTCAATTTTTCTGATATAATTATTGAGGAGATGGGAGAATGATGGAGGAATACATATTTGATTTAAACTATGAAAAGGATATAGAAAGAATTAAAGGAATTATAGAGAGCATATTATTTATAGCAGGAGAGCCTGTATTAAAGAAAGACATAATTAGTGTATTAAATATTGATGAAAAAGAATTTGACATGATATTAAAGGATATGATGAAGGAATATGAAAAAGAAAATAGAGGGATATTTATTTTAGAATTTAATGATAAAATTCAATTTTCAACAAAACCTGAATATAGCAGTTTTATAAAGAAGTTGTTTAAACCAGAATCAAAACATAATTTATCCCAGGCAGCTTTAGAAACTTTAGCAATAATTGCCTATAAGCAGCCTATAACTAAATCTGAAATAGATGAAATAAGAGGAGTAAGAAGTGATAAGGCTATTGCAACTTTACTTGAGTATGGGCTTATAAAGGAAGCAGGTAGGCTTGAGACCATAGGAAGGCCTATTATTTATGAAACGACGGATGAGTTTTTAAAGTATTTTGGTTTTAAAAATATTAATGAACTGCCTAAGTTAATTGAATTTAATTTAGAAAAAAAGGAAGAATAAATATATGTAAACATATATTTATTCTTCCTTTTTTGTTTTTGGGGTGAAAATTATGAAGTTTTTTCTAATATTATTTTTGATTTTTTTAGCAATTTTGCTTATGTCATCTATTATAAAGATACAACTTATAAATAGTAAGCTTATTATAAAAATAATTGTTTTTTATGTTATAAAAATTAAGTTACTTGAAAAAAATATAAGAGAGAAAAGTGTAAAAAAGGCAAATAAAAGAAAAGGAGAGAGTTTTAAAATAATAGAGTTTATTAGGTTAATTTTAGGAAACGTTTTAAAAAAATTAGAGGTTAATTTAAAAGCAAGTATTACCCTAGGATTAAAAGAACCTTATTATACAGCATTATTATATGGAGGTTTAAACTCTACTCTAGGGTGTTTAAATGTGGTTTTTAATAATATTTTTAAAAAGTATTTTTCACAAATTAGTATAAATCCCAACTTTGTAAGGGAAATATTCGAAGTTGAACTAAATTTATTGTTAAAGATTAGAAATTTTGATTTAATTAAGGCATTTATTGTATTTTTAATAAATTATATAAAATTAAAAGGAAAGGGTGAAAAGTTATGGAACATCCAATAGAAGCTTTAATGAAAACTACAATGGATAGCTTAAGGGAGATGATTGATGTAAATACTATCGTAGGAGAGGCTGTAGAGACTAAAGATGGTACCGTTATTATTCCTATTTCCCGTGTAAGCATAGGATTTGCATCAGGGGGAAGTGAATTTTGTAAAGACACCAAAGATGATAAAGTAAAATTTCCTTTTGGTGGAGGAAGTGGAGCAGGAATTTCGGTAAGTCCAGTTGCTTTTTTGGTTGTATCTAAGGATTCAGTTAAACTTTTGCCTGTTAACCAATCAAATTCTATAGAAAGGATAATAGATGGCATTCCAGATTTACTACAGGATATTATGAAAAGTTTTAAAAAAGATAAAAATCCTCAAATGAATTATACTAATGAAAATGAAGGTTTTAATGCTACATAAAATTGGAGGTAGATTTGCCTTGAAAAAAAGGCTTTTATGTTCATTAATTTTAATTTTTGTTTTTGTTACTTGTATAGCTTTTTCTAAGGAAAGACAATTAAACTTAAATTGTATTGCTGCAACAATCATTGATCAAGACTCAGGAAGGATACTTTATAGTAAAAATGGAAATAAAATATTGCCTATGGCAAGTACTACTAAAATAATGACCGCAATTGTTGCTCTTGAAAGAGGAAATATAAAGGATATTGTTACAATTTCTAAAAAAGCAGCATCTACTCCAGGAAGTTCAGCAGGACTAAAGGCTGGGGATAAAGTGACTTTAGAAGAATTATTATATGGTTTAATGCTAAAATCAGGTAATGACGCTGCTGTTGCAATAGCTGAACATATAGGTGGAAATGTTCAAAACTTTGTAAGGATGATGAATGATAAAGCTGTAGAATTAGGAGCTTTGCATACAAGTTTTATAACTCCTCATGGTTTAGATGCTGATGACCATTTTACAACGGCTAATGATCTTGCAAGAATAACTGCTTATGCAATGAAAAATGAAATGTTTGCCAAGATAGTTTCTACTAAAGAAATATCAAGTGGAATTACAGGTCCTTTTAAGTATTCATATAATAATATAAATAAATTTTTATTTAGGGTTGAAAATTCAGATGGAGTAAAAACCGGATATACCGGTAATGCAGGTAAGTGCCTTGTAGCTTCTGTAAAGCATAAATTTGGGCGTTTTATTTGTGTTATTTTAAATAGCAGCGATAGATGGGAAGATGCAGAAAATTTAGTTCAATATGCATTAAAAAAGTATAATTTTATAAAGGTTTTTGATAAAACGGAAATAGTAAAGAGTATTCCAGTTTATGGAGGAAATCAAAAAAATATTTATGCTCAGACTAAATCTGAGCTTTATATTCCTATATTGCCTGAGGAAAAAGATAAGATAAAAGTTGAAGTTTACGTTCCATCAGTTGTTTTTGCACCTATTTCAAAGGGCGAAATAGTTGGAAATATAGTAGTTAAGTTAGATGGAAGTATAATTGCGAAATATCCAGTTGTTAGTGATAGAGAAGTAAAAAGGAAAAATTTTTTAGATTTTATAAAGGATGTCTTTTCAAGAGCCGTATTTTAAATAACACGGCTCATTTTTTGTAACCAATTTTTCATATAATGAATATTTTAATTATATGGGAAGGGGGGAGAACTTTGTTTAGGTATGTAGACTGTATTGATGCTGGAACGGAATACTGTCCATGTCACTTAGCGGAAAAGGGAGAATGTATAATTTGTTCACAACTTAGGGGAAAAAATTTTTGTGATTGCTTAAACTGGAAAGGAACATGTATTTATGAAGAGTTTATATGGAATAACAAAAAAGCAAAGAGAATAAGAGAATTTAAGGAATTTACTATAGAAAATAAAAGGCTTATAAGAGATGATTTGTTACTTTTACAAGTTAGCGTAAATCCATATCTAGCAAAGCAACTTAATAATATAGGATCTTATGTGTTTTTAAAAAAGCCAGGTTCTCCATTATGTTTTGCTACTCCAGTATCTATTATGGATAGTGATATAAAAAATAATTTAATTACTATGGTAGTTAAAATATTAGGAGTTAAAACCAAGGATCTTTTAGAATGTAAAGATAAAGTAGAATTGAAGGGTCCTTATTGGAATGGGATACAAGGTCAAATATTTTTAAAAAATTTAAAAGGCAATGAGATATTGATAGTTGCAAGAGGTGTTGCTGCTGCTCCTTGTGTTATGGCTGCTAAGAAATTAATTAAAGCTAATAATAAAATAATTGTTGTTTTAGAAAAAGGAAGAGGCAATGGAAATTTTGCAAAAGAAAGATTTAAATCTTTAGGGTGTGAAGTTTATGATGTTAATATGATAAATTATAATGACTACTCATTAAGTGAAGAATTTAAAAATTTGCTTTTAGAGCTTATAAAAAAGAATAATTTTAAAGTAACTATCTCTGGAGGTAGTGATGAATTCCATAGGTTATATTTAAATTTTGTTTATGCACTAGATAAGTCTTTGAAGTTTGCAACGGTAAATAATGCAATTATAACCTGCGGTGAAGGTATTTGTGGAAGTTGTGAAGTTAAATTAGATAGAGGAATAATAAAAAGTTGTAAACAACAGTATAATCCAGCTGAGGTTTTTATTAATTTAAGGGGAGAGGGTAGAAAATGAAAGTTGTTGTTATAGGTGGAGGTTGGGCTGGTTGTGCTGCTGCATTGCAGGCTAAAAAGTGTGGAGCAGAAGTTATTTTAATAGAAAGGACAGATTTACTTTTAGGGCTTGGAAATGTAGGTGGAATAATTAGAAACAATGGAAGATTTACAGCAGCAGAGGAAATGATAGCTTTGGGTGCAGGAGATTTATTCCAAATAGCAGACAGATGTGCAAGACATAAAAATGTGGATTTTCCAGGTCATAAACATGCAACATTGTATGATGTCAATATAATTGAAGCTGAGGTAAGAAAGTATTTATATTCTATGGGGATAAATATTTTATTTGAAAAAAGAGTTGTTGATGTTGAAATGGAGGGTAAATCAATAAAGTCGGTATATTTACATGATGGTACTGAAATAGAAGGAGATGTTTTTATAGAAACAACAGGATCTACAGGTCCAATAGGCAATTGCTTAAGATATGGAAATGGTTGTTCTATGTGTATACTTCGTTGTCCATCCTACGGTCCAAGAATAAGTATATCCATGAGGGCTGGAGTAGAGGATTTACAGGGATTAAGAAGCGATGAAAGTTTTGGTGCCATGAGTGGATCTTGTAAGTTAGAAAAGGATTCGCTTTCAAAAGAAATAAGGGAAAAATTAGATAGGGATGGAGTTGTTGTTATTCCTGTTCCTAAAGAAGATATTAATATGGATAAGTTAAATATAAAGGTTTGTCAACAGTATGCTTTAAAAGAATTTGCAGAAAATATAGTGTTGCTTGACACAGGACATGCAAAGTTGATGACAAGTTATTATCCTTTAGAAAAGCTTAGAAAAATCCCAGGTTTTGAAAGAGTGAGGTTTATAGATCCTTATTCAGGAGGAAAAGCAAATTCTATAAGATATTTATCAATGGCTCCAAGGGATAACCATATGAAAGTTATTGGAGTAGATAACTTGTTTGTTGGAGGAGAAAAGAGCGGGTTGTTTGTAGGCCATACTGAAGCTATAGTTACAGGAACACTAGCTGGGTATAATGCAGTAAGATTAGGAATAGGTCTTAACTTAGTTGAACTTCCATCAACACTAGCTGTAGGAGATATTATAAAATTTGAAAATGAAAATAAAAAGACATTAGATGGATTAAAGCAAAGGTATACTTTTGCAGGAGCGGTATATTTTGAAAGGATGAAACAGTTGGATCTTTATACTACAGATATTGAAAAAATTCGTAAAAAGGTTGATGGATTGCTGTTAAGGGATTTCTTTAAAAATCGTATAATATAGGGGCTTTGCCCCTTTTTAAAATTGAATTTTGAGGAAATTAGTGGTAAAATTAACTTGATAATCCACATTTAAGGGGAAATAATTATGGATAAAATGACAAGAAAAAGAATTATATTTGTTTTACTTTTTAGTGTTATTTCATTAGGTTTTATAGTTTATTTTAAACTTTATGATATTAATATATTAAGAAAGTTAATTGAATTTAGAGGGATTTTAACTCCTATAATTTTTTTAATTTTATGTTCTATAAGGCCCCTTTTATTTTTACCTGTAGGTATTTTTTCCACATTGGGAGGACTTATTTTTGGAGCATTTTTAGGAACGGTTTATACTTTAATTGGTAGTATTTTAAGCTCAATTTTAGGGTACTACATAGCAAGAAAGTTTGGTAAGGATTTAGTTGATAAATTATTAAAGGGTAGATATAAAAACATTAGATTAACTTCAAATAAAAATGATTTTATTGTAACTTTTATTATGCGAGTTGTTCCTATACTGCCCTTTGATGCGGTAAGTTATATATGTGGGCTTTCGGAAATAAGGTTTAAAGATTATTTTTTAGGAACTTTTTTAGGAATTATTCCAGGAACTTTTATTTATAGTTATTTTGGAAGTGCAGTTAATAATGTTTATTCTAAAAAGTTTTTAATATCCTTATTTTTACTTATTTTGTTATCGCTAATTCCTTTGATTTTTAAAAATTCTAATATAATATTGCAGATTCAGAATAAGGATAAATTAGATTGACACTAAAAAATAAAATAAATATAATAATAGTTGATAAAGGGGAGTAGCTCGGCGTAAGCCTTAACCGATCGTCACCTCGGCGTAAGCCCGGTCGGTTAGCAAGGGAAACCTTGTGAGTAAGACCTTTATCCGTTTTGCGGATAAAGGTCTTTGTTTTTTATTACAATAATTTTAAGGGAGGGATAATATGAGACCTTATTATTTATTGACCAAAGAAGAAATACTCAAGGAACTTGAAACTAATGAAAATGGAATTTCAGATCAAGAGGCAAAAAGGAGATTAGAAAAATATGGATATAACGAGTTTAAGGAAAAGAAGTCAAAAACTATGTTTCAAAGGTTTTTAGATCAGTTTAAAGACTTTTTAGTTATTATTTTAATTGTAGCTGCAATAATATCAGGGTTTGTGGGAGAAATTGCAGATTCTATAATAATTCTTTTGGTTGTTATTATTAATGCTATTTTAGGGGTTATTCAAGAAAATAAAGCAGAACAATCTTTAAAGGCTTTAAAGAAAATGGCCCAGCCTTTGGCTTTGGTTATAAGAGAGGGTGTTTCTAAAGAAGTTCCTGTAAGAGAAATTGTTCCTGGAGATGTAGTTATATTAGAAGCAGGTAGATATGTTCCTGCAGATTTAAGGCTTATTGAAACATCAAATCTAAAGATTGAGGAGTCTTCATTAACGGGGGAGTCTGTTCCAGTTGAAAAAAATAGCGATGTTTTAGAGGAGGATAATATCCCTATTGGTGATAGAAAAAATATGGCTTTTATGTCTTCTATGGTTACATATGGAAGAGGAAAAGGTGTTGTAGTATCTACAGGAATGAAAACAGAAATAGGTAAAATTGCAGATATGTTATCAAGTGTAGAAGAAGAGCAGACTCCTTTACAAAAAAAGCTTGAAGAGGCAGGCAAGTGGATGGGAATAGCAGCTTTGATTATATGTGGTATTATGTTTTTTGTTGGTATATTAAGGGGTAATAATATTTTAGAAATGTTTATGACTTCTATAGCGCTAGCTGTTGCTGCAATTCCTGAGGGACTTCCTGCTGTTGTTACTATAGTTTTAGCAGTTGGAGTTCAAAAGATGATAAAGAGAAATGCAATTATAAGAAAACTTCCTGCTGTTGAAACTTTAGGATGTGCTACTGTTATATGCTCTGATAAAACAGGAACATTAACTCAAAACAAAATGACGGTAAAACAAATATATACAATTAATGGTTTATCTGATAAAAAAGCTTTAATAATAGCTAACTTATGTAATGATACTAAGATAGTTGAAGAAAATGGTAAATTAAGAACTCTAGGAGATCCTACGGAAACAGCCCTTATTGACTTTGCTTTTAAATTAGGAATAGATAAAAGAAAGCTAGATGAAATGTATCCGAGAATTGATGAAATACCCTTTGATTCTGATAGAAAGCTTATGAGCACTTTTAATAAAGTTGATAATCTAATTGAAGTAAATGTAAAAGGAGCGCCTGATATTTTACTATCTAGATGTAAATATATTTTAGATAATGAAAATATAAGAGAAATAACAAGTGATGATTTAGAAAAGATAAAAAGAGCTAATGAAGAGATGGCTAAAAAAGCATTAAGAGTTCTTGCTGTAGCTTACAAGCAGGTTGAAAATATAGATAAGGAAAATGCAGAAAAGGATCTTATATTTGTTGGTCTTATAGGAATGATAGATCCTCCAAGAGAAGAAGCAAAAGAAGCCGTTGAAAAGTGTAAAACTGCTGGAATAAAACCGGTGATGATTACAGGAGATCATAAAATAACAGCAATAGCTATAGCAAAAGAGCTTGGAATATTAAAAAGTGAAGAAGAAGCAATTACTGGAGCTGAGCTTGAAAAGATGAGTGATAAAGAGTTATTGGATAATGTTAAAAAGTATAGTGTTTATGCAAGAGTTTCTCCTGAACATAAAGTTAGAATAGTTGAAGCATGGAAGAAACAAGGACAAATTGTTGCTATGACAGGAGATGGAGTTAATGATGCACCTGCATTAAAAATTGCAAATATTGGTGCAGCTATGGGAATAACTGGAACGGATGTTGCTAAAGAAGCTGCAGATATGGTCTTAACGGATGATAATTTTGCTACTATAGTTGCTGCTGTGGAGGAAGGAAGAACTATTTATTCAAATATAAAAAAATCTATAAGTTATCTTTTATCTTGCAACGTAGGAGAAATTTTTACGCTTTTTGTTGCTACGCTTTTAGGTTGGGCTGAGCCTCTTTTACCTATACATATACTATGGGTAAACTTAGTTACAGATAGTTTGCCTGCTCTTGCTTTAGGAGTAGAACCTGCAGAAAAAGAGGTTATGAAACAACCTCCAAGGGATCCGAATGAGGGTATATTTTCAAAAGGAGCTGGTATTAGAATAATACTACAAGGAATGTTAATAGGAGCATTAACTTTATTTGCGTATTGGTATGGAGTAAGGTATGGTAAAGAACGTGGATTAAGCTTTGACGAATACGAATTAATTGGTAGAACAATGGCATTCTTTACATTAAGTTTATCTCAGCTTGTTCATGCTTTTAATAATAGGTTAGAATTAAAATCAGTTATTGCAAACGGTATGTTTAAAAACAAATATTTAAATTTAGCTGTTCTTATATCTTTCCTAATACAACTTATAGTTTTAAGTACTCCATTTCTTAGGAATATTTTTAAAGTTACTCTTTTAAATAGAGAACTTATTTCTGTTGTGGTATTGTGTTCAATAGCACCATTAGTTTTTGTAGAAATTGTAAAATTCATTAGAAGAAGATAGGCTGCATTAAAATGCAGCCTATTTTTTTGTTGACAATTTAGAAATTTTTAATATTATATTAATGAAGTTGTAACTTAAAAATTGTATCGATACAATAGGAGGGGTTCTATGAAGGATGAAAAATTAAAAAACATTATTTATTCAGGATTAGGTATAGCTCTTGTTTTTGTAGCAACGATTGCTATAAAAATTCCTTATGTTAAAGGTTATATTAATTTTGGGGATATTTTTATTTTTATTATTTCAAGTATATTTGGTGATAAAATAGGCTTTATTTCTGGTGGATTGGGTTCTGCATTAGCAGATATATCATTAGGTTATAATATTTATGCACCAGCAACTTTTGTAATTAAAGGTTTAGAAGGTTTTATTTCAGGAGTTTTATATAATAAATCAAGGGAAAGCTCAAATACATTTTTATATTATTTTTCATATATAATAGCTGGATTATGGATGGTTTTAGGATATTTTATTTATGAAACTTTAATATACGGATATTTAACAGCAACTGCTGCAATTTTTGGTAACTTAGTTCAAGGATTGGCAAGCGCTCTAGTAGCCATTATATTAATAAGGCCTATCAAGATGTTATTAAATAGATAATGTAAGTGCCTAAAAGGCTTTTGCCTTTTGGGCACTTTTTGTTTATTTATAAAAAAATGTGGTAAAAATATTAATAGTTAAAAATGGAGGTGAAGATATGTTAAATAGGATAAGAGAAAGAAGAATACAAAGAGATGGACTTTATGAAATAACATTGCAAATTCCAGAGGATGAATATTTTAGCGTTTATGATAGCGTTACAGAATATAATGCAGTTGAGATATTAGGAAACTATCTTATGAAATATCAAGATGATGCAAGATTTGATAATGTTAGAATAAAACATAATAAAAATGGTCATGTTGTAGATATAAAGGCGGATCTTCATTATCTTAAAAATGATCATACAGATGCCTCTCCTATTCCTGATATGTTAAATAAAATAAGAGGTGAGTAATTTGCTTATTCCTTACATGGTTATATGTTTTATTTTTGGTGCTTTATTTTACTTTACGAAAAACATAATTTTAATTAGTGCAGTTTTATCTGCACTTTTTTTGACTTTTTATTTAGGAAAAAGAAGCTTGGCATTGTTTTTAGCGGCTTTTTTTGTTTTTGGTTATATATCAAGTTATTTTCAAAATGAGGATACTGAGCATAAAATAAATAAATTGATGAGATTTAATAAAGTTGAAGGATATGTTGTAGATAAATATAACAATAATGTTTTAATTACAAATTTTAAAGAAAACTATAAAATTTTGGTTAATTTAAAACAAGCTAGAGTAGGGGTAGGGGATTATTTAATTGTAAATTCTAATATTTTATTATTACCTAATTATAGTAAAAGGTTTTATTATTCTAAAGGAATTATAGCAAAAGCAAATATTATTAACTTTAAAGTTCAAGAGAAAAACAATATAATAACTTTTCTTATAAAGAACAAATATAGATTGATAGAAAAACTTTTGGATATAGATAAAATATCTGGGGCATTTTTATCTGGAATATTATTTGGTTATACAAAAAATATAGAGGATGATTATTATAAAATTTTTGATGAACTTGGAATAACGCATATTTTGGCTGTGTCAGGATTTAATTTGGGTATAATATATTTATTCTTTAATAAAATTTTTTCAAACTTTAGTTATATCTTAAGAAAAATACTAACTTTATGTATTTGTTTTATTTTTGTATTTATTGCAGCTTTTGAAGCATCTATTTTAAGGGCATTTCTTATGATTGTTTTTTTAAATATTGCAAGGTTTTTGAAAAGACCATCATCTAGCATTAATAATATGTTTTTAGCTATGTTATTGATGCTCATTAGAAATATATTTTTGATTTTTAATGGAGGGTTTATATTTTCCTTTGGTGCAACTTTAGGAATTTTACTTTTAAACTCTTATTTTAAAAAATATAATGATGATATATCAGCATCTATTTCGACATTTTTATTTACATTTCCGATTGTTTTATTGTATAGAGGATACTTTTCACTATTAAGTTTAATGATAAACATATTAATAAGTCCTTTTGTTGCTTTTTTAACAGTGGCTTCTTTTATATCAACAACTTTATATTTTATTTTTGAGTTTGATTTTATATTGTATTTTCCTTTATATTTAGGAAGAATATTTATAAATTTTTTAAAGGTTATTCAAGATTATAATGTTTTGTTTTATTTTAATATAAATTATGTAACTTTGTTTTCCTACTATTTTTTGATTATTATCAATTTTGTTTTTGTTAAGTTAAAAAATAAGAGGATTTTAAATTATGTTTTAGGATCAATATTATTGTTATCTATTTTATATAAGCCTAATAATTTATTAATAAGCTTTATAAATGTAGGACAAGGAGACAGTATTTTTATTGAAACTCCAAATAGACATTGTATATTAATTGATACAGGCCCAAGCTATTTAGATTATTTGGCGGCTGAGTCTAAAGTAGTTCCATTTATAAAGAAAAGAGGATATAATAAAATAGACTTGTTTATAATAACACACCCCCATAAGGATCATTTTTCAGGATTTGATTATATATTAAAAAATTTTCATGTAAAAAGAGTAGCGGCTTCTTTTAAAATAAGTAATGTTGATTTTTTATATCTTGTTAAAGGAGATAAAATTTTAGTTGATAATGTTGAACTAGATGTTTTATATCCTCAAAACATAATTTATAAGGATGATAAAAATGAAAATGCACTAGTTTTAAGTTTAAAGTATAAGGATTTTTCAATGTTGTTGCCATCAGATGCAGATTTAGATAACATAGATTTAGAATCTAAAGTTTATGATATAATTCAGCTGCCTCATCATGGTTCAATAAATTCTATGGGGTTAGATACAATAAAGAATTATCATTTTAGAAATGCTATTATTTCTGTAGGTAAAAATAACTTTGGGCATCCTTCTGTTCTTCTTTTAGATTATTTAAAGGATAGTGGAATAAAATTTTATAGAACAGATGTTAATGGTAATATTTTAATTTCTACTAATGGAAAAAAATATTTCGTAAAAGGTGATTGGAATGATAGTGAATGATTTAAAAGCTTTTATTAAAGAAATGAACAATAACGTTTTTATTGTAGGAGGAGTAGATAGAAAAAAAATTGATTATGCTATAAAGAAGATTTATGACTTTTCACAATCTAATGGATATGATTTAAGGATAATAGATTTTGAATTATCCTCCTTTGATGATATAAAAAATGCGTGTTTTACTTCTACGTTTTTTTTAAGCAAAAAACTTGTGCATGTGAAGAATTTTGAGTTGATTAAAGTAAAAGGAGAAGATGAAAAGAGTAGTTTGGATAATATACAAGTTAAAGATATTGTTGAGCTTATAAAAAATTTAGATACAGATACTATACTTTTATTAAGCTATGATGGGCAAATCGATCTTACAAATCAAATTAGTAAGATTGTATCAGAAATAGGATGTGTAGCCAACTTTTCATTAACTAAACAGGATTTACCTTTGTATATTGATAAAATTTTAAATAAAGAATATAAAAGGATTGGAAAGGCTGAAATTAATTATTTTTTAGAATCAATAAATTATTCAACAGAACAGATTTATAATGAATTAGAAAAACTTATAGATTATACAATGGATGAAACAAGGATTACTATAAAGCATATAGATGATATTGTTACAAAAACATTGGAAAGCAATATATTTAAAATGGTTGATAGTATAGGTAAAAAAGAGGCCCATATAGCATTATCTATTTTAAATAATTTGATAAATCAAAAAGAGCCTGAGCTTAAGATATTGGGAATGATAATAAGACAATTTAGACTGTTATATCTTATGAAGATAATAGATGAACGACATAAGGGGATGATAGAAGAAGAAATTTTAAAAAAATTGTCTTTAGATGCTAGGAAAAAATTTATTATAAGAAACTTAAGAATACAAAATCAAAGGTTTAATAAACAAGAATTGATAAGGAATATAAATTTATGTTTAGATACGGATTATAAGATAAAGTCTGGGAATATTCAGGATGGAAAACTTGCATTAGAACTTTTAATTTTAAATATTTGTAAATAAAAAACACCCGCAAGGGTGTTTTTTATTATTGATTTGAAGCTTTGTTTAATTTTAAAGTAAGTCTTGACTTATATCTTGCTGCTGCGTTAGCGTGAATTACTCCTTTAGCGGCTGCTTTGTCAATCTTTTTGATAGCTTCAACAAGTAAAACCTTTGCTTCTTCCATATTTCCATTTTGAAGTGCTGCTAAGAACTTTTTAATAGCTGTTCTCATTGATGATTTAACCATTTTATTTCTTAGAGTTCTCTTTTGTGTTTTCTTTATTCTTTTTATAGCTGATTTTATATTTGCCATTGACTACCCTCCTCAACAATTTTTATCTTTAAGCCAGCAGTTGGGGAAACGGCGAAGGGTCGAGCATACTACAACAAGTAGTATTATAACATTAATAATTTTGGTTTTCAAGCAAAATATGTTTTTTTTATACAATATTTTTAAGTTTTTCATAAATAGAGTATATGAAATATGATTATGGGAACTATATATTATAGAATTTAAATATTAAAGAGGGTGGTTAAATGTTTAATGTTAGGACTGACCTTGCTATAGAAGCAAGAGAAATATATAAACAAGGTAGCAATAGAGAAGTCCCGGGAGTTTCAGTTGATGTTAATAATGAAGATGAAGACATAAAAATAACAATAGTAAAGGTTTTAGATGAAGTAGGGGCAAGGATTATAGGAAAACCTATAGGTAGTTATATTACTATGGAAGTTCCTAAAATAAGGCATTATGATGCAGAATTTCATGATAGATTAGGCAAATCTCTTGCAAAACAACTTTCAAATCTTATAAATCTAAAAAAAGATGGAACGGTGTTAGTAGTTGGGCTTGGTAACTGGAATGTAACCCCTGATTCTTTAGGTCCAAAAGTAGTATCTAAGTTATTTATAACAAGACATTTAAAACAGTATATGCCACAGTATCTTGAAGAAGGAATAAATCCTGTATGTGCTATATCGCCGGGAGTATTAGGAATTACAGGTATAGAAACTGCAGAAATAATTCAAGGAGTTGTAGAAAAGGTAAAACCGGATGTTATTATTGCCATTGATGCTTTAGCATCCAGAAAGATGGAAAGAGTTGTTACAACCATTCAAATTGGAGATACTGGAATAAATCCAGGTTCAGGAGTTGGAAATAGAAGGATGGAATTATCTCAAAAAACGCTTGGGGTGCCAGTAATTGCAATTGGGGTTCCTACTGTAGTTGATGCTGCGACTTTGGCTAATGATACAATTGATCTTATGATTGATTCTTTAATAAAACAAAGCCAAAATGACAAGGATTTTTACAATATGTTAAAAAATATAAACAAAGATGAAAAATATACTTTAATAAGGCAGATATTAAATCCATATATAGGAGATTTAATGGTTACTCCAAAAGAAATAGATAGCCTTATTGAGGATATATCTAAAGTGATTGCCAATGCTATAAATATTGCTGTTCATCCTGGAGTTGGGCTTGAGGATATAAATAAGTATATTCATTAATTTTGACACCGAAAGGTGTCTTTAATTTTTTGTTTTATTATCAAAGATAAAATCATATAAATGTTACGAATAGTTTTAAAAGGGGAAGATGGGGATGCATAAGAGGTTAGATTGGAAATTAATTTTGGAAGTTTTAGCAAAACTTGTATTGTTTTTTGCTTTTTTTAGGATAATTATTCCGTATATTTTTCCTATTGGTTTTATAATTTTTAATTCGAAATATAAAACTAATTCTTATGAGTTTTTATTATCTCAAAGCATACCTATAATTTCTTGTTGTATTGAAGATGATGAAGAAGACATAAATTTAATCTCTATAGTATTAAAAAGTTTTATAGGAATTGATATTTCAGATTATAGAAGTATTTTAAATGTTAGCATACCTGTGATGGGACAGATAGAAGAACAAATATTAGCTATTAAGGAAGATGGACCTGTTGTTATTATTCCAAGGGTAGCACAAAATACAGAAGATAAAGAAAATGCGAGCAGTGCCAGTGAAGGACTTAACATAAAAGAAAGAAAAGAAAATCCCCCTAAGAAGAGAAACTTAGATCCTACAAAACCTTTGATTTTAATTTATCATACCCATACTACTGAGGCTTATAACCCTGATGGAAAAGGTTCTAATTTTACTGTAGATCCTAATTATAATATGATAAGGGTTGGCGAAGAATTAAAAAAGGAGCTTGAAGAAAAATATGGAATATCAGTTATTCATGATACTACATTTCATGATGTTCCTAAAAGAGAAGGAGCTTATTTAAAATCTAGACCGACGGTTCAAAGGTATTTAAAAAAATATAATAGCTTTAAGATAATAGTAGATTTACATAGAGATGCTAATGTTTCAAGGAATAAAAGTACAGCGGTAATAGGAAGCGAGAGGTATGCAAGAATTATGTTTGTTGTTGATACTTTACATAAAAATTATACTAAAAATAATGTTTTAGTATCTAAAATAAATGATAAATTTAATTACTTATACCCTGGATTTTCAAGAGGAATAATGTATAAAAAGTCTAAAATACATTATAATCAAGATCTAGCTTCAAATATAATTCTTATAGAGGTAGGTTCAAATGAAAATTCTCTTGAAGAAGCTTTAAATTCAGCTAAAATAATAGCTAGGGTTTTAGCAGAGTGTATAGAATAACTTGTTTTCTCATTTATTTACATAATGTCGATTTTAATATATAATTATTAAATAGTAAAATCCAAGGAAATAAAGCATTCTACCTATGAGGAGGATATATATGGCAAGCGATAGACAAAAGAAAATTAGGAACTTTTGTATAATAGCTCATATAGACCATGGAAAATCTACGTTGGCAGATAGATTAATAGAAAAAACAGGAACACTAACTCAAAGAGAAATGGAAGATCAGGTTCTTGATACTATGGAACTTGAAAAGGAAAGAGGTATAACTATAAAAGCACAGGCTATAAGACTTGTTTATACAACGGAGGATGGCGAAGAATATATTTTAAATCTTATTGATACTCCAGGTCATGTTGACTTTAATTATGAAGTTTCAAGAAGTTTAGCTGCCTGTGAAGGGGCTTTATTAGTTGTAGATGCAACTCAAGGTATACAAGCTCAAACCCTTGCTAATTGTTATTTAGCTCTTGAGCATAACCTTGAGATAATTCCTGTGATTAATAAAATAGATCTTCCAAGCGCAAGGCCAGATGAAATTAAAAAAGAAATTGAAGAAGTTATAGGTTTAGATTGTTCAGATGCACCTCTTATTTCTGCAAAAGTAGGTATTGGTATTGATGATGTATTGAAGGCTATTGTAGAAAAAATACCTTGCCCTGAAGGCGATGAAGATGCACCATTGAGGGCTTTAATATTTGATAGTTATTATGATTCATACAAAGGGGTTATTTGTTATATAAGAGTTAAAGAAGGAACTATTAAAAAAGGAATGAAAATAAAGCTTATGGCTTCTAAAAAGGAATATGAAGTTACAGAGGTCGGAATATTTAGGCCTCAATATATGGAAGTTCCTGAGCTAAAGGCAGGAGATGTTGGATATGTTTGTGCTAGCATAAAAAATGTTAGAGATGCAAGGGTTGGAGATACTATAACAGAAGCAGAAAGAGAAGCAAAGGAGCCACTTCCAGGATATAGGCCTGCTGTTCCTATGGTATTTAGTGGTTTTTACCCAACTGACAGCTCAAAATATGAAGAGTTAAAAGAAGCTTTAGAAAAGTTACAGCTTAATGATGCTGCCCTTGTATTTGAACCTGAAACATCTGTTGCTTTAGGTTTTGGTTTTAGATGCGGATTTTTAGGATTGTTACACATGGAGATTATACAAGAGAGATTAGAGAGGGAATATGATTTAGATATAGTAACAACTGCTCCAAGTGTTATATATAGAATTATAAAGAAAAATGGAGAAGTTATAGAGCTTACAAATCCCACTAACATGCCTTCACCAACTGAAATAGATTATATGGAAGAGCCTTATGTAAAGGCTACAATAATTACTCCTTCAGAATATGTAGGAGCAGTTATGGAGCTTTGTCAAAGCAGAAGAGGAGTTTTTAAAAATATGGAATATATAGAAACTACAAGAGTAATGCTTCATTATGAAATGCCTTTAAATGAAATAATCTATGATTTCTTTGATTCTTTAAAATCAAGAACTAAAGGTTATGCATCTTTAGATTATGAATTTATAGGATATAAAGAATCAGACCTTGTAAAACTTGATATACTATTAAATGGAGATCCAGTAGATGCTCTTTCACAAATTGTTCCTAGGGAAAAGGCATATCAAAAAGGAAGGGCAATTTGTGAAAAGTTAAAGGAAATCATTCCAAGACAATTATTTGAAATTCCAATACAGGCAGCTATAGGTTCTAAAGTAATTGCAAGAGAAACAGTTAAGGCTTTAAGAAAGGACGTTCTTGCCAAGTGCTATGGTGGAGACGTAACTAGAAAGAAAAAGCTTCTTGAAAAGCAAAAAGAAGGAAAAAAGAGAATGAAGCAAATAGGAACAGTTGAAGTTCCACAAGAAGCTTTTATGGCAGTATTGAAGGTGGAATAATGGAGAGAGCACTTTATGTTCATATACCTTTTTGTTTAAAAAAATGTCTTTATTGTGATTTTTATTCTATAACTGATCTTACGTTACAGGATTGTTATATTGATGTATTATTAAAGGAAATTAAAGAAATTGAAGATAAAGAATTAAAATCTATTTTTATTGGTGGGGGAACCCCCACTGTTTTATCTAAATACAACCTAGAAAGATTACTTAAAAATCTTTCTAGGTTTGATTTTAAGGAGTTTACAGTTGAGGCGAACCCCGGAACTTTGAATGAAGAAAAATTGCTCTTATTAAAGGATTATGGAGTAAATAGGTTATCAATAGGGCTTCAAGCTGTTCAAGATAATCTTTTAAAAAGGCTTGGAAGAATACACAATTTCAATGATTTTTTAAATAATTATGAAATGGCTAGAAAAATAGGGTTTAAAAATATAAATGTAGATTTAATGTTTAACATTCCAGAACAGAGTATTGATGATTGGATGGATACATTGAATAAAATTGTAGATTTAAATCCTGAACATATTTCTATATATAGTCTTATTTTGGAGGAAGGAACAGTATTTTATGATTATTATCAAAAAGGAGAGCTTAGTATTTCAGATGATGAAATAGATAGACAAATGTATCATTATGCTGTTGAATTTTTAAAAAGTTATGGTTATGAGCATTATGAGATATCAAATTTTGCAAAAAAAGGTTTTGAATGTATACATAATTTAACTTACTGGAATGAAGAAGAGTATTATGGAGTAGGAGCTTCAGCTCATTCATTTATAGATAGTTATAGATATGCTAATGCTTCTGATATAAAAGAATATATCACTAGTAGGTATTTAAAAAGAGAAAAAATATATATATCAAAGGAAGAACAAATGCAGGAATTTATGATTCTCGGGCTTAGAAAGATTAAGGGAATTTCAAAAAAAGATTTTAAAAATAGATTTAATGTTGATATAATTGAAGTTTATGGTGATAAGATATCTAAACTTTTAAGACAAGGATTAGTATTTGATAATGGAGAATTTATTTCTTTAACTTCTAAGGGATTAGATGTTGCAAATCAGGTTTTTTTAGTTTTTTTGTAAATAGGCCTTTTTTAGGCCTATTTTTGTTTAAAGGATTTTTTGTTTTTTTATAGAATATTAATAGTAGAAAAGATATTTAAAAGCAGGTGATATAGAATGCAACTTAAAAGGATATACAAACTAGGGGTTGTTGTTGCAGCAATTGCTTTATCGCTAAAGGCTTTTATAAATACTAATATAAAAAGTTTTGATGTGTTGCTTTTTTTGGTTTTTGCAATTTTTGTTACTATGATAATGGGATATTTTACTATATTGGTAGGAGAGATAAAGTTTGATTTTACAGAAACCGTGACTTTGTTTATTTATTTAATGTTTGGAGTTAATTTAGCGGTTGTGTTTGAATTTATATGTGATTTTTTAAGGCTTTTTGCTGATGTTTTTTATAAAGAAGAAGAGTTTAACTTATGTGTTTTATATAACAAGCTTATATTTCCATTTGCTGTATTTTTATCAGGAAGTTTAAGTGGATATATCACTAGTTATTTTAATTTACCTTTTATACAAAGAACCATTTTTTTAGCTACTATATTTGAATTTTTGTTTTTAAATTTTAATATTTTATTTATTTTGTTAGATGGCAAAAAGCTAAGAATAAATTTAAATATGTTGTTATTTAATTTTATAGTAGCAGTTATTTTAGGGGTATTGTTATATTTTATAGATCTTAAAATAGGAAAATATGGAACTTTTCTAATGTTTATAATTTTGATTACTCTAAGTTATTGTTTTTATCTTTTAAAAAGGCTTGAGTTTAAAAATATCATAATAAAAAATATACTTAGTGTTAGTGAAGGCCTAATAAAGCATGGTGATTTAAAGATAAAATGTGATAATTTTCTTTTAAATTTAAAACGTATCTTGCCATATGATGTTGCAGCTATATATTTTTTTGATTATGAAGGAGATGATGTTGTATTACCCATATCTTTTTATTGTCCTAAAGGATTAAATATAGATGAGTTGGATTTAAATATAAGAAACGGTTATACGATTAAAGTTATTTTAGAAGGAGAAATATATATAAGTAGAAATATTAGAAAAGATAAAAAAGTATTAATAATCGGGAGTTTGCTTAACTTTATTAAAACTGCTATATTTGTTCCTATAATGGTTGATAATAAACTTAGGGGATTAATATTTTTAGGTGGCAAGATACATTTGCCTAATTTACTTTTATATGACATAAAAGAACCTTTATCTATATTAGCTAAGCAAATGTCCCTAGCTTTTAACAATTATAGTTATTTTTTAAATATTAAAAAAGAAACTGAAATGGATGCGTTAACAGGATTATATAATAGAAGAAAATTAAATGAAGAGGTTAATAATTTAATTAGAGAAAATATGGTATTTTCTATTGCAATTTTTGATATAGATAATTTTAAAAAAATAAATGATACTTATGGATATTTAGTTGGAGATAAAATATTAATGATGTTTGCAGATATTGTAAAAAAGTTGGTAAGGAAAACAGATGTAGTTTGTAGATATGGTGGAGAAGAAATCGTGATTATACTCAATGGTTTGACTAAGGAACAAGCATACTTAGTTGCAGAAAGAATAAGAAAGTATATTCAAGAATATGAATTTATTGTAGACAATTATAAAATTGATATTACTATTTCAGGAGGAGTTACATCTTTTCCAGAAGATGCTAATAATATGATGGAGTTAATTCAAAAGGCAGATTCTGTTTTATATAAAGAATGTAAAGCAAAAGGGAAAAATAAAGTTGCCGTTTATTTATGTTAACCCTCTTTTTACATTTTAAAAAGAGGGTTTTGTTTTCAATATTTTTTATAGAATATATTGACAAATTGTAATGATAGTGCTATTTTTTATCTTAGGGTTAGCACTCACTTTAATAGAGTGCTAATAAGGAAGGAGGTGGGAGCATGGAATTAGGAGAAAGAAAAAGGTATATACTAAAGGCTATAGTTGATGACTACATTGAAACAGCAGAACCTGTTGGATCAAGGACGATAGCTAAGAAATACGAAATGGGGATAAGCTCCGCCACCATAAGAAATGAAATGGCTGACTTAGAAGAGTTAGGTTACTTAGAACAGCCTCATACTTCAGCTGGAAGAATACCTTCAGATAAAGGATATAGATATTACGTTGACAAGTTGATAAATATAAAAAGCCCATCTCCCGAAGAAGCTGCAGAAATAAAGAAAATCCTTCAATTTGCAACTATGTGTGAAATAGATAATATAATAAGAAGAACGACTAAATTGTTATCTGAAGTTACTAAATATACTGCTGCAGTTTTAACTCCTTCAGTAAAAAAAAGTGCAGTAAAATCAATCCAACTTGTTCAGGTTAATGATAATGAGGTATTAGCAATAGTTGTCACTGATACGGCAATTATAAGACATGTTTTAATTAAGCTTCCTAGAAAAATAGAACAGGATATGTTATTAAAAATAAATAATATGCTTAATGATAAGCTTAAAAATCTTACAGTTGAACAGATAGATTTATGTGTGATTAACCAGATTTTAATGGAACTTGGAGGATACAACGAAATTTTAAATGCTATAATTCCGGTTTTATACGATTCTTTAAAATCTGTAGATTGTGAAGTTTACTTAGAAGGAGCAACAAATATTTTTAAATATCCTGAATACAATGATATTAATAAAGCTAGAAACTTTTTAGCTCTTTTAGAAAGAAAAGAAACTTTAATAGATATTTTTTCAGATGATGGAGAAACTTTAAAAGTTTCTATTGGAAAAGAAAATAATAATGAAAATGTTAAAGATTGTAGCGTAATAAGGGCTTCATATATGATAGGAAATAAAGTGGTTGGAACCATAGGTGTTATTGGTCCAACAAGAATGGATTATTCAAAAGTAATAGGAATGTTAAAATTTATAGCAGATAACCTTAATGAAATTTTAAGAAACTCATTTTAAAAGGTGGTGGCTTTATGGCAAATGACCAAAACTTAAATGAAAAAGAAGAACAAAATATTGAAAATGATGTTATTGAAATAGAAGAAATTAGTGAAGAAAAATCAGTTGATGAATCTACGGAAAATAACACAAAAGTAGAAATTGATGAAAAGGATAAGCAAATTGAAGAATTAAAACAAAAACTTTTAGAAAAAGAAAATGAATGCCAAAGTTATATTGATTTACTAAAAAGGACTATGGCTGATTTTGATAATTTTAGAAAAAGAACTCAAAAAGAAAAGGAAACTATATATACAGATGGTTTTGTAGATGCTGTAAGAGAACTTTTACCTATACTTGATAATCTTGAAAGAGCGATGGTTCATGTTGAAGGTGATTCTAATCCATTAACAGAAGGAATACAAATGACTTTAAAGTTATTCAAAGATACTTTGCAAAAAATGGGAGTTGAGGAAATCAAAGCAGAGGGAGAAAAATTTGACCCCCATTTTCATAATGCAATAATGCATGTTCAAGATGAAAACTTTGATGAAAATGTTGTTATTGAAGTTTTTCAAAAAGGATATAAATATAAAGATAAAATAATAAGACACAGTCTTGTTAAGGTAGCAAATTAAGAAAGGGAGGATGAGTTATGGGTAAGGTTATAGGAATTGACTTAGGAACTACCAATTCATGTGTTGCTGTCATGATTGGTGGAGAACCTGTTGTTATACCAAACTCTGAAGGGGCAAGAACTACGCCATCTGTTGTAGGTTTTAAACCAAATGGAGAAAGAATAGTAGGTCAAGTTGCAAAAAGACAAGCAATAACTAATCCAGAAAGAACAGTTATATCAATTAAAAGACATATGGGAACAAATTATAGGGTAAAGATTGATGATAAAGAATATAGTCCAGAAGAAATATCAGCAATGATTCTTATGAAGCTAAAGGCTGATGCTGAAGCTTACCTTGGAGAACCAGTTACACAGGCAGTTATTACAGTTCCTGCATATTTTAATGATAGCCAAAGACAAGCAACTAAAAATGCAGGAAAAATAGCAGGACTTGAAGTTTTAAGAATTATAAACGAACCTACAGCAGCGGCTTTAGCATATGGTCTTGATAAAATGGATAAAAATCAAAAGATATTAGTTTATGACCTTGGTGGAGGAACTTTTGACGTATCAATTCTTGAAATAGGCGATGGTGTATTTGAAGTTAAAGCAACAAATGGAAATACTCATCTTGGTGGAGATGACTTTGACCAAAGAATAATGGATTATATAATGGATACATTCAAAGCTGAAACAGGTATAGATTTAAGAAATGATAAGATGGCTCTCCAAAGATTAAAAGAGGCTGCAGAAAAAGCAAAAATAGAATTATCATCAATGCTTCAAACTGAAATAAATCTTCCATTTATAACTGCTGATGCTACAGGTCCAAAACATATAAATATGACTTTAACAAGGGCGAAATTTAATGAATTAACAGCAGACCTTGTTGAAGCAACTATTGAACCTATGAGAAATGCTTTAAAGGATGCAGGACTTACAATTAATGATATAGATAAGGTTATATTAGTTGGTGGTTCAACAAGAATACCAGCAATTCAAGAAGCTGTAAGAAACTTTACAGGAAAAGAACCAACTAAAGGAATAAATCCAGATGAAGCTGTTGCAATTGGAGCTGCTATTCAGGCTGGAGTATTAACAGGAGAGATAAAAGATTTATTGCTTCTTGACGTTACTCCATTATCCCTTGGTATAGAAACATTAGGAGGAGTATTTACAGTTCTTATACCAAGAAATACTACTATACCAACAAGAAAAAGCCAAATATTCTCAACAGCTGCAGATGGTCAAACTTCTGTTGAAATACATGTTCTACAGGGCGAAAGGCCAATGGCTAAAGACAACAAAACCCTTGGTAGATTTACTTTATCAGGTATTCCACCAGCACCACGTGGAGTTCCACAAATTGAAGTTACTTTTGACATAGATGCAAATGGTATATTAAATGTATCAGCTAAGGATTTAGGAACAGGAAAGGATGCAAAGATTACAATAACTGCATCAACTCACTTAACAGATGAAGAAGTTGAAAGGGCAATAAAAGAAGCTGAAAAGTATGCAGAAGAAGATAGGAAGAGAAAAGAAGAGATTGAAATAAGAAACAATGCAGATTCATTGATTTATCAAACAGAAAAGACTATGAAAGATCTTGGAGATAAGTTAACTGAGGCTGAAAAATCCAAGATACAAGAAAAGATTAAGAAGCTAAAAGATGCGTTAAACGGAACAGATGTGAATGCTATAAAGGCTGCTTCAGAAGAATTAACTCAATCTTTCTATGAAATTTCATCAAGAATATATTCTCAATTTAACCAAGGATCTAACCAAGGAGGCTTCAATCAACAAGGACCAAACGATGATATAAAGGTTGACTATGATGTTAAGGACGGTAAATAAGAGGGATTTTAATCCCTCTTTTCTCTATGTGAAAGGTGGTGAAACAGATGCCAAAGGATTATTATGCTATACTTGGAGTAGATAGAAATGCAACAGATGAGGAAATAAAAAAAGCCTTTAGAAAACTTGCACTGCAATACCATCCAGATAGAAATCCTGGTAACAAAGAAGCTGAGGAAAAGTTTAAGGAAATAAATGAAGCTTATCAAGTTCTTTCAGACCCTCAAAAGAGGGCTCAGTATGATCAGTTTGGAACAACTGATTTTTCAGGCCAAGGTTTTGATTTTTCTAATTTTGGTGGTTTTGGTGGCTTTGAAGGTTTTGGAGGTTTTTCAGATATATTTGGAGACATATTTGGAGACTTTTTTGGCACTTCTAAAAAACAAAAAAGTGGTCCACAAAGAGGAGCTGATATAGAGTATACTTTAAATCTTTCTTTTGAAGAAGCTGCTTTTGGAGCTAAAAAGGATATAGAGATTTTTAGATATGAAACTTGTGATATTTGTAATGGAACAGGTGCTAAGCCTGGAACTTCTCCAAGAACTTGTGATAGATGTCATGGAACAGGACAAATGAAAATTGAAAGAAGAACCCCTTTTGGTAGTTTTGTAAGTATAACAACTTGTGACAAATGCCGTGGTGAAGGAAAGATTATAGATACTCCATGTTCTGTATGTAGTGGAAGAGGAAAGGTTAGAAAAAAGAAAATCATTACAGTTAATATACCAGCAGGTGTTGATAATGGAATGACTATTCCATTAAGAGGGGAAGGAGAACCAGGTGTTAGAGGTGGTCCTCCAGGGGATTTATATCTTCATATTAATGTAAAGCCTCATAAGATATTTAAAAGACAAGGTAGCGATATATACTGTACTATTCCTGTTAGTATAACGAAGGCAGCATTAGGTGGAGAGATTACTGTTCCAACTTTAGAAGGAGAGGAAAAATATAATTTACCAGAAGGAACTCAGCCGGGAACTATAATAAGGCTTAAAGGGAAGGGTATTCCAAAACTTAGAAGCAATTCAAGAGGAGATTTGTATTTTGAAATTAAAGTTGAAGTTCCAAAGAAGTTAACAGAGCGTCAGAGGGAATTGTTAAAAAAGCTTGCTGAGGAATTTGGAGAAACCGTCTCAGAGCATAAAAAATCCTTTGTAGATAAATTTAAGGATGCATTTGGAGTATGAGTCCCTGGAAACAGGGACTTTATATTGTACTTGCAGTTATTTTATATTTGAATTAATATATTGCTTGATGAATTGAAAAAGGAGTTGATTTTATGAAGGGAAAATGGATAGAGATAAAGGTTGTTACAAGTCCATCAGCTATAGAAATGGTAAGTGCCATATTCTATTCTTTAAATGTTAAAGGAGTAGTCATAGAGGATCCAAATGATATTTTAGAAAAACAAAAAACTCCAGGTTGGGATTATGTTGATATGAAGTTATTAGAACATGGAGAAAAGGCAGCTGTTATAAAAGGATATTTTAGTGATGAGGATAACGTAGGTAATATTATTAAGTATATTGAAGAGAAGATTGATGAGTTAAAGAATGAAGGATTTGACCTTGGAGAAGGAAGGATACTTGTTAATGCTGTATATGAAGAAGATTGGGCTAATTCATGGAAAAAATATTATAAAGTTACAAAGGTAGGTCAAAGGTTAGTTATAAAACCTAGATGGGAAAAATATGTTGAAAAAGAAGGAGATATAGTAATTGAGTTGGATCCAGGAATGGCATTTGGGACAGGAACCCATGAGACTACTATTTTATGCTTAGAACTTCTTGAGAAGTATATAAAAGGTGGAGAAGTTGTCTATGATATAGGAACGGGTTCTGGAATTCTTTCTATTGCTGCAGCCAAGTTAGGAGCTGAAAAGGTAATTGGTGTTGATATAGATGAGGTAGCGGTAGATGCAGCAAGAGAAAATGTTGAATATAATAAAGTTAAAAATGTCGAAATAAGGCATGGGAATTTAACAGATGTTCTGGATGACAAAGCAGATATTATTGTTGCCAATATAATTGCTGATATTATTATAAAGATGACCTCTTCAGCTAAAAAATTTCTTAAAGATGGTGGCTTGTTTATAATATCTGGAATAATTCAGGATAGAAAGATGGATGTTTTAAATGAACTTGGAAAAAACAATTTTGAGATTATTGAGGTTAAAGAAATGGGAGAATGGATAGGAATTGTTGCAAAAAATTTGTAAAGGGGATGAGGTATGCATAAGTTTTTTGTTTTACCTGAAAAAATAGATTATCCTAACATTTATATAACAGGGGAAGATGTTGACCATATAGTTAAAGTTTTAAGGCTTAGAAAAGGTGATAAGATACAAGTTTGTGACGGAAACGGTAATGAGTATATTTGTGAGATTACTTCCAGTGATAAAAAGGAAGTTATATGTAATATAATTGAATCTTTTAAAAATCAAAGTGAACCACCTATAAATATAACACTTTATCAAGGGCTTCCTAAGGCTCAAAAAATGGATTTAATTGTTCAAAAGTGTGTTGAAGTAGGGGTTGTAAGGATTGTTCCTGTTATGACTAAAAGAGTTGTAGTAAAAACAGAAGGAAAAGATTTGAAAAACAAATTAGAAAGATGGCAACGTATTGCTTACGAAGCAGCCAAACAAAGCAATAGAGGAATTATTCCAAAGGTTGATAATATAATGGATTTTAAAGAAGCAATTGAAGATATGAAACAAAATGATTTAATTATAGTTCCATATGAAAAAGAAAGATTGCGAGGAATAAAAAAATTAAGAGAAAGAAATGATATTAAAGACGTTGCAATTTTTATAGGTCCAGAAGGAGGATTTGAAGATAAGGAAATAGAATACTGTTTAGATAATGGAGCTATTCCTGTAACATTAGGACCAAGAATTTTAAGAACAGAAACTGCAGGTTTTATAACATCAGCATTGGTTTTATATGAATTAGGGGACTTAGGAGGAGAAATATGAGAAAAGTTGCGTTTTATACATTGGGATGTAGAGTTAATACATATGAAACTGAAGCTATGGCTGAAAAATTTATAAAAAATGGTTATGAAGTTGTAGATTTTGATGATTTTGCAGATGTTTATGTTATAAATACTTGTACTGTAACTAACGTGGGGGATAGAAAATCAAGACAAATGCTAAGAAGGGCTAAAAAGAAAAACAAGGATGCTGTGGTTGTAGCTGTGGGATGTTATGCACAGGTTGCTCCAGATGAAGTTGAAAAAATTGAAGATGTTGATATAATAATTGGCACTAAAGATAAGGGGAAAATAGTAGAATTTGTAGAGGAGTTTTTAAAAAATAAGAAAAAAATTAAACACGTTGAGAATGTAATGAGTATAAGAGAGTTTGAAGAGCTAGAGATAGATGAATATCAGGATAAAACTAGAGCGTTTTTAAAAATACAAGATGGTTGTGATAAGTTTTGTTCTTATTGTCTAATTCCTTATGCAAGAGGTCCTGTAAGAAGTAGAGATCCTGAAAATATTTTAACTGAAGTTAAGAAGCTTGCTGAAAATGGGTATAAAGAGGTTATATTATCTGGTATACATGTAGCTTCTTATGGTAAAGATTTAAAAGGTATAGATTTAATTGATATAATTGATATGGTATCTAAGATTGATGGAATTGAAAGGATTAGAATAGGTTCAGTTGATCCTACTTTTTTTACAGAAAGATCTATTGAAAGATTAAAATCAATAACAAAGTTTTGCCACCATTTTCATTTGTCTTTGCAAAGCGGTTGTGATGAAACTTTGAAAAGAATGAATAGACATTATACAACAAGTGATTACAGACAAATAGTTAATAATTTAAGGGATGCTTTTGATGATGTTTCTATAACTACTGATATTATAGTTGGATTTCCAGGTGAAACTGAAGAAGAGTTTGAAAAAACTTATCAATTTTTAAAGGAAATAAGACTTGCTAAAATGCATATATTTAAATATAGCCCAAGAAAGGGAACTAAAGCAGCATCGTTTAAAGAGCAAGTTCCTGAGTTTATAAAGGAGGAAAGAAGTAAAAGACTTATAGAACTTGACAAGATATTAGAAACAGAGTTTATAGAAAAACATGTAGGAAAAGTTATGGATGTTTTATTTGAAGAATATTCTGATGGATATTATTGGGGATATACTAAGAATTATATAAGAGTTGGAGTGGCTTCAGAAAAAGATTTGTCAGGACAAATATTAGATGTTAAAATAATAGATAATAGGGAAAATAAGGCAATAGGTGTTTTAAAGGAGGTGAAATGATGGACTGCATATTTTGTAAGATAGTTAATGGAATAATAAAGTCAGATATAGTATATGAAGATGATAAAGTTGTTGCATTTAAAGATATAAATCCTGTTGCTCCAGTTCATGTTTTAATAGTTCCTAAAAAACATATAGAATCAGCGATGGACTTAAATGGTGAAGATTTTAACATTATTGGGCATATTTTTTCTGTAGCAAAGAAACTTTCAAAGGACCTTGGAATAGATAAAGATGGGTTTAGAATAGTAAATAATTGCGGTAGAGCTGGAGGACAAACAGTAATGCATATTCATTTCCATTTGTTAGGTGGAAGAGATATGCAGTGGCCACCAGGTTGATGTAATTTTAGATTGACAAAATTTACTTTGTTGATATATAATGGTTATGTGCTATTTGCATCCATCATCACAGCACGGGTTATTATGTTAAGCGGAGGGAGGGAGAAAGGTGTCAGAAATAAGAGTTGGCGAGAACGAATCACTAGATAGCGCTCTTAGAAGATTTAAGAGAAAGTGTGCGGCTGCAGGTGTTCTTGCTGAAATCAGAAAAAGAGAACACTATGAAAGCCCAAGTGTAAGGCGCAAAAAGAAGTCACAAGCTGCTCGTAAGAGAAAGCATAAATAATGAAAGAAGGGTGATTATGTCACTCAAAGAAAGAATTCAAGAAGATTGGAAAAATGCCATGAAGGCTAAAGATAGCTTTAGAGCAAGCGTTTTAAATATGGCTAAAGCTGCTATACTTTATGATGAAAAAACTAATGGTAAAGCCCTTGATGATGAACAAGTGATTGCTGTTTTGTCAAGGGAAGTTAAGAAAAGAAAAGAATCTCTTGAAGAATTTAAAAAGGGGAACAGGCAAGATCTTGCTGAGCAGGTTCAGAAGGAAATAGAGATTTTGCTTGAATACCTTCCTCAGCAGCTTACTGAAGATGAAATTGCTGAAATAATTAGAAGTGCTGTTGATGAGGTAGGAGCAAATAGCATCAAGGATATGGGAAAAGTAATGGCTATTGTAGCTCCAAAGGTTAAAGGAAGAGCAGATGGTAAATTAGTTAGTGAAATGGTTAAAAAGTTCTTACAGTGAAATAATGACCCGCATTTGCGGGTCTTTTAGTTTTTTGAAAAATAAATTTGTATGTTTAATCATAAAATTTAATGGGACTAATTTTAAGGAGAATAACTATGGATTTAAAGCGAAGACTTTCTGATGCTTTAGATATACCTCAGGAAATAGTTATGAATGTTCCATCTTTAAAAGTGGTTGGAGATAGTGAAATAATTATAGAAAATCATAAAGGAATAATAGAGTATGGCAAGAATGTAGTAAGAGTAGATAGTAATATAGGAATTATAAACATAAAGGGAAGTGATTTTATTATAAAATCTATAACTCAAGATGAAATAGAGTTATTAGGAAAGATTGAAGTTATTGAATATATCAAGTAATCAAGGGGCTGGGGGTATGACAAAAAATTATATAACTGTTGAAATAGAAGGATTGCAGTTAGAAAAATTTATTAACTTAGCTGTAGAAAGTGGAATAAGTCTTTGGAATGTTAAAAGGATAAGTTTTACAAATATTAAATTTAATATGTATGATAAGGATTTCAAAATGATTAGAAAAATTGCTAAAAAAACAAATTGTAGAGTAAAAATTTTAAATAAAAAAGGGCCTATTTTTTTATTTAAAAAGCTTCATAGAAGAATATTTTTTATAGTTGGTTTGATGTGTTTTTCTTCTTTAATTTATATTTTTTCAAATATAATATGGAGCATACAAATAAGTGGAAACAAATATCTTAATGAAAGTTTAATTTTAAAATCCCTTAGTAAATCGGGACTAAAAATTGGAGCGTATAAGAAAAAACTTAATTTAAGGGATATAGAAAATAGTGTTTTAAAGGATATAAAAGAGATTTCAATAATAACAATAACTTTAGATGGAACAAAGGCAAAAGTAGAAGTAGTTGAAAGAACTATGCCACCTACCATAATAGATACCGAAAAACCTATGAATATAGTAGCTGAAAAAGACGGTATTATTACAAAAGTAATTGCTTTAAAGGGACAAAAAATTGTAAGGGAAGGAGATTATGTAAAAAAAGGACAGGTTTTAATTTCTGGAATAATTACAGATTCACAAAATATTCCACTAGAAGTCACAAGGGCTTTAGGAGAAGTTTATGCAAGGACATGGTATGAATCAATTAAGGAATTTTATTTAAATTATAAGTATTTTGAAAGAACAGGAAGAGAAGTTAAAAAGGTTTATTTTATTTTACCTAATAATAAGATTATAGATTTAAAACCTGTAGTTAATAATTTTACACTTTATGATAAAATAATAAATAAAGAAAATGTAAAGGTATTTGGGATTAAGTTACCTATTGTAAAGGTTACAGAGCATTATTATGAAAAAGTTGAAAAAAATAAAAAATTATCCTATAATGAGGCATTAGAAATGGCACTTAAAGAGATTGATAAGGAATTTTCAACTATTTTACCAAAGGGAGTAAAGATATTAGATGAAAAGTATGATAAAATAATTACAAAGGATAAAGTTAGAATAAGAAAATTGGTTGTAATTGAAGAAAAAATATCAAAAGAGGTAGAAATAAAATAGAATGGAGGTTCAATTGCAGGTGGAAAATAGAATTCCGGTAGAAAATATGGATCATATTATGAATCTTTTTGGTAAATTTGATGAAAATATAAAAATAATTGAGCAAACTTTTAATGTTAATATAATTAATAGAGGAACTGAAATAAAAATAACAGGTTTAGGAAATATTGAACTTGCAACTAAAACTATATTAAAACTACTTGATATAGCAAAACGAGGAGAGATTATAAATTTACACACTGTAAATTATATAATAGGTCTTGTATTAGAGGATGCACCAAATGATGTTGAAAAAATACTTGAAGATGTTATTATTGTTACAGCAAGAGGAAAATATGTAAAATGTAAAACTTTTGGTCAAAAGGAATATGTTGAAGCTATAAAGAAAAACGAAATAGTATTCGGAATAGGACCTGCAGGTACAGGTAAGACATATTTAGCAATTGCTATGGCAGTTAAGTTTTTAAAGGAAAAAAGAGTTGGGCGAATTATTTTAACTCGTCCTGCTGTAGAGGCTGGTGAAAAGCTTGGATTTTTACCTGGAGATTTACAAGAAAAAATAAATCCTTACTTAAGGCCCTTGTATGATGCTTTATATGATATACTAGGCGTAGATACTTTTCAGAAATATATGGAAAATGGAATAATTGAAGTAGCTCCTTTAGCATATATGCGTGGAAGAACTTTAGATGATTGTTTTATAATACTTGATGAAGCACAAAATACAACTCCAGAACAGATGAAAATGTTTTTAACAAGATTTGGATATGGTTCAAGAATAGTTGTTACAGGAGACTTAACTCAAATAGATTTGTCGCCAGACAAAATGTCTGGATTAAAGCATGTGACTAATGTATTAAAGGGGATAGATGGAATACAATTTGTATATCTTACCCATAAGGATGTTGTAAGGCATAAGTTAGTTACTGAGATAATAAAAGCTTATGATAAATATGATAATGAAAAAAGGTGATTGCATGAATGCTTTACAAAAGATACTAAAAAATTTTAGATTTCAAAGATTTCTCATATTACTTATTACTTTTTTAGTATTATTGCTTTTGGGTATAAAAAATGTTATACCACAAAAATATGATCTAAAAGAAGGTCAAATATCTCCTGTTGATATAAAATCTCCTCGTGATTTTATAGATGAAATTGCCACAAAAGAAAAAATGCAGATGGCTATTTCAAATGTTCCTTTGCAGTATTCTAAAAGCGATGACATGCAAAAGGATGCAATTAATAAAGCTAAGCAGTTTTTTAATTTTTTATTAGAACAGCAGTCAAGCAGTGAAAGTATTTCTGATAAAGTTAAGAAAATAGAAAACACTTTTACTTTAAATATTGAAGATAAAGACATTGTTTATCTTTTAAAGCAAGATTATTCGACTTTAGTTAAGTTGAGCGATTTATTAAGTGGGATATTAAATGATTTATCAAAGTTTGAAATACTTCAAAATGATGAGGAATCTTTTAATAAAGCTTTAGATTTTTATAAACAGAGGATTCAGGCAGCTAATTTAGATAATAACCTTAAGGATATAATGATTAAGCTAGCCCCTAATTTTATCAAACCTAACATGTTTATAGATATTAAAAAGACTAACGAGCTTCAAGAACTTGTAAAAAAACAGGTAGAGCCTGTTTATGTTAGAAAAAATCAAGTTATAGTATCTAAAGGGCAGGTAATTAATTCTGCACATATATACTTATTAAATAAAGCAGGGGTTTTAAAAAATAATTCTAAAACCGATGTTGGTAATTATATAAGTTTGATATCTATTATTTTGTTATCTGAGTTTTTGATTGTTTTGTATTTGTTTAAATATAAAAGTAATGTTTATAAAAATATAAGTTATTTTATTTTGATATTTATTCTTATCTGTCTTAACATGCTTTTTGTTTCTGCTACCAATGTTATATCTAAGTTTTTAATTCCAGTTGCTTTTATGCCTATAGTTTTAACAATGGTGTTTGAGTATGAACTTGCGTTTTTCGTTTTTATTATATCTTCTTTGATAGTAATAATATTGACAAATTTTAGCTTAGAAGTTTTTGTTATATACGTTTTTGGAGGGTTGATAGGAACTATATTTTTAAGAGATGTTTATGAAAGAAGAAATATAATGCTTGGAGGAATCTTAATAGGTTTTATAAACTCTCTTATTATACTATCTTTGGGTTTGATATCTGGTTCAGAACTTTCTCAAGTATTTTTAAATATGCTTTATGGAATTGTAGGTGGCTTAATTTCCTCTATATTAGCTATAGGTATAATGCCTATATTTGAACAAATTTTTGATTTAGTAACTCCTATTAAGCTTATGGAACTTTCAAACCCTAATCAGCCCTTGCTTAAAAAAGTATTATTTGAAGCACCGGGGACATATCACCATAGTATATTAGTTGGAAATTTAGCAGAAGCTGCAGCAGAATCTATAGGAGCAAACTCATTGCTTGCAAGAGTTGGAGCTTATTATCATGATATAGGAAAAATAAAAAGGCCTTACTTTTTCAAAGAAAATCAAATAATAAATGATAATCCTCATGATAATTTAACTCCTAAGTTAAGTGCCATGATTATTTCAGCCCACGTAAAAGATGGTATTGAACTTGCAAATGAATATAAATTGCCAAGTGTTATAAAACAAATTATAGAAGAACATCATGGAACTACATTGATAAAATATTTTTATGCTGTGGCAAAACAAAATGGAGAAGATGTGGATGACAAAATATTTAGATATCCTGGTCCTAAACCAAAATCTAAAGAATCTGCTATAGTTATGTTAGCAGATTGTGTTGAGGCAGCTGTAAGATCTATGGGAAGTGTTACCTTGGAGGATATTGAAAATATGGTAGATAAAATAATAAAAGATAAAATAGAAGATGGACAGCTTGATGAGAGTAATTTAACTTTAAAGGATATATTAAATATAAAAAAGAGCTTTATAAATGTTTTACAAGGAATATTTCATAACAGAATAGAGTATCCAGATATTACAAAAGAAGGTGATTAAGGTGGTATTTATAGAAAATAATCAACAAAAAATACAGGTTACAGATGAAATTATAAATTTGATTAAAGAAGTTATAGAAAGAGCTATAAGGTATGAAAATATTGATTTTAAGTATGAAGTAAATGTTTATTTGGTTGATAATGAACTTATTAGGGAATATAACAGAGATTATAGAAATATTGATAAAGAGACAGATGTTTTATCCTTCCCTATGATAGATTTTAATAAAAGGGAAAAATATAAAGTTGAAAAGACGGATTTTGATCCAGAGACTAATTGCGTTCTTTTAGGAGATATTGTTTTATCTTTGGAAAAGGCTCTAGAACAATCTAAAGAATATGGACATTCTTTTGAAAGAGAGATAGCTTTTTTAACGGTTCATAGTGTTTTACATCTTCTTGGCTATGACCATGAAAAAGAAGAAGAAAGAATTGTAATGAGAAATAAAGAAGAGGATATTTTAAAGTCCATGAGCCTTGTAAGGTAAGGGTGAATTTCTATGAAAATAAAAAAGCTTACGGATAGTTTCAACCATGCTATAGAAGGTATTATTTATTCAATAAAAACTCAAAGAAATATGAGAATACATCTTATAATTGCAATTTTAGTTTTATTTGCTAGTTTGTTTTTTGATTTAAGTAAAATTGAAATTCTTATTTTATTTTTTACTATAACCTTAGTTATTGTTTTGGAAATGATAAATACAGCTATAGAAGTAACCATAGATTTAAATGCCAATTATTATCATCCCCTTGCAAAAATAGCTAAAAATGTTGCAGCGGGGGCAGTTTTGGTTTCAGCGGTTATGGCTGTTTTGGTTGGTTACTTGTTGTTTTTTGACAGATTAAAGGTAGTAACTAATACTGTAATTTTTAAAATAAAACAATCAGACCCTACAGTTGTTTTTATTTGTCTAATTTTAATAACCATAATTACAATAATCATAAAAGCACTTTATGGTAGAGGAACTCCCCTTAGGGGAGGAATGCCTAGTGGCCATGCGGCTATATCCTTTGGAGCTGCTACAGCAATTTCGCTTTTAACTCAGGATACATTGATAATAACTTTAGCTTTCTTTTTAGCTTTTGTTGTAGCACAAAGTAGAGTAGAAGGCAAGATACATTCACTTTATGAAGTTACTGTTGGTGCTATAATAGGCATTTTAATGGTAATAATAATATTTAAACTTTTATAGACACCTTTTTAGGTGTCTAATTATTTCTTTGACAATATAAAAATTAGTGATATAATTGGTATTACCGAAATTGTATAAATCTTTTATAATATTTATAGGAGGAATGTAAATGGTGAAATATGAAGAATTAGTTGCATTAGCAATTAAAGCAAAGGAAAACGCATATGCCCCATACTCAAATTTTAGAGTTGGAGCAGCTCTTTTAACGGAAGAGGGAAAAGTTTTTACAGGATGTAATGTGGAAAATGCATCCTATGGTGGAACGGTATGTGCTGAAAGGACAGCATTGTTTAAAGCTATTTCAGAAGGTTATAAAAAATTTAAAGCTATTGCAATAACAAGTGATAGCGACAACTTAACTTTCCCTTGTGGAATTTGTAGGCAAGTTTTATCAGAGTTTGGTTTGGAATTTGATGTAATTGTTTCTAATAAGAAGGGAGAATACAAAGTTTATAAGTTAAAAGAGCTTCTACCATATGCTTTTTCCTCTTCAGATATAGAGGGAGGGATTTAAATGAGCAATTTTAAATCAGGATTTGTTACCATCATAGGAAGGCCTAATGTAGGTAAATCAACTCTTTTAAATCATTATCTTGGAGAAAAGATATCTATTATTTCAAACAAACCTCAAACAACAAGAAATAAAATTCAAGCTATAATGACAAGGGATAACTATCAAATTATATTTTTAGATACACCTGGTATACACAAACCTAGAACAAAGCTTGGAGAATACATGGTAAAGGTAGCTAAGGATACTTTAAATGAAGTAGATATAGTTTTATTTTTAATAAACCCGTCAGAACAGCCCAATGAAGGAGATTTGGACATTATAAATCAATTATCAAATGTAAAAACTCCAGTAATTTTAGTTATTAATAAAATAGATACTGTAACTAAAGAAGTCCTTGCAAAGACTATAGCTACATATTCTAAGCTATTTGATTTTAAAGAAGTAGTTCCTATTTCAGCATTAAAAGGAGAAAATACTGATACTTTATTAAATATAATTGTTTCATTGCTTCCTGAGGGACCCCAATATTTCCCAGCTGATATGATAACTGATCAACCAGAAAAATTTATTGTTTCTGAAATAATCCGTGAAAAGCTTTTACATAACTTAAAAGAAGAAGTTCCTCATGGAACTGCAGTTGAAGTTGTTACAATGAAGCCTGATGAAAATAAGGATATGGTTAATATAAGTGCTACTATTTATTGTGAAAAGGAGACCCACAAAGCAATAATTATAGGAAAAAATGGTCAAATGCTTAAGAAAATAGGAACTAGCGCAAGATTAGAAATAGAAAGGCTTTTAGGCAGCAAAGTTTTTCTTGAACTGTGGGTTAAGGTAAAGAAGGACTGGAGAGACAGCCCTTCTGTTTTAAAAACATTAGGATATCAATAAAAGTAGGAGGTGATGATTTTGTCTTTAATTAACGTTCAAGGGGTTGTTTTAAAGGATATTTCCCTTGGAGAGACAGACAAAATCATCACCGTTTTTACTGATAAATTAGGCAAGATAGATATTGTAGCCCACGGAGCAAGAAGGCCTAAAAGTCCGATAGCCTCTTCTACTTTACCGTTTTGTTATAGTAGGTTTTTAGTTTATAAGGGCAAAAATTTATATACGTTAAGACAAAGTAGCATTATAGAATCCTTTCAAAGAATAATAATGGATTTAAATAAACTTGCTTATGGTAGCTATTTTCTTGAACTTATAGATATCCTAAATGAAAAGGAAGTTAAAAATGTATATATGTTAGGGGTTCTTTTAAAGACTTTGTATTTACTTTATCATGATGATATAGATTTAGATATTATAAAATTAACTTTTGAGTATAAAGTATTAAGTTTTGCAGGTTTTCAACCTATAGTAAATAGTTGCATAAAATGTAAAAGAAGAAATAATTTGAAATACTTTAGTATAAAAGATGGTGGAATTTTTTGTAGTGATTGTGTTAATTTTAATAATGATTTTTTTGAGCTTAAAAATGAAGAAATTAATTTTTTAAATAAAATAAGGAACATAAAAATAGAAGAATTGAGGAATATTAAATATGATAGAAGATTAGTTGAAAATTTAAGCGTGATTATGGAAAAGTATGTTTCATATCATGTTGAAAGACAAATAAAATCTTTAAATCTAATAAAAGATTTAAAAGGAGTTGATGGGTATGGAAGAAATAACTCTTGAAAAAATAGATATTTTAAGGCAAAGAACAGGTGTAAGCTATGCTGAGGCTAAAGAAATCCTTGAAAAACACAATGGTAATGTCATTGACTCTTTAATTTATATCGAGCAGAATCAAAAAAAGTTAGGAGCTCAAATTTCAGAATTTAGCAACGATTTAATAGAAACCATAAGAGAAATAATTAGAAAAGGAAACGTAAATAGAATTAAAGTTAAAAAGGACGACAGAATTTTAGTTGATATTCCTGTAACTGCTGGTATTGCAGCTGGTGCATTAAGCTTATTTAATCCTGCTTTATTAGCAATAGGAGCTGTTGCTGCATTAGCATCTAAGGTTAAAATAGAGATAGAAAGACCTGATGGAAGAATAGAAGTGGTTGAAGATGTTATAAAAGAAAAGGTTAATGAAGTAAAGGAAGATGTAAAGGAAGTTGTTGAAAATGTAGTAGATTCTTTAAAACAGCAAATAGACAAAGATGAGGAAAATGAATAAGCCGAAAGGCTTATTCATTTAATATTTGTATCAAAAATATTTTTGTTGTATAATAATAATTATAAACTAGCTTTAAGAATTTTGGCTAGTTTTTGTTAATATACTTATTGTATGAATTAACTATAATTTACATGACATAAAACTACTATTAAGAGGTGGTTTATATTAAGCTGACAAGACGTCAAGAAGAAATAATCGATATAGTAAAGAAATATCAGCCTATAACAAGCGAGCAAATAGCTGAGAAACTAGGATTAACTCGTGCAGCTTTAAGGCCTGATCTTACAATATTAACTATGACAGGTATTTTGGAGGCACGTCCTAAAGTAGGATATGTTTATTCTAAAAAAGGTGAAGATACATTTAAATACAGGTCTATAAAAGAAATAAGAGTGTCAGAAATAAAATCTAAACCAACCGTAGTTTCTGAAAACACATCAATTTATGATGCTATAATCCAGCTTTTTATTAATGATACAGGAACTTTATTTGTTGAAAATAAAGGGTTTTTAACTGGGGCAGTTTCAAGGAAGGATTTTTTAAAAGTAACTCTTGGTAATACCGACATACATAAAGTGCCCGTTGGAATTATAATGACAAGGATGCCTAATATAATAACTGTAACTGATGATGATAGTGTGTATGAGGCTGCAAGAAAGATTATTGAGCATGAGGTTGATAGTATACCTGTTGTTGAAAAAGTTAAGAATGAAGATGGAAAAGAGATGTTTAAAATTACGGGAAAAGTCTCAAAAACTACAATTACAAAGCTTTTTGTAGAACTTGGTAAAGATTAGGGGGTTATACATATTTAAGGGACAACGTCCCTAAGGCAGCTATATTAGGGGGGGAAATAATGAAGAAAAAGTATGTTTATTTTTTTAATGAAGGTAATGCTAAAATGAAGGAACTTTTAGGGGGAAAAGGTGCTAATCTTGCTGAAATGACAAACATAGGTCTTCCTGTACCTCCTGGCTTTACAGTAACAACAGAGGCTTGTATTAGGTATTATAAAGATGATCAAAAAATAGCGGATGAGATAATTAATGAGATATTTGAAGCATTAGGTAGGTTAGAAAAAATAACAGGGAAAAAATTCGGTGATCCCTCTAACCCTCTTTTGGTGTCAGTAAGGTCAGGGGCAAGAGTATCAATGCCTGGGATGATGGATACAATTTTAAATCTTGGTTTAAACGATGAAACTGTTGAGGGACTTGCTAAGTTAACTAAAAATGAAAGATTTGCTTATGACAGCTATAGAAGGTTTATATATATGTTTGGCGATGTTGTTATGCAAATAGATAAAAATAAATTTGAAGATATATTAGATGAGATAAAAGAAAAAAGAGATGCTAAATATGATACAGACTTGACAGCTGAAGATTTAAAAGAAGTTGTCTTAAAATTCAAACAATTATATAAACAGGAAAAGGGGGAAGAATTTCCACAGGATCCTAAGTACCAACTATTAGAAGCTATCAAAGCAGTTTTTAGATCATGGAATAATCCAAGGGCTGTTGTTTATAGAAAGTTAAATGATATTCCAAGTGATTGGGGAACAGCAGTAAATATTCAAATGATGGTTTTTGGAAATATGGGAGAAACTTCTGGAACGGGTGTGGCCTTTACGCGAAATCCTGCAACAGGGGAAAACAAAATATTTGGGGAGTTTTTAGTAAATGCCCAAGGAGAAGATGTTGTTGCGGGCATAAGAACTCCTCATAGTATAGAAAAGCTAAAGGAATTAATGCCTAAAGCTTATGCTGAATTTGAGAAAGCTATGCGTCTTCTTGAAAGACATTATAAAGATATGCAGGATGTAGAGTTTACTATAGAAAAAGGAAAATTTTATTTATTACAAACAAGAAACGGTAAAAGAACAGCTCAAGCTGCTTTAAGGATAGCTGTCGATCTTGTTAATGAGGGATTAATAACAAAAGAAGAAGCCATGCTTAAGGTTGATGCAAAACAGTTAGATCAGTTGTTGCATCCAATGTTTGACCAAGATGAATTAAAGCTTGTAAAACCAATAGCTCATGGTCTTCCTGCCTCACCAGGAGCTGCATGTGGTAAGGTTTATTTTACTGCAGAAGATGCAAAAAAAGCAGCTCAAAGAGGTGAAAAGGTTGTTCTTGTTAGAGTTGAAACGTCTCCGGAGGATATCGAAGGAATGGTTGTTGCAGAAGGTATATTAACTACAAGAGGTGGCATGACTTCTCATGCGGCAGTGGTTGCAAGAGGTATGGGAAAATGTTGTGTTGTAGGATGTGGAGATATAAAAGTAAATGAAAAAGATAGGTATTTTTTAGTAGGAGAGTTAAAAATAAATGAGGGTGATTATATATCTATAGATGGAAGCACTGGTAATGTATATGCACAAAGAATAAAGACAGTTGAACCAGAAATGACGGGATATTTTGAAATATTTATGAAATGGGCAGATGAGATTAGAAAACTAGAAGTTAGAGCTAATGCAGACACTCCTAAGGATGCTGACCAAGCTGTTAAGCTTGGAGCGGAAGGTATAGGACTTTGTAGAACAGAGCATATGTTTTTTGATGAAGATAGGATATCTTTAGTTAGAGAAATGATAGTTGCAAAAAACAGTGAGCAACGAAAAAGAGCTTTAGATAATCTGTTACCTATGCAAAAACAGGACTTTATAGGTATATACGAAGCAATGAAAGGACGTCCAGTTACAATAAGACTTCTTGATCCTCCATTACATGAATTTTTGCCATATGAAGATAAGGATATAAAAGTTGTTGCAGAAAATATGGGAATTACCTTTGAAGAATTAAAAGCAACGGTAGAAGCCTTAAAAGAATTTAATCCAATGCTAGGGCATAGGGGATGTAGATTAGCTATAACCTACCCAGAAATAGCAAAGATGCAGACAAGAGCAATAATTGAAGCTGCAATAGAGGTTAAACAAAAAACTGGATGGGATATAATTCCAGAAATAATGATACCCCTTGTTGGAGAACTTAAAGAGTTAAAATATATAAAAGATATTATAGTTAAAACAGCTAATGAAATAATAGAAAGAGAAGGAGTTAAGATAGAATATAAGGTAGGAACTATGATAGAAGTTCCAAGGGCAGCTTTAACTGCAGATGAAATTGCAAAAGAAGCAGAATTTTTCTCATTTGGTACAAATGATCTAACGCAAATGACATTTGGTTTTTCACGAGATGATGCTGGAAAGTTTTTAAATGATTATTATGAAAAGAAAATACTTGAATTTGATCCGTTTGCTAAGCTTGATATAAATGGTGTTGGTAAGCTCATAAAAATGGCTGTTGAACTTGGAAAAGCAACAAGGAGTGATTTAAAGCTTGGGATTTGCGGTGAACATGGAGGAGATCCTGCTTCCATTGAATTTTGTCATAATGTTGGGTTAGATTATGTATCATGTTCACCATATAGAGTCCCAATAGCACGACTTGCAGCTGCTCAGGCTCAAGTTAAAAATCCAAGAAAATAAAGGGGGAATTTCCCCCTTATGTTTTTTTTGATAATAGCTCTTTAAGTTTATTACAAAATGCTTCATGGTTTTCTCTGTATTTTACAATAGACTTTAGCTCATTTATATATTCGGATTTATTACAATATTTTATATTTTTATAATAATCTTTGGAAACTTTCCAAAGTTTTTTAGGAAATAAAAGGAAAGCGTATATTGCTAAATATTCATTTGTAGTAAGAGGTCTTATTTTTTCATAACTATTAATTGCAACTTCAAATACTTCAAAGCTCCAAGCTGTTTTTTTTCTTTTTAATATTCTGTGTAAAAAGCTGCTTATATCATGAACAGGACAATCTAGCTTTGTTTTATCAAAATCTATTACATAAAGTTTATTATCTGGAGTAAATATCAAATTTTTATTTACATAATCTAAATGACATATAGCTTGATTGCTTATTTCATCTCCCATGTTATCAAAATCTATTTTAGATAGGATGTAAATGCTTTCTTTTGCACAGTTTAAATAATAATCAAAGTTATCTAAAAATATTTTTGAGAATTTGTCTTTAATTCTATATGCTGAATTTGCACATTCTATTAATTGTTTAAAATGTTTATTATAGCTTTTAAAGTAATCCTTGTCTGAAATTAATATTTTACTTCCTTCTATGGCAAAAAATCCTTTAGATGCGCTATGTATTTTAGCAAGGTTTTCAGAGATATCTTTAATATCATTAATATCATCATAATTGCACTTACGCCCATCAATCCAATCTGTTAAAATATATATGTTGGAGTTGTATTTTACATATTTTAAGCCCTTTTTTGTAGATATAAGTTTTGGACATAATATGCCTTTCACATTAAGCCATTCTATTACTGAATATATAAACAAGAGAGTTTTTTCATCATAGTAAACTTTTTTAAGACATTTATAGCCTTTATCGGTATTTATTTTATATACGGCTCTTTCTTTATCGCTTTCTTTGATTTTTATGTTTTCTATTGAGTATACTTTTAAATTGTAGTTAGATAATATTTTATCTATTAAAGAATCATTATCTAGTAATATTCTTGGAGCAAGACTAATGTTTTTCATAATATCACCAAATTATTTATACATTTGAATTATATGACTTTTTTAAAAATTTTATGTTTAGCTAGATAAATTGCATAAAATTATTCAAAAATAGACATAATGAATAACGTTGAGAAAGAAGAAGATATTAAAAGAAAAAATAAAAAAATAATCCTATTTTAGTTTTTATAAAAAAGAAGGTTTCTTGACAAATATGAAGAATATATATAATAAGAAATATTTGAGTAGGTGGTGTTATGAATTTAAGAGAAGAATATGAAAAATTGGAAGAAAAAATATTGTCACCTCTAGCTACTTTAAGCAGTAAAAGTAAAGGTAGGCTAAAGAAAGAAGAGAAATGTAGTATAAGAACAGATTTCCAAAGAGATAGGGATAGAATTATACATTCTAAAGCTTTTAGGAGGCTTAAACATAAAACTCAAGTTTTTATAGCACCTGAAGGAGATCATTATAGAACAAGATTAACTCATACCCTTGAAGTTGCACAAATTGCAAGAACTATTTCAAGAGCTATTAGATTAAATGAAGATTTAACAGAGGCTATCGCTTTGGGGCATGACCTTGGCCATACTCCTTTTGGACATACCGGTGAAAGTGCTTTAAATGAAATTACCAGCATAGGGTTTAAACATAATGAACAAAGTTTAAGGGTTGTTGATTATCTTGAAAAAGGAGAAGGGCTTAATTTAACCTTTGAAGTTAGAGATGGTATATTGTGCCATTCAGGTGATTTAATTCCTAAAACTAATGAAGGCAAAGTTGTAAAATTAGCAGATAAGATTGCTTATATAAATCATGATATAGATGATGCAATTAGAGCAGGTATATTAACTTTAGATGACCTTCCAAAGGAATGCATAAAAGTTTTAGGTAAAGGTCATTCAGAAAGAATAAATACAATGATTAGAGCAGTTATCGAGCATGCTTTAAAATATGGAGAAATAGCGTTAGTTGGTGAAGTTGGAGAAGCTACATGGGAGCTTAGAAAATATATGTTTGATAATGTTTATATAGATTCTGAAGCAAAAAAGGAGGAAGAAAAAGCACGAAGTGTATTAAAACAATTATTTTTATATTATATTAAACATCCGGAAGTTATGCCTAAAGAATTTTATGAAAAAGTTCAAGTGTATGGATTAGAAAGAATAGTGTGTGATTACATAGCTGGTATGACCGATAGATATGCAATACACGAGTTTAATAAATTGTTTATTCCTATGCCTTGGAAATTAAAATTTTAAGCAGGAATTTTTATGTTTTATGTCGAATAATATTTATTTGTGTCATGTAATTGTATAAAATTAATATAGCTTAAGAAGGATTTTTGAATGTTTATGTAGAAAAGTATAATAAATATCAGGTGATGTTTTTTATGAGGATACCAGAACAGGTTATAGATATGATAATACAAAAAAATGATATAGTTGAGGTAATTTCTGAATATGTAAGTTTAAAAAGAGTTGGTAAAGGTTATATGGGGGTTTGTCCTTTTCATAATGATAAAGGACCCTCTTTAAGTGTTTCTCCTGATAAACAATTATTCCATTGTTTTGGGTGTGGTGCTGCAGGAAATGTTGTTGGTTTTATAATGAGGATAAGAAATTTAGAATTTATTGATGCAATAAAATATTTAGCAGATAGAGTAAATATTCCTCTGGATGCAAATTCTTATAAAAATAGTGAGGTTGAAAAGATATATGAGATTAACATTTTAGCTGCTAGATATTTTTATTCAAATTTACAACAAAATGGTGATAAAGTCAAATATCTTTTAGATAGAGGATTAGATATAAAGACTATAAAAAGATTTGGATTAGGGTATAGTTTAAATTCTTATACGAGTCTACTTGATTATTTAAAGAAAAAAGGTTATAATGAAGATTTGCTTCTAAAGGCAGGTTTAGTGTTAAAGGGTGGAAAAGGATATTATGATAGGTTTAGAAATAGAATAATGTTTCCTGTATTTGATTATAAAGGAAGAGTTATAGGGTTTGGTGGTAGGGTTTTAGATGATTCAAAACCTAAATATTTAAATTCCCCTGAAACTCCTGTTTTTAAAAAGGGAACTAATCTTTATGGATTAAATTTTGTTCTTAAAAATGGTGTTCCTAATGATCTTATAATAGTAGAAGGTTATATGGACTGTATAAAACTTCATCAACATGGTGTAATTAATACAGTGGCTTCCCTTGGTACTGCTTTAACAAAAGAACAAGCAAAGTTAATAAAAAGATACTGTAATAATGTATACCTTTGTTATGATTCGGATGCTGCAGGCAAGGCTGCTACTTTACGTGGTATAGAGGTTTTGCATTCAGAAGGGCTTGATATAAAAATAATTAACATTCCTAAGGGGAAGGATCCAGACGAATTTATAAATGATTATGGTGTTGAAGAGTTTAAAAAACTTATCCAAGATGCTCTTCCAGCAATTGAGCATTTAATAATGGCAGCTAAATCAAATAAAAATTTAGATAACCCTAGGGATAGAGTTATGTTCATAAAAGAAGTAGTTGATATATTGAGAATACTTAATGATGAAGTTGAAGTACAAGCATATGCTGCTAAAGCGTATGAACTTACTGGTATTGCGCCTCATGTAATATTAGAACAGTTAAATATAGCAAGAAAGATGAAGAATAATAATTGGAATAATAGCCAATATAAAAGAAATAATATAATTGGTGGAAATATTTTCATTGAACCTGGTTATAAAAAGGCAGAAAGAACGTTGTTGATGTTTTGTTTAAAAGACGAAGATATTAAACAATATATTATGCAAAAGATAAACCCTGATGAGTTTATAACCCCTTCGTATAAAAAAGTTGCACAACTTATTTATTCAGGAGAACGGGAGATAAATTCTATATTAAGTAAATTTGAAGAAAAGAATGATATACAGGATGTAGCAAAAATTTTTGTTGATGAAGAAATTGAAGAGGTATCTTTTGAATTTATTAATGGACTTATTAAGACCATAAAAAAATATGACCTTGAGAAAAAAATAGAAGATATTAAGTTACAAATTAAAAGGCTTGAAAAAACTGATAATTTTTCTGAAATAATTTATTTAACCAAGCATCTTGAAGATTTAAAAAGACAATTGGCATTGCTTTAATGTATGAAAGGAGGTTGAGAAAATGAAAAAAGAAAAGGAAAATCAAAAAAATGAAGCTAACAATAAAAAAATGTCTATAGTAAAACAACTTATTGAAAAAGGTAAGAAAAATGGAGTTTTAACATATAAGGAAATTATGGATGCGTTAGAAGATATAGATTTATCTCCCGAACAAATTGAAAAAGTTTATGAAATACTTGAATCTATGGGTATAGAAGTTATTGACGATATGGATGATTTTAACCCTGATCAACTATTAGAAGAAGATCTTGAACTTTCTCTACCAGAAGGAATTAGTATTGATGACCCAGTTAGAATGTATCTAAAGGAAATAGGAAAAGTTCCTTTGCTTTCTGCTGAAGAAGAAATTGAACTTGCAAAACGAATTGAGCAAGGGGATCAAGAAGCTAAGAAAAAACTTGCAGAAGCTAATTTAAGGTTAGTTGTTTCTATTGCCAAAAGATATGTTGGAAGAGGTATGTTATTTTTAGATTTAATCCAAGAAGGTAATTTAGGTCTTTTAAAAGCTGTTGAAAAGTTCGATTATAGAAAAGGATATAAATTTTCAACATATGCTACATGGTGGATTAGGCAGGCAATAACAAGAGCTATTGCGGATCAAGCAAGAACTATAAGAATTCCTGTGCATATGGTTGAAACTATTAATAAATTAATAAGAGTAGAGAGACAATTGCTTCAAGAACTTGGAAGAGCTCCAACACCAGAAGAAGTTGCGAAAGAGTTAAATATGGATGTTGATAAAGTGAGAGAAATTATGAAGATAGCTCAAGAACCTGTATCTCTTGAAACACCTATAGGTGAAGAAGAAGATAGTCATCTTGGAGATTTTATACCTGATGAAGATGCACCAGCTCCAGCAGAAGCTGCTGCTTATACAATGCTTAGAGAACAGCTTATGGATGTTTTAGATACTTTAACACCAAGAGAGGAAAAAGTATTAAGACTAAGGTTTGGTCTTGATGATGGTAGAGCAAGGACTTTAGAGGAAGTTGGTAAAGAATTTAAAGTTACTAGAGAAAGAATTAGACAAATTGAAGCAAAGGCTCTCAGAAAGCTTAGACATCCAAGTAGAAGTAAGAAATTAAAGGATTATCTAGACTAGGCTTACACTATGTAAGCCGTATTTTTTATATTTAAGAATGTTTTTTGGTAAGTGGAGGTGAAGTATGACTTTATCAGAAAGATTAAATCATATAGTTGATTTGATTCCGCCATGTGAATGTTTAGCAGATATAGGGACAGATCACGGATATGTTCTTATACATTGCATTTCCAAAGGTATTTGCAATAAAGGAATTGCAACTGATGTAAAAAAGGGTCCTATTGATATAGCAATAAAAAATTTGAAAAAATATAGGGTTATAAACAAAGTTGATACACGGATTGGCAATGGCCTTTTACCATTAAAAGAAGGAGAAGCAGATGTTATAGTTATTGCTGGTATGGGAGGAAATTTGATAGCAAACATTTTAAAAGAAGGAAGACATATTGCTAATACAGCAAAATATTTAATACTTCAGCCTATGCAAAATCCAGAGCTTTTAAGAAAATTTTTGGTTAACAACAATTTTAAAATAGTGGATGAAGATATTGTAAAGGATGATAATAAGTTTTATCATATAATTAAAGTTATAAATGGAAAAGAAGAAGCTTATGGTAAAGAAGTTTTGTATTATGTTGGCAAAATATTATTAGAAAAAAGACATCCTTTAGTTAAAGAATATGTAGACTATAAAATTAAAGGCCTTGAAGAAATTTTAAAATCTGTTCCAAAGGATAGTCTAAGATTTAATGAGTTAGCATATCTATTAAATGAATTTAAGGAAGTGAGAGAATGGTTACAAAGGTAAAAGATATAATGGATTATTTACATAAAAAGTTTCCAACTAAGCTTGCTGAAGATTATGATAATGTTGGACTTTTGATTGGGGATAAGGATAAGGATGTAAGAAAAATTTTATTTACCCTTGATGTAACTAATTCTGTTATTGATGAAGCTATAAGCTTGGGGTGTGATATGATTATATCCCATCATCCATTGATTTTTACTCCTATTAAAAAAATAACGACGGATGATTATTTGGGTAGAATCATTTATAAAGCAATAAAAAACGATCTAAATATATTTGCAGTCCACACTAATTTTGATAATGGACGTGATGGGTTAAATGATTATATTTCAAAAAAGTTAAATTTAGAAGATATTTGTATTTTATCACCAACTAAAGAAATTAGACTTTATAAGCTAGTTTGCTATGTTCCTAAAAATTATGCTCAAGCAGTAAGAGAAGCTATTTTAAACGAAGGTGCAGGACATATTGGAAACTACAGTCATTGTTCCTTTAATATAAACGGTCAAGGAACTTTTATGCCTTTAGAAGGTTCGAATCCTTTTATAGGTCATAAAAATAAATTAGAATTTGTTGATGAGGTTAGAATAGAAACAATAGTTAAAGAGGAAGATTTAAGCAAAGTAGTTTCAGCTATGTTAAAAGTTCATCCCTATGAAGAGGTAGCTTATGATATTTATTCTCTTAAAAATTCTATTATTGAGGGAACAGGAAGGATTGGTCAGTTTAAAAAAGAATATACAGTGAAAGACTTAATAGAGTTTATAAAAACAAATTTTAATATAACTAATGTAAGGGTTGTAGGTGAAGTTGACAGAAAAATAAAAAAAGTAGCAGTTGTAGGGGGAAGTGGTTCATCTTTTATTAAAGATGCAATAAAAAATAAATGTGATGTTTTAATAACAGGGGATTTAAAACACCATGAAGCATTATTTGCTAAGGAGGAAGGTTTAATAGTATTAGATATAGGGCATTTTGGTAGTGAATTTATTGCTGTTTCTTACTTGATGGAACTTGTTAAACATAAATTTGATGTAGAGTGTGTATTGACAGAGACAAATAAAAATCCATTTAAGACTGTTTGAATAAGAAAATATTTCTGGTTTTTCTATAAAATATATGTAGACAAAAATTTTATTTCATGATAATATATTATTTGCCTTGATTATTATATAAAAGAAAATATAGTTGAGTAAGCCGGATGGTCGCTGCCGCTTTATGCGGGAGAGGAAAGTCCGAGCTCCACAGGGCAGGGTGCTGGGTAATACCCAGTGGAGGCGACTCCAAGGAAAGTGCAACAGAGATATACCGCCAGATCCAATCCTAGTGGATTGGTGAGAGCAGCTTATGCTGCCTGGTAAGGGTGGAAAGGTGAGGTAAGAGCTCACCAGCACACTGGCGACAGTGTGGCTCTGTAAACCCCACCTGGAGCAAGACCAAATAGGGGAGCATATGCGCTGGCCCGGCGCGCTCCCGGGTAAGGTCGCTTGAGCCTGCTGGCAACAGTAGGCCTAGATAGATGACCATCTAAAACAGAACTCGGCTTACAGGCTTACTCAACTTTCGCATCGATACCACTACGCTTTTTGCGTAGTGGTTTTTTATTTGGCTTTATGTCAAAAGTTGGGGTGGGAAAGTATTAAAATGATTGCTCTTGTTAATTTTAAAGGATTATATAATTGATGTTTAAATAAATGTGTTGAGATTTAATCTTGATACAAATAAATTAAATTTTTGAAATTAAGTGTATAAATGATAAAGTTAAATATAATGTGTTTTATATAACATAAACATATTATACAAGAAGGTTAAATAAAATAGTATTAAAAATAAATGTTGAGGAGGGTCAATATGATAAAATTAATAGGTATTTTAATTATTATTGTTGGTTTTGTTTTAAAACTTGATATTTTAGCTATTGTGGTATTTGCAGGCATTGTAACGGGTATGGTGGCAGGCATCCCATTTAATAATGTAGTAGAAACTTTAGGTAAAGCATTTGTTGAAAACCGATATATGTCTCTTTTTATAATTTCTTTACCAGTAATTGGATTGCTGGAAAGATATGGATTAAGAGAGAGAGCAGCATTTATAATAAGTAAAATAAAATCTGCAACGGTCGGGAAACTTACATCAATATATTTAATTTTAAGGACTTTAGCTGCAATGTTTAGTCTTAGGTTAGGTGGTCATGTACAATTTATAAGACCTTTAATTTTTCCTATGGCTGAAGGAGCTGCTAAAAATAGATATGGAAATATTGAAGAGGATGATTTAGAAGCAATTAAAGGCCTTCAAGCAGCAGCTGAAAATTATGGTAATTTCTTTGGACAAAATTGCTTTGTTGCGGCAGGAGGGGTACTGCTAATTGTTGGAGTTATGAAGGAATTGAATTATACAGTAGAAGCTTTGGATGTAGCAAAAGCTTCGATTCCTATAGCATTAATTATAATGCTTGTTGGGACAATTCAATTTTTATACTTTGATAAAAAATTTGATAGGAAATATTTACTAAAATTGAATAAAAGCAAAGATTTTTTTAAGAATGATACTAACTAAATTCTGAAAAGATGGGGAGGGTAAGGTATGCTTAAAACTTCGCTTACTGAGCTTCTTTATGTAATGTGTGGTATTGTTTGTTTTTATTCTGCTTACGCGACATTTAAAGATGATACGCATAGCTCAAGATTTTCTACTGCAATCTTTTGGACAATTTTAGGCGTTATATTTACTTTTAGTAGATTTGGATTGATATGGGGGAATAAGGAAATAATGATACCAGACGTAATAGTAGGCTATATGGTAATTGTATTAGCAATTTTATCTGCATTTAAATTGGTTAAAATAGGGAAATATAACGAATCAACAAATGAATTTAAGAAAACAATGTCTGAAAAAATTGGGAATAAGATATTTATACCAGCTCTATCTCTTGGAATTTTGACTTTTATAATTGCTCAAATATGGACTAAGCAATTAGGTTCTTTAGTAGCTCTTGGAATAGCAACTATTCTTTCTGCAATAATTGCAATAATTTATACCAATGGTAGGGTTAGCGAAATGGCAGATGAAGGAAGAAGATTATTGGAATTAGTAGGACCTGTTAGCTTATTACCACAATTGCTTGCAGCATTGGGAGCAGTTTTTGCTGCTGCCGGAGTTGGAGATGTAATATCTTCAGGAATAAAAAGCGTTATACCTCAAGGCAACATATTGTTAGGAGTTATCGCATATTGCGTTGGTATGGCGTTATTTACTATGATTATGGGTAATGCTTTTGCAGCGTTTGCAGTAATAACTGCAGGTATTGGAGTTCCATTTGTTATTGCTCAAGGTGGTAATCCAGTTATAGTCTCGGCTTTAGGTTTAACAGCAGGATATTGTGGAACATTAATGACCCCAATGGCAGCAAATTTCAATATTGTTCCTACTGCTATTCTTGAGATAAAGGATAAAAAATATGGTGTAATAAAATATCAAGTTCCTGTAGCTATAGTAATGCTTATTATTCATATAATTCTTATGTATACATGGGCATTTTAGTAAATTCAAAAAGGAGTGGAGTTTATGAAGATATTAGTTACAGCTTTTGATCCATTTGGTGGAGAAAAAATCAATCCTTCTTATGAAGTATTAACACGATTAAACGATGTTATCGAAGGAGCTGAAATAATTAAACTACAGGTGCCAACTGCATTTTACGTTTCAGTTGATAGGGCTATAGAAAAAATTAAGGAAGAAAAACCAGATGTAGTTTTAAGTATAGGACAAGCAGGTGGTAGGTTTGATATTACAATTGAAAGAGTTGCAATAAACATTGATGATGCAAGGATACCTGATAATTTGGGTCAGCAACCTATTGATACTCCTATTGATGAATCAGGTGAACCTGCTTATTTTTCAACATTGCCAATTAAAGCCATTGTCAATGGTATTAGGGAAGAAAAAATTCCTGCATCGATATCAAATTCTGCTGGCACATATGTGTGCAATCACTTGTTGTATGGTATTTTAAACTATATTAAGAAAAATAAATTAAACATTAAAGCAGGTTTTATTCATATACCATATTTACCTGAACAGGTTATAGATAAACCTAATACTCCTTCTATGTCAATAGAGACTATGGTTAAAGCAATTGAAACAGCAATAAAGGTTATAGTTAGAGAGGAAAAAAAAACAACAATGTGAAAAAGTTGTTTGTATATGGGACGTTAATGAGTGGGTTAAGTAATTTTGAGAAATACTTGAGAGGAAAGATTATTAGTATAAGTAAAGGATATACTTTTGGTAAGTTATATCATCTTAAAAGTTATAATTGTCCTGCTTTGGTTGATGGAGAAGATAAAATTGTTGGTGAAATACTTGAATTAGGAAATGATGTAGTAATTGATGAAATAGATTTATTAGAAATGAACTTTTTTAACACTCAAGGGCCTTCATATTTAAGAGAAAAAAGAAAAGTGTTTTATGATAGTGGAAGAATAGAATTAATAGATGTTTATATTTATAAGCAAAAAATTGATGAAAAAACAAGCATTTATATTCCAAGTGGGGATTGGAAAGAGTTTTTAAAAAATAATGAATAAATAAAAAACAAATATTAGTTGACATTAAAAGATAGTATCCTTTTTGGTTCAGTGTTAATAGTCGAGGCGGGCATTTTACTCATATGCCTGCCTTTTGTGATAAATGGATTTAGAATTTACATTAAAGACGAAAAGATAATTTTTATTAAAAACTTGATTTAGATCAATTTATAAAAAACTAGAGTAGTAGTAAATAAGCTTAAAAATTTTATAGTAAAGAAACATTTAATTGTTAAAATAAACTTAGGAGATGGTTTTAATGCTTGGTGCTATTATAGGTGATATTGTTGGCTCAAGATTTGAATTTCAAAATAGAAAGATAAAGGATTTTGAGCTTTTTAATCAATATTCTCGTTTTACTGATGATACTGTTCTTACCATCGCGACTATGGATGCACTACTAAGTAATAAGCCTTTTAATGTTGCATATAAGGAATGGTTTAGAAGATATCCTGATGCAGGATATGGGGAAAGATTTATAAGCTGGGGATTATCAGATGGATTTGAACCTTATAACAGTTTTGGAAATGGTTCAGCTATGAGAGTTAGTCCGATAGGATTTTATTATAATACTGAAGAAGAAGTTTTAAAAATGGCTGAAGAAAGTGCAAAAGTTACCCATAACCATCCTGAAGGAATTAAAGGAGCTCAGGCTACAGCTTTGGCTATATTTTTAGCAAGAAAAGGTGCAACAAAGAAAGAGATTAAAGAAGAGATAGAGAAAAGATTTAATTATTATTTAGATGAGCCTTTGGATAGCATTAGAACATGGTATAGGTTTGATGTTAGCTGTCAAGGGTCAGTTCCTCAGGCTATAAGGGCATTTCTTGAATCTGAAGATTTTGAAGATGCTATAAGAAATGCAATTTCAATAGGAGGAGATAGCGATACTATTGCTTGTATAACAGGAGGAATAGCAGAGGCATATTACGGTTCTATATCTGAAGATTTAAAGATGGAGGCTTATAAAAGACTTGATAACGATATGATATATGTAATAGATAGGTTTTACAAGTTATTAAGCAGTGTAAAATAAAGTTAGAAATTTTATAAGTTGGGTCGTGTTTTGTAATTGAACATATTTATTTTTATGTTATAATTTTAAGAAAATTATAAAAATGGGGGTTATGATGGAGTATAAAAGCACGAGGGGAAATATAAGGTTAACGTCTACAAAAGCTTTAATTCAAGGATTAGCTGATGATGGAGGATTGTTTGTTCCTATTAAGTTCCCAAAGGTAGAATTGAATTTTAAAGAACTTATGAATAAGAGTTATAACGAACTTGCATTTTATATTCTTAAAAATTATTTTAATGACTTTGATGAAAACACACTTTTAAATTATATAACTAAGGCCTATGATGATAAGTTTGATACAAAAGAAATAGTTCCTTTAGTAAAGAAGGATAAGTTTTATTTTCTTGAACTATTCCATGGACCAACCCTTGCCTTTAAGGATATGGCTCTATCATTATTTCCATACCTTTTAAAAGAAGCAAAATTAAAAGAAAATATTAAAAAGGAGGTAGTAATTCTAACAGCAACATCTGGGGATACAGGAAAGGCTGCCCTTGAGGCTTTTAGGGATATAGAGGGAATGAAGATAATAGTTTTTTATCCTTCTAAAGGGGTTAGCAACATTCAAAGATTGCAGATGACAACTCAAGAGGGAGAAAATACCTTTGTTTTTGGAATAAACGGCAATTTCGATGATGCCCAAAGGGCTGTAAAGGAGATTTTTTCGGATGTTTACTTTAATGAAGAAATTGATAAAAGAGGTTATGCTTTATCCTCTGCAAATTCAATAAACATAGGAAGGCTTTTCCCACAGATAGTATATTATTTTTATGCCTACTTAAAACTTTTAAAAATGGGGGAAATATCTGAAGGGGAATATGTAAATATAGTTGTTCCAACAGGAAACTTTGGTAACATACTTGCTGCCTATTATGCAAAAAAGATGGGACTTAAGGTTAATAAACTAATATGTGCATCAAATAAAAATAATGTTCTTTATGATTTTTTAAGGAGTGGAGTATATGATATTAGAAGAAATTTTTATACAACAATATCTCCTTCTATGGACATTTTAGTATCCAGCAATCTAGAAAGATTTTTATATGATGTCTGTGATGAGGATGAGGATATAATTAGAGCTCTAATGAGGGATTTGAAAGAATTTGGATGCTTTAAGCTTTCAGAAAAATATATGGATTCTTTAAAGGATTTTTATGCTAATTTTGCAGACGATGAGGAGACATGTTCTGAAATAAGGTGGGCCTTTTTAAATCTTGGGTATCTTATTGATCCCCATACTGCTGTTGCATTAAACGTTTATAAAAAGTATCTAAAGGATACCGATGACGATACAAAGACAATTATAGCTTCAACTGCAAGTCCATATAAATTTGTAGCATCTGTTTATAAAGCCATTACTTTAAAAGAGTCTTATGGTGATGAATTTATGCTTGCTGATGAATTGTCAAAGCTTACAAAAACATCTATCCCAAAGCAAATAGTTGAGCTTAATAATAAAAGGGTTTTGCATAAGAAGGTTATTGATAAAGGGGAAATTTATGATGTGATAAAGGATATACTTAAGGGGGATTAATATGGTTAAAGTAAGGGTTCCTGCTACAACTGCCAATATAGGGCCAGGGTTTGACTGTTTAGGAATAGCATTGGATCTTTATTGTTATATAGAAGTCGAAGAAATAGAAAAAGGACTAGTTATAGAGGGATGTGACGATAAATTTAAAGGCGAGGATAACTTAATTTATAAATCTATGAAAAGGATATTTGAAAGTGCATCATATTCACCGAGGGGAATTAAAATAAAAGTGGATAGTAAGATTCCTATATCAAGGGGGCTTGGAAGCAGTGCTGCTTGTATAATTGGAGGCCTTTTGGTGGCCAATGAACTTGTGGGATGTGTTTATTCAAAGGAAGAAATTCTAAATATTGCAACTCAAATAGAAGGACATCCTGATAATGTAATTCCTGCTTTGGTTGGAGGTATGACGGCAGCAATTCATGAAAAGGATAGGGTTTATTATAATAAAATCAAGGTTTCAGATAGATTTAAGTTTTATGCCTTAATTCCTCAATTTACAGTTTCAACAGAAAAGGCAAGAAAGGTTTTGCCAAAGGTTATAGATTATAAGGATGCAGTTTTTAACATAGGTAGGGTTTCCCTTCTTATAACTTCCTTTATTGAGGGAAATGATAATATAAAAATAGCCTGCAGAGATAAAATACATGAGGATTATAGAAAGGAGCTTATAAAGGGTTTTGATACTATAAAAGAGAAATGTTTAGATTTAGGTAGCCTTGCAGTTTTTATAAGCGGTTCTGGATCTACTCTTATGGCTATAGTTGATAAGGAGAATACGGATTTTAAAGCAAAAATAGAAAAGGCTATATATAATTTTGAAGGAAGCTGGATAGTTAAGGAAGTAAATATAGATTATGAAGGGGCTAAAATAATAAAATAGGGCAGGTTGCCCTATTTTTGTTTTACAATATAAAGGGTATCAAACTCTAAAAAGTTAGGATAAATTTCTAATAGTTCATTAAGGGGTATTTCTTTCTTGGGAAAGCTATTTAAAAATTCATCAAAATCTTGTTTGTTTCCAAGAAGGACCTCAACATCCTCTTCATCGCTGTTTACAACTATAAATTTAAAATCTTTTTCTATATTTTGTAGGATGTTTTTTACGTTATCTATCCTGCTAAAGGAGCTAATAACTATATCGCAGGCACAATGTCCATTGCTTATGTGATATAAAAAACCATCGTCTATTTCAACTTTCTCTGTTATGTCTGTTACATATAAATTATCCACTTCGTTTTGTCTTAAAACCTCATCAGGTAGCTTATTTTTTGTTCTTGCAAATATAAAGTAGCACATAATATCACCTTCCCTTTTTATTTAATTATACCACAAGTTAACAGTTAGTTTATAAAAATTTAATAAAATAAAATTGACTATTAGTCATTTTAGAGGTATATTAATATTGTCGATGTAATGACTAATAGTCAATTGTTTTGGAAAAATATAAATAAAAAACAAATGGAGGTATTGTATGGTTAATACAAAGGATATTTCAAGTAAGAAAAAACTAAAGCAGATAAAACTTTTTGAGTCAGCTTTTAAGCTTTTTTTAAATAAAGGCTTTAATGAAACAGCAATAGATGACATAGTAAAGGATGCTGGTGTGGCAAAGGGAACATTTTATCTTTATTTTAAAGATAAATACGACATTTTAGATAGGATTATACTTTCAAAAAGTTGTATGGTAATTAGAGAAGCATTGGAAAAAACAAAGGAAAAACAACAGGATGATTTTATAGATAATATGATAAACTTTATAGATTACATCATCGAATATTTTAAGAATAATAAAAGGCTTTTAAAACTTATTTATAAAAATCTATCTTGGGGACTTTTTAGAAAGGCATTGGCAAGGCCAGAGGAATATGAAGAGATGAATAATTTAAAAAATATAATCCTAGAAAACTTTAAAAATAAAGGTTTTACTGAGGATGAAATTGAAAGAAATATTTTTATGATTATGGAGCTTGTAAGTTCTGTTACTTATAGTTGCCTAATTTTAAATGAACCTGAAGATATAGATAATATGAAGCCATACCTTTTTAATGCTGTTCGTAAAATATTAACAAAATAAAGGAGATGATGAACTTGAAAAAATTTGGACGCTGGATTGCAAAACATAGTACTTCTACGTTAATTATTGCTATAATTCTTTTAATTCCTTCTTTCATTGGTTTTATAAATACAAAGGTAAATTATGATATTTTAACCTATCTTCCCAAAAATTTAGATACCATGAAGGGACAAGAAATACTTGAGAAAAATTTCAATAATGCAGCAACAGCTATGCTCATAGTTGAAAATATGCAAACTAAAGATGTTTTAAAATTAAAAAACGAGATCGAAAAGGTTAAGGGTGTAGAAAAGGTTATATGGATAAGTGATATCTTGGATTCATCGGTTCCTAAAGAATTTTTGCCTAAAGATATTAAGGATGTTTTTTACAGAGAAAATTCAACTTTGCTTTTTATTCAATTCAATGAATCAGCATCAAGTTTAACTACCATGAAGGCAATAGAAAATATAAGGATGATAGCAGGCAAGAATTGTTTCCTTGCAGGTATGGCGGCTATAGTTAAAGATACTAAAGACCTTGCAGATAAAGAAACTCCTATTTATGTTCTTTTAGCAGTTATTCTTACGCTTTTAGTTTTAACTCTTGCAATGGAATCATATGTAACACCTATAATATTTGTTTTGAGTATAGGATTTGCTGTTATTTATAATTTTGGAACAAACATTTTTCTTGGACAAATATCATATATTACAAAGGCATTAGCAGCAGTTTTACAGCTTGGAGTTACTATGGATTATTCAATATTCCTACTTCATAGATATGAAGAGGAAAAAAAGGAATTTGAAGATAGATCAGAGGCTATGGCAGAAGCGATAGCTTCTACCTTCTCGGCTATAACAGGAAGTTCCTTAACAACTATTGCAGGTTTTGTGGCTTTAACTGTTATGAGCCTAGGAATAGGTAAAGATATGGGAATAGTTATGGCAAAGGGTGTGTTTATAGGGGTTTTAACTACGGTTACGGTTCTTCCTGCTATGATATTAACTTTTGATAAGCAGATTCATAAATATCAACATAAGGTATTACTCCCTGAATTTAATAGGACTGCTAATTTAGTAACAAAATATTATAAGGTCTTTGCAACAATAGCTATATTAATATTTGTCCCTGCTTTTATAGGCCAGGCTAGCACAAATGTTTATTATAATTTAGATGAATCTTTACCTAAGGACTTAAAATCAATAATTGCAACTAATAAATTGAAAAATGAATACAACATGACAACAACCCACATGATTCTTATTAAAGATAAGATTCCTGCATATAAAGTTAAGAATATGATAAAGGAAATTGAAATGGTTGATGGAGTTGAAAGGGTAATAGCCTATGATAAGTTTGTGGGTAATAGAATTCCTGAAAAATTTTTACCGGAGGATATAAGAAGCTTTGCTTCAAAAAATGGGTATAAGCTTATTATAGTAACTTCAAAATATAAGGCAGCATCCCCTGAAGAAAACCTGCAAATAGATAGAATAAATTCAATAGTAAAAAGTTATGACAAAGCAGGTTTAGTTGCAGGGGAAGGACCTCTAACAAAGGATCTTATAGAACTAGCCGATAAGGACTTTAAAAAGGCTAATTGGGTTTCTATACTTGCAATATTTGTAATAATTTTAGCTGTATTTACTTCTTTATCTCTTCCAATAATATTGATTCTTTGCATAGAGCTTGCGATATTTATAAACATGGCAATACCTTTCTTTACAGGGCAGACAATACCATTTATAGCTTCAATAGTAATTGGATGTATTCAGCTTGGTGCTACAGTTGACTATGCAATACTTTTATCAACAAGATTTAGAGAGGAAATTAGAGAAGGTCGCGATAAGTTTGATGCTATGAGGATTGCAGTTCAATCTTCAGGTAGGTCTATTCTTACAAGTGCTTTATCCTTTTTCTCTGCAACCATAGGGGTTGGCTTAATTTCTAAGATGGATATGATTCAAACTCTTTGTAAAATGCTTGCAAGAGGAGCACTAATTAGCATGGTTGTAATAGTGTTTATCCTTCCTTCTATTTTAATCATATGTGAAGGAATTATTTCAGCTACCAGCAAGAACTGGAATAAAAAGCCATCATTGAAACTTACGCTTGCAAAGGAGAGTGAATGACAATGAAGGACTTAAAAAAATTATTAGCTTCAGTATTAGCTTTTATAGTTGTGTTTGCTAATGTAGGTTATGCAGCAGTTAAAAAAGATGAGTCAGTTTATGTTGTTCTATCTTCAAAGGGTGAAACCAAGGATGTGATAGTTAGTGACTGGATACATTCAGATGATGTAAATGTTGAAATAAAGGATAGGTCGATATTAGATAATGTTGTCAATGTTAAAGGGGATGAAGTACCTAAAAAGGAAGGAGAAAATTTAATTTGGACTTTACAGAACAATGACCTTTTCTACCAAGGAACTACTAAAAAGAAGTTACCATTAGAAGTTAGTATTAATTATTATTTAAATGGACAAAAAATAGAGCCTAAAGATCTTGCAGGAAAAAATGGAAGAGTAAGGATAGAATTAAGCTTTAAAAATAACGATGAACATGAAGTTAAGATAGATGGAGAGTATAAAAAGGTGTTTACTCCTTTTACAGTGGTTGCGGTTGTTAATTTACCCCTTGATAATTTTAAAAATGTAAAGGTATCCTCAGGGGAAGTTTTTTCAGATGGTAATAACCAAGTAGTAACCTTTGTAACTTTTCCTGGACTTAAAGAAAGTTTAAATTTAAATAGCAATTTATTGGGTATTGATGATAAATTAATTATTGAAGCAGATACAAATAAGTTTAATTTATCTCCAATAATGATTACAGCAACGCCTAAGATGATAAATATAGATAAAATAGAAGGTGCCGATAACATCAATGAACTTATAGATGGAATTAAAAAGATAAAGGAAGCAACAGAAAAGCTAAGTGATGGTTCAAAAAAGCTTTCAGAGGGTTCTAAAGAACTTTACAATAACATGAATAAATTAACAGATGGCCTTGATAAGCTTTCTTCCGCTTCAAAGGATGTTAAAGGTGGAATTCAAAGGATAGCCGTTGGTGCTAAAGGTGCTTACGAAGGTTCAGTAAAATTAAGTGAAGGTCTAGGGAAATTAAAAGATGGTTTGGGAAATGCAGAAGATGGCTTAAATGCTTTTTGTAATGGAGCAACGTCATATGCTGATAATGCCAAGAAGTTTGCGGATGGTGCTGTAGAATTTTCAGAGGGGGCATCCACTCTTTCAGAAAATACAAAAGCATTAGAAAGTGGGCTATATAACATAGTTAAGACAACAGAAGAGATAAAAAATGGAGAAAACAGTATAGTTGAAGGTGCAACAAAAAGCTTAGAAGCTATAAAGAAGTTAAAGGAGGAAAAGGAAAAGGAAAATTCTTATTATGAACTATTAATAAGGGGTATAGATTCTTTAAAAAATTTAGTTTCTTTATTATCAAATATTTCAGAGGCACAAAGTATAGCAGATCAGTTAAATGCTGGATTAGAAGAACAAAAAAATTATCTTCAATCTATGTTAAAGTCGGGACAAGATTATATTTTAGCCCTTGATGAGCTTGAAAAGGGAATTTGTGACATAAAAACTGGAGCAGAAAATTTAAGCAATGTACTTCAAGGTTTAAATGAAGGACAAAAAGAGGTTTTATATGGTGCTAAGGCACTTTCATCAGCTGGAGATACATTAAAGGGTTATGCAATTGAGATGCAAAAGGGAAGTTTAGGACTAAAGGATGGTGCTGAAAAGCTACAAAAGGGAGCAGAAAATTTAGCTGGTGGTTTAAAGCAAATAGTTCCTTCTGTAAGTGCTCTTTATGAAGGATCTAATAATCTTAAAGGTGGTTTAGAACAATTAAGTAAAGGTTCTGATAAGCTATATAGTGCTTATGATGAATTTTCAAAGGGGATAGACTTAGCTAAAGATGGAAGCTTAAAATTAACTCAAGGGGCTAAGAAACTTTCTGATGGATTAGAAGAATTTGATAAAAACTTTACTAAATACAAAGAAGAAGGAATATACAAGATGGATTCAGAAGTTAGCGGCAAGTTTGGAGATATAAATGAAATATTAAAAAGGAAGGATGAGATTATAAGGCTTTCTAAAAACTATGGAACCTTCTCAGGTCTTTCAAGGGACATGGAGGGAAGCGTGAAGTTTATAATGAGGACGGAAGAAATAAAATACAATGAAGTTAAAGAAGTTCCACAAACAAATGTTGCAAAAGAAAATAAAAACATGTTTGAAAGATTAATTGATTATTTAAAGAAAATGTTTTAAAAAATAGTTATTTTATATTTTTTATCTTCGTATATATGTATAGGGGTGAAATTTTGGAGGAAAGACAATTAAAAGAAATTTTCAGAGATGAAATTGGTAAATATTTAAAAGAAATTGCAGATGCACTAAAACCTAAGGAAAAAATAAATTATCTTTTAGGTATATTATGGGGAATAGTAGGGTTAACAATTATGTATATTTTATATGTTATATTCAAAATACTTGAAAGTACAATGAGTATATGAATTTTGACCAGTTTTAGGGCGGGTAATTTAAATGCCCGCCATTGTTATTTTTAGGTAAATAGTAAAATAGAAGTTTTAATTAAAAACTTTAAGTAAAAAATAATTGCAAAGATGAAAAAATGTGATAAAATAATAACGAGAATTTAATATCAAAGGCTATGATGAGGAATAGTAAAAATTAGTTCCTTTCCAGAGAGGGAATGGTTGGTGAAAATTCCTAAGGAACTAATTTTGAACCCGCCTCGGAGCTCTGCACCGAAGTTTAGTAGGCTGCAGCGGTAAGTCCGTTATCCAATTGAGTGAATATGCGTTTTGCATATTAATTAGGGTGGTACCGCCGATTATAACCTCGGTCCCTTTCTAGGGATTCGAGGTTTTTTGCTAAATACTTAAAAAAGGAGGAGTGAAAATGGCTAAAGAAAATGAAAAAAAGTTAGTTGAGGCAATAACTTCTATGGATGAAGATTTTGCTAAATGGTATACCGATATTGTAAAAAAAGCAGAGCTTGCAGATTATTCAAGTGTAAAGGGTTGTATGATACTAAGGCCTTATGGATATGCTATATGGGAAAATATTCAAAAAGATTTAGATGCGAGATTTAAAGAAACAGGCCATGAAAATGTTTATATGCCTTTGTTTATACCAGAAAGCCTTCTTAAAAAAGAAGCAGAACATGTTGAAGGATTTGCTCCAGAGGTTGCTTGGGTTACCCATGGGGGAAGTGAGCCTCTTGCTGAAAGACTTTGTGTAAGACCAACATCTGAAACCTTATTCTGTGAGCATTTTTCAAAAATAGTTCAGTCATATAAGGATCTTCCAAAATTATATAATCAATGGTGTTCAGTAGTAAGATGGGAAAAAACTACAAGGCCATTTTTAAGAACGACAGAGTTTTTATGGCAGGAAGGTCATACTATTCATGCAACAGCTGAAGAAGCAATGGCAGAAACTATACAAATGCTTAATATTTATGCTAAGCATTGCGAAGAGGTATTGGCTATTCCAGTTATTAAAGGAAGGAAGACAGATAAAGAAAAATTTGCTGGTGCACAGGCTACATTTACAATAGAAAGCTTAATGCATGATGGAAAGGCTTTACAAACAGGAACTTCCCATTATTTTGGAGATAATTTTGCAAAGGCATTTAATATTAGATATCTTGACAAAAATGGACAGCTTCAATATGTGCATCAAACTTCATGGGGGGTTACTACAAGGCTTATAGGTGCTGTTATAATGGTTCATGGCGACAATAACGGATTAAAACTTCCTCCAAAGATAGCTCCAATTCAGGTTATAATCGTTCCAATAGCTCAACATAAAGAAGGAGTTTTAGAAAAGGCGAATGAATTGAAAAATAGATTATCAAAGGTTGTAAGAGTTAAGCTAGATGATTCAGATAAGATGCCAGGATGGAAGTTTGCAGAGTATGAAATGAAGGGTGTTCCATTAAGACTTGAAGTAGGACCAAAGGATATTGAAAAGAATCAAGTAGTTTTAGCAAGACGTGATACTATGGAAAAGATAGTTGTTGCAATGGATAACTTAGAACAAGAAGTTTTAAAATTATTAGATGATATTCATGCAAATATGCTTGAAATGGCAAGAAGACATAGGGATGAACGTACATATGTAGCTACAAATTTAGAGGAATTTAAGTATATTGTTGAAAATAAACCAGGATTTATAAAGGCTATGTGGTGCGGAGATAGAGCTTGTGAAGATAAGATAAAAGAAGAAACAGGTGCAACTTCAAGATGTATACCATTTGATCAGGAAACTTTAAGCGATAAATGTGTTTGCTGCGGAAAACCAGCAAAACATATGGTTTACTGGGGAAGAGCATATTAATGCTGCTCGTTAACAAACGAGCAGCTTTTTTATAATCTGTCTTTGTTGTTAATTTTTATGGGTTCTATGTCAATAGTTGGGGTGGGCAAATTATTCAGATGCCCGCCCTTGCTAATTTCCAAGGAGTTTTTATGTAATTGAGATTAATTTAAGCAAAAGCTTTAAAAATGGGCATGACAAAAAGGCCAATCAAAGGTTGGCTTTTATAAAAGCTCAGCGTATTGTTTATTTTTGCACGTAGTTTGGTATAGGTTTAAGAAGAAAACCTTTAAAGACTGACTTAGGTCGACTAAGGTTTTCTTCTTAAATTTTTTGCGCGAGGCCGTTAAAAATTGTTGTAGATTTAATA
>NZ_FNUK01000017.1 GCF_900108045.1 Caloramator fervidus | reverse complement strand
CTCTGGTGCACCAGTTGTCTTGCCAAGGGCACAGCTGGGTAGCCATGTTCGGACGGGATAAGCGCTGAAGGCATCTAAGCGCGAAGCCCACCCCGAGATGAGATTTCCCACGCGAGAGCGGTAAGACCCCTGGAAGACTACCAGGTAGATAGGCCAGAGGTGTAAGCGTCGTAAGGCGTTTAGCTGACTGGTACTAATAGGTCGAGGACTTGATCTACTTGTGCAGTTGTGTATATCCGGTGGTGATGGAGGTAGGGAAACACCCGTTCCCATTCCGAACACGAAGGTTAAGCCTACCTTCGCCGATGGTACTAGGCTGGAGACGGCCTGGGAGAGTAGGTGACTGCCGGGTAAGAAGGGCCTTTAGCTCAGTTGGCTAGAGCAACCGGCTCATAACCGGTCGGTCCGGGGTTCGAGTCCCTGAAGGCCCACCATGTGGGGGTGTAGCTCAGTTGGGAGAGCACCTGCCTTGCAAGCAGGGGGTCAGGAGTTCGAATCTCCTCATCTCCACCATTAATAAAAAATGCTTGTCACCTACGTGGCAAGCATTTTTTATTAATGGTATTTATTTTTTATTGCATCTCTATATGTTTAATATTATAATAATTTTAGGACAAGTTATAATATTCATAAAATTTAAAAATATTACATAGGAGGTAAGGATATGAAAAAATTCAATGACGTTTTAGTAATTGGACTGGCATTATTTGCTATGTTCTTTGGAGCAGGAAATTTAATTTTCCCTCCATACATAGGACTTTTATCAGGAGATAAGTGGTATCTAGCCCTCTTAGGATTTTTACTTACAGGCATTGGTTTGCCTTTAACTGGAATTATAGTTATGTCAAAAAACGATGGAGATTTTGAAAAATTTGCAGGTAAGGTTAGTAGTTCATTTAGTAAAGGTCTAGGAATAATTATTATGTTAGCAATAGGACCACTTCTTGCGATACCTAGAACAGGTGCAACTACCTTTGAAATGGGAGTAAAGCCTCTTTTCCCAAATGTTAGCTCTGTTGTTGCTACAACTATTTTCTTTGCTATAAATTTATATTTTGTAATAAATCCTTCTTCTGTTATTGATAAAATAGGTAAAATATTAACTCCTGTTTTACTTGCTATGTTAGCTATAATTATTGTAAAGGGTATAGTATCTCCTATTGGACAACTTGCTTCAACAGGTTTACAAAATCCTTTCTCAAGGGCATTTTCAGAAGGATATCAAACTATGGATGCGTTAGCATCAACAGTATTTGCGGGTATAGTTATATCAAGTGTTGTTGCAAAGGGGTATACTGAAAAAAGAGATCAGATAAAGCTAACGGTTATAGCAGGAATGATTGCTGCAACAGGACTTCTTTTAGTATATGGAGGCCTTATGTATCTTGGTGCTACAGCAACGACTATATATAGTCCTGAAATATCAAAGACTGAGCTTATTATAGGTATAACAGAAAGGATTTTAGGGAATTTTGGTAAAGTTGCCCTTGGACTTGCTGTTGCTTTTGCATGTCTTACAACATCTGTTGGACTTACAGCAACTGCAGGAGAATTTTTCTCAAAGATTAGTAATGATAGAATAAGTTATAAGGCAGTTGTAATAATAATTACTGTATTTAGTGCTATTGTATCAAATTTTGGGGTTGAAAAAATAGTAAAAATAGCAGTTCCTTTATTAGTTACTGTTTATCCGGTTGTTATAGTTTTAATAGTATTAAATATATTTGATGAATATATAAAGAATAAAAATGTTTATGCAGGAGCAGTATATTTAACTTTGATAATAAGTATAATTGATGGTCTTGCTGCAATTGGAATAAATATAAAAGTAGCTCAAAATTTTATAGCTAAATTGCCATTTGCAAGTTCTGGGTTTGCGTGGATAGTTCCAGCTATATTAGGAGGTTTAATAGCATTGATATTTAGTAGAAAAGAGAATAGGGTTAATGGCAATAACTAATTTAGGAGATGTTTTAATTTATGATGGATTTTTTCCCAAGGATAATTCCGGAATTTACTGTGTTTAAGTTTATTGCTAGAATGGTTATTAGAGCAGTTGGAATTTGGGGTTATTACTTTCTGTTTGTAGGATTAGATTTATTTATATGTACAAAATTTATATACAAAGCTTTAAAAGAAGAAAAATTTGAAACAGCAGTAGCTATATCTATACTTATGCTTATATTAGTAGGAGGAATTATAGCTTTAGTAAATACATAAAGTATGACCACCAAAATGGTGGTCTTTTTTTAGGCTTTTGTTTTTTCCCTAGGTTTAAATAAAGATCCTATATATATAGTTAGTGGGATAGCAATCAAATGTAATATTATCCAATAAGTCCATCCGATTCTTGGTGTATACATTTTTAAACCTCCTTATTTAACCTCTTTTTTAGCTAAGCTATTTCCTATATAAAATAAAATTGGAATAGCAATTATATGAATCAAAAGCCATAATCCCCAACCTATAGTAGGTCTTAAATTCATAAGTTCACCTCCAATTAAAGTTTCTAATATTTATTTTTTTATTTTTTTAATAAAATATACTAGGCCCTTAATTAAAGGGCCTTCAATATAGATATGTCTATATTTTTAAATCCATTTTAAAAACTAAGCATTCTTCAGGTTTTAAATTTAATTCCTTTGCCGCTTTTAAAAATACTTCAGGATCAGGTTTAGCTTTTGTTACTTTGTTTCCATCTATAATAACATCGAAATATTCTTTTAATCTAGTATTTTCTAAAATAATCATGGCATTTTTGCTTACAGAGCCTAAAGCTATTTTAATTCCGTTACAAATAGTGCTTTAGATCCGTTTTATAGAATAAAACATTTTGATGTTTTAGGTATTTATGATTTAAAAGCTAGGATAGCTTTGAAAATATCAACTATTGATCCCTATTTTTTATTGACTTTAAGTAAATTTTATAATAAAATATATTTTGAAAATAAAAATATTTGAATATCAAAACAATGGGAGGGACTTTATTGACAACAAAGAGATTAGTTAAAATTAGTTTATTTGTATCTATTTTATGTATTTTATCCTTGTTTTCTATTCCAATAGGGACAGTTCCTATAACTTTACAAACCTTTGGTATATTTTTAATAGGCATATTATTAGGGCCGTATGATGGAAGTTTAGCTGTTTTAGGTTATTTATTGTTGGGAAGCATAGGTCTTCCTGTTTTTGCTGGAGGAAAAGGAGGAATTAGTGTTTTAATAGGACCTACAGGAGGATATTTAGTTTCTTTTCCTATAGTTGCATTTATTTTGGGATATTTAACAAAAATAAAAAGTGAGGTTATTAGATTCCTTGTTTTACTTTTAAGTGTTTTTATAGTATATGCCTTTGGTGTTTGTTATTTAAAGTATGTAACTGGTATGGATTTTATAAAATCCATTAAAATAGGTATGGTTCCATTTATAATTCCTGATATAATAAAAGCAGTAGCGGCATATTTTATATCTTTAGAGTTAGACAAAAGAATAAGATTTTGAGGTGGTATAATGAATAAAACCTACATGGTTTTAAATCAGCTTCTTGTAGATATATTTAATGACATTCTTTTAATCGAACAAAATGCTTTAAAAAATAGCGATTTATCTGATGTTTCTATTACAGAAGTTCATGCAATAGAGGCAATAGGAAAAGGTAACGAAAGAACTATGGGAGAAGTTGCGCAAGATTTAAAGGTTACAATGGGAACTTTAACTATAATGGTGGATAAATTAGTAAAAAAAGGCTATGTAGAAAGATTTAGATCAGAGGTTGATAGAAGGGTGGTTTTAGTAAGACTTACTAAAAAAGGTGAGCTTGTTTTTAAAATTCATGAAAGATTTCATCATGAAATGATACGAAGTATTATAGAAGGGCTTTCTGAAGAGGAAGAAAAAATTCTTATTAATTCGTTAGAAAAGTTAAAAGAGTTTTTTAGAAAAAAATATAATTTAATTAGAAAAGAGTGAGATAAATGAAAGAGGTAAAAATAGTTTCAACAGGAAGTTATGTTCCTAAGAAGATACTTGATAATGAGTTTTTAAGTTCAATAGTTCAAACAAGTGATGAATGGATAACTACAAGAACAGGTATAAAGAAAAGGCATATTTCAAATGGGGAAAATACTTCAGATTTAGCTTATGAAGCTGCTAAAAGAGCTATTTATGATGCCAATATTGATCCCAAAAGTGTAGAAGCTGTAATTGTAGCAACAGTAACTCCGGATAATTTTACTCCCTCTGTTGCATGTATTTTACAAGAAAGATTGAATTTAGTTAATGCTGCTTGTTTTGACATAAATGCTGCCTGTAGTGGTTTTTTATATGCTCTTTCCGTGGCTGCTTCTATGATAAAAGGAGGTCTTTTTAGTAATGCTTTAATAGTAGGGGCTGAGGTTTTAACTAAGGTTGTTGATTGGCAGGATAGAAATACTTGTGTTTTGTTTGGAGATGGTGCAGGGGCAGCATTTTTAAAAGCAAGCCAAGAAAAAGGGATTTTAAATTATTTCATAGCTTCTGATGGTTCAAAAGGAAAACTTTTAAAAATACCTGCTGTTTCAGTTAATAACCCTTTTGTTTCATCTTTTCAGCCTAAACCTTATGTATATATGGATGGAAAAGAAGTATTTAAATTTGCAACAGAGGTTATAGTAAGTAGCATTGAAAAAGTTTTAAAAAATTCTAATTTAACATTAGAGGATATAGATTTGATTATTCCTCATCAGGCTAATATAAGAATAATTGAGTTTGCAGCGAAAAAGCTTAAATTACCGTTAGATAAATTTTATATTAATATACAAAATTATGGAAATACCTCAGCAGCAAGTATCCCTATAGCTTTAGATGAAGCACTAAAAAGAGGAGTGGTTAAAAAAGGAAATAAGGTAGTTCTTGTAGGTTTTGGTGGAGGTTTAACGTGGGGAGCTGCGTTAATTGAGATGTAATTTTTGTTTATCAAAAACTTTTAATATCAAAATATTTGGTTTTCAAAGAAAGGAGAGGTTTTATGGTATTTGAAAAATTAAGAGAAATTATTTCGGAAAACATGGGTATTGATAAGGAAGACATAAAACTTGATACGAGTTTTGAGGACTTAGGACTTGATTCCCTTGACTTGGTTGAGCTTGTTATGAATGTTGAAGAAGCTTTTGGAATTGAAATTGCTGAAGGAGAAGGTTTTAAAACGGTTAAAGATGTAGTTGATTACATAGAAGGTTTAGGTAGGTGATTTTATGTTTGATACAAGAATAACTCAAATGCTAGGAATAAAATATCCTATATTTCAAGGTGGAATGGCTTGGATTGCTGATGCTACTTTGGCATCAGCAGTCTCAAATGCTGGTGGTCTTGGAATTATAGCTGCAGGAAATGCACCTAAAGAATATGTAAGGGAAGAAATAAGAAAGGCAAAAACTTTAACAAACAAGCCTTTTGGAGTAAATATAATGCTTCTTAGTCCTTATGCAGATGAGGTTGCTAAAGTGGTTGCGGAAGAAAAAGTTAGTGTTGTAACAACAGGGGCTGGGAATCCATCAAAGTATATAGAGCTTTGGAAGAAAAATGGAATAAAAGTTATTCCTGTTGTTCCTTCTGTTGCCCTTGCAAGAAGAGTCGAAAAATATGGAGCTGATGCGGTTATAGCAGAAGGTGGAGAATCTGGAGGACATGTTGGAGAGCTTACAACTATGGCCCTTGTTCCGCAAGTTGTTGATGCAGTAAGTATTCCGGTTATTGCTGCAGGAGGAATTGGAGATGGACGTGGTGTTGCTGCAGCTTTTATGTTAGGAGCAGAAGGAGTTCAACTAGGAACTAGGTTTTTAGTTGCAAAGGAATGTAAAATTCATCAAAACTACAAGGATATGATTTTAAAAGCAAAGGATATAGATACAGTTGTAACAGGAAGATATACGGGGCATCCTGTAAGGATACTTTATAATAAACTTGCAAGAATTATGCTTCAAATGGAAAAGGAAAGGGTTGATATTGAAAAGTTTGAGGAAATAGGTAAAGGAAGTTTAAAAAAGGCTGTAGAAGGAGATGTAGAAATGGGTTCTGTAATGGCAGGACAAATAGCAGGACTTATAAATAAAGAACAAACTTGCCAAGAAATAATTGAGGATTTGATAAAAGGGGCAAAAGAAACTATAGAAAGGTTTTTGAAAAAAGTTTGAGGTGATAAAAATGAAAATAGCTTTTTTATTCTCTGGTCAAGGCTCCCAGTATGTGGGTATGGGAAAGGAATTATATGACAATTTTAAAGAAGTTAGAGAATTGTTTGAGGTTGCAAGTAAAGTTTCTAATAAAGATATTGCAAATCTTTGTTTCATGGGACCTAAGGAAGAATTAGATAAAACTGAAAATACGCAGGTTTGTGTTCTAACAGTTAGTATTGCAGCTTTTTTGACAGCAAAAAAGTTAGGAATAAAAGCTGATTATTTAGCGGGGTTTAGCCTTGGCGAATATTCTGCCTTGGTTGCAGCTAATGTTTTAAGTTTTGAAGATGCCATAAAGGTTGTTAACTTAAGAGGAAAGTTTATGCAAGAAGCTTTTAAAGATGGAAATTATGGTATGGCTGCAATAATTGGGCTTGATGAGAAGGATGTCAAGCTAATAGTTGAAAAAGCAAAGGATAAAGAATTTTTAGCTATAGCAAATTTTAATTGTCCAAAACAAGTTGTAATAGCAGGGCATAATAATGCTTTAGAGCAAGCAAGAGTTTTGACTGAACAAAAAAAAGGAAGATTTGTAAAGCTTTCAGTTAGTGGTGCATTCCATACTGAGCTTTTAAAGGATGCTGCAGAAAAATTTTATAATGAGCTTTTAAAGTTTGAATTTAAAAAACCTGAAATTCCTATAATTGCAAATGAAACAGGAGATTTTCTAAGTGAAAATATAAGGGAATCTTTAAAATACCAAATGAAGAGTGCTGTTTTTTGGGAGGATAGTATAAAAAAGTTAATTAGTTTAGGTGTTGATACTTTTATAGAACTAGGACCTGGTAAAGTTTTATCAGGATTTTTAAGAAAGATAGAGAAGAACGTAAAGGCTTTAAATATAGAAGATATGGCATCTTTGCAAAAAACAATAAAAGAATTGGAGGAGATTAAATGTTAAAAGGAAAGGTGGCTTTAATTACAGGTTCAGCAAAAGGTATAGGAAGAGAGATTGCTTTAAAATTTGCTAAAGAAGGAGCAGATGTTGTTATAAATTATAGAAGTTATTCTGAAAATTTGAAAGAACTTGAAAATACTATAAAAAGTTTTGGAGTAGATGTTCTTCTAGTAGAAGGTAATGTAAGAAATTTTGAAGATGCAGAAAGAATGGTTAAATCATGTATTGAAAAATTTGGAAGGTTAGACATATTGGTTAACAATGCAGGTATAACAAGGGATAATCTTGTTTTAAGGATGAAATTAGAGGAATTTGATGAGGTTTTAGATGTTAATCTTAAAGGAGCGTTTAATCTTATAAAAGCGAGTTTACCTATTATGATAAAACAAAAAAGTGGTAGGATAATTAATATATCATCGATTATAGGTATTATAGGAAATGTAGGTCAGGCTAACTATGCTGCATCAAAAGCAGGGCTTATTGGGCTTACAAAATCAGTTGCAAAGGAAGTAGCTTCTAAAAACATAACAGTAAATGCTATAGCTCCAGGGTTTATAGTTACCGATATGACTGATAAATTGCCTGAAAAAATAAAAGAAAAAATGCTAGACCTAATACCATTAAAAAGGTTTGGATTATGTGAGGATGTTGCTAATGTTGCGTTATTTTTAGCTTCTGATATGGCATCCTATATTACAGGACAGGTTATAAATGTAGATGGTGGCATGGTAATGTAAGGAGGAATTTTATGAAAAGAAGAGTAGTTATTACAGGGCTTGGTGCTATAACGCCTTTAGGAAATGATGTTAATACCTTCTTTAAAGGTATTAAAGAAGGAAAGTGTGGAATTGATTATATAAAAAGTTTTGATACTGAAAATTTTAAAGTCAAAGTTGCAGCTGAAGTTAAGGACTTTGATCCTAGTGATTATGTAGATAAAAAGGAAGCAAAAAGGATGGATAGGTTTTGTCAATTTGCATTGGCTTCTTCAATTGAAGCTATAAAAGACTCTAAGCTGGATTTAGATACTATAGATAAAAATAAGTTTGGAGTAGTTATAGGTTCTGGAATTGGTGGGCTTTTAACTATAGAAAAGGAACATAAAAATCTTATTGAGAAAGGCCCTAATAGGGTTGGACCTTTGTTTATTCCAATGGCTATAATAAATCTTGCTGCTGGAAATGTTGCTATAAAATTTAAAGCTAAGGGGATTTGTTCGTCGGTTGTTACAGCATGTGCTTCAGGAACAAATGCAATAGGTGAGGCATTTAGGTATATTCAAATGGGATATTTAGACGTAGCTATAGCAGGAGGTGCAGAGGCTCCTATAACTCCCCTTGCTCTTGCAGGATTTACAAATTTAACAGCTCTTACAAGTTCCAATGATCCTAAGAGAGCAAGTATACCTTTTGATTTAAATAGAAGTGGATTTGTTATGGGAGAAGGAGCAGGAATTTTAATCTTAGAAGAATATGAACATGCATTAAAAAGAGGTGCCAAGATATATGCTGAAATTGTAGGATATGGCTTTACTTGTGATGCTTTTCACATGACAGCACCTGATGAAAACGCCGAAGGAGCCATTAGAGCAATTGAAATGGCAATTTTAGATGCAGGAATACAAAAAGAAGAAATTTCATATATAAATGCTCATGGAACAAGCACGCCACTTAATGACAAACTTGAAACTTTGGCAATAAAAAAAGTATTTAAAGAGTATGCTAAAAATATTCCAGTAAGTTCAACAAAATCCATGACTGGTCATCTTTTAGGAGCTGCAGGAGCAGTTGAAGCTGTAATTTGTGTTAAAGCAATAGAGGAAGGATTTATTCCTCCAACTATTGGATATGAAAATCCTGATCCTGAATGTGACCTTGATTATGTTCCTAATGTTGGAAGATATAAAGAGATAAGATATGCTTTATCTAATAGTTTTGGTTTTGGAGGCCATAATGCATGTATCATTTTTAAAAAGATATAGTTTGGGGTGATATATTTGGACATAAAAGGAATTCAAGAAATTATAAAGGCTGTGGACAATTCTAGTTTAACTTTTCTTGAAATAATTTCAAATGATATAACTATAAGAATGAAAAAAGAGGGATTAGATATCAAAAAAGAAATAAAAGTCGAAGAAGCTAGAGTTGAAACACAATTACAAGTTAAAGATAAAATTGAAAATTTACATGTTATAAAAGCACCATTAGTTGGAACTTTTTATAGAGCTCCAGGACCTAATTTAAAGCCTTTTGTTGAAGTAGGAACTAAGGTTAAAAAAGGAGATACCCTTTGTATAATTGAAGCTATGAAGATAATGAATGAAATACAAAGCGATGTGGATGGTGAAATAGTTGAAATTTTAGTAGAAAATGAAACTATGGTTGAATATGGACAAGAACTTTTTAAGATTAAAGTAGGTGATAGAAATGTTTAATATAGAAGAAATAATGAAAGTTATTCCTCATAGATACCCTTTTCTTTTAATTGATAGGATAGAGGAAGTTATTCCAGGGGAAAGGGCTGTTGGAATAAAGTGTGTAACTATTAATGAACCTTTTTTTAAGGGACATTTTCCACAAAAACCTGTTATGCCGGGTGTTTTAATAATAGAAGCTTTAGCTCAAGTTGGAGCTTTTGCTATTTTGTCTTTAGAAGAGTATAAAGGAAAGATTGCTTATTTTGCAGGTATAGATAAAGCACGTTTTAGAAGAAAAGTTTTACCTGGAGATGTCTTGAAATTAGAGGTTGAAATAATAAAAAGAAAAGGGCCTGTTGGAGTTGGTAAGGCTATAGCTTATGTAGAGGATAAAAAGGTATGTGAGGCAGAACTTTCATTTGTAATAGGACTTGAGGAGTGATGGTATGTTTAAGAAGATTCTTATAGCCAATAGGGGTGAAATTGCAGTTAGGATTATAAGGGCATGCCGTGAGATGGGAATAAAAACAGTTGCTGTTTTTTCGGATATAGATAAAGAAGCATTGCATGTTCAAATGGCTGATGAAGCTGTATGTATAGGTCCTGCAAGAGCTAAAGATAGTTATTTAAATATGCAAAATATTATAAGTGCTGCAATTTTAACTGGTTCAGAGGCAATTCACCCCGGTTTTGGTTTTTTATCAGAAAACAGTAAGTTTGCAAAGCTTTGTGAGGAGTGTAATATAACTTTTATAGGTCCGTCTGCTGAAGCGATTGAGCTTATGGGAGATAAAGCCAAGGCAAGGGAAGTTATGATAAAAAATAATATTCCTGTAGTTCCAGGATCAGATGGTAAGGTTGACAGTCTAGAGGAAGCTGTTGATATTGCTAATAAAATAGGATTTCCTATAATGATAAAAGCAGCTGCAGGTGGTGGTGGAAGAGGAATTAGAATTGTAAGGGATATAGATGAGCTTTTTAAAGTTTTTGATATGGCTAAAAATGAAGCTAAAAATGCTTTTGGAGATGACTCGATGTATATAGAAAAGTTTATTGAAAATCCAAAACATATTGAGTTTCAGATATTAGCAGATTCTTATGGTAATGTTTTACATCTTGGAGAAAGAGACTGTTCCATGCAGAGAAAAAATCAAAAAATAATTGAAGAAGCTCCTTCTGTTATTTTAGATGAAAATTTAAGAAAAAAGATGGGTAAAGTAGCAATAGATGTTGCAAAGGCAGTAAATTATAAAAATGCAGGGACGGTTGAATTTTTAGTTGATAAGAATGGAAGTTTTTATTTTATAGAGATGAATACTAGGATACAAGTTGAACATCCTGTTACGGAAATGATTACAGGAATAGATCTGATAAAAGAACAAATAAGGATTGCCGCAGGGGAAAAATTAGAATATTCTCAAGAAGATATAAAAATAATTGGGCATGCAATAGAGTGTAGGATAAATGCAGAGGATGTTGAAAATGGTTTTAGACCATCTCCTGGAAAAATAGATTTTCTTCATTTTCCTGGAGGATTAGGAGTTAGAATAGATAGTTGTATATATCAGGGTTATACTATTCCATCTTCCTATGATTCAATGATAGCAAAACTTATAGTTTATGCAAAGGATAGAAAAGAAGCCATTGAGAGAATGAAAAGGGCTCTTGAAGAATTTGTAATAGAAGGAATTAAAACAAATATTGATTTACATTATGAACTTTTAAACCAAAAAGAGTTTATTGAAGGAACTTATGATACAGGATTTTTAACAAGATTTTTACACCGATAATAAGGTGGTGATTAAATGATAAATTTATTTAAAAAGAGGCAGTATGTAACCCTTTCTCAAATTGAAAAAAAGAACGAAAATTATTTTAAACCTTTTATCCCGGATGGAATTTTTGAAAAATGTGATGAATGTGGGAAAATAATTTTAAAAGAAGATATAGAGAAGAATTTAATGAGATGTCCAAATTGTAATAAGTATTTTAGAATGACAGCAAAACAAAGAATAGAACTTATTATAGATAAAGGAACATTTGTGGAATATGATAGCAATTTAAAAACAATAAATCCTCTTGATTATCCAGATTATGATATTAAGATACAAAATTTAGTTAAAGATACTGGGATAAATGAAGCTGTGATTACGGGAGAAGGGAAAATAAATGGTGAAAGTTGTGTAATAGCGGTTATGGATAGTTACTTTTTAATGGGAAGTATGGGATGTGTTGTTGGAGAAAAGATTACAAGAGCTTTTGAAAAGGCTACAGAGAAAAGACTTCCTGTAGTAGTATTTACTGCCTCAGGTGGCGCAAGAATGCAGGAAGGAATTCTTTCTTTGATGCAGATGGCAAAGACGAGTGCAGCTGTAAAAAGACATTCAGATTCTGGGCTTTTATATATATCAGTATTAACAGATCCTACAACAGGAGGAGTTACAGCAAGTTTTGCAATGTTAGGGGATATTATTTTAGCAGAACCTAAGGCATTGATTGGTTTTGCAGGCCCAAGGGTTATAGAACAAACTATAAAACAAAAACTTCCACAAGGTTTTCAAAGAGCGGAATTTTTATTAGAACATGGTTTTATTGATTTAATTGTTGAAAGGGAGAACTTAAAGAAAACCCTCTATAATATACTTTTAATGCACAGGGGGTGATGACTTGAGTATATTTGAAATTGAAAAGGCAGTCTGTGAGCTTGAAAATAAAATAAAAGAGTTAAGGGAATTTTCAAGGCTTCAAAATATAGATTTAAGTAATGAGATTGAAATTTTAGAAAAAAAATTAAAAGAACTTCAAAAAGAGGCCTTTGAAAATATAAGAGCATGGGATAAAGTTCAGCTTGCAAGAAAAATTGAAAGACCTACTTCTCTTGATTATATTGAAAGAATATTTGATAATTTTATAGAACTTCATGGAGATAGACTTTATGGAGATGATCCTGCGATTATAGGTGGGATAGCCCTTTTAAAGGGTAAGCCTGTAACTGTAATTGGTCAACAAAAAGGGAAGAATACTCAGGAAAATATAAAAAGAAACTTTGGAATGCCTCATCCTGAAGGTTATAGGAAAGCTTTAAGACTTATGAAGCAGGCAGAAAAATTTAAAAGGCCGATTATATGTTTTGTAGATACTCCAGGAGCATTCTGTGGTATAGGCTCTGAAGAAAGAGGACAAGGAGAAGCTATTGCTAAGAATTTGTTTGAAATGTCTACTTTAAAAGTGCCTATAATTTCAATTGTGATTGCTGAAGGGGGAAGTGGAGGAGCTTTAGCTCTTGCTGTTTCTGATAGAGTATGGATGCTTGAACATTCCATATATTCTATTTTGTCTCCAGAGGGATTTGCTAGTATTTTGTGGAAAGATGCTTCAAAGGCTAAAGAAGCTGCAGAATTAATGAAGTTAACTGCTCAAGATCTTTTGAACTTTGGAGTAATAGATAAAATAATAGAAGAGCCTCTTGGAGGAGCTCATAAAGATGTAGATAGAGTTTCTAAAAGTATAAAGCAAAATCTTATAGATGAAATAGATAATCTGAGTAAATTAGATATTGATATTTTATTACAGAATAGATATAACAAGTTTAGAAAAATGGGAAAATTTATTGAGTGATGGTGAATTTATTATGTTTCATGTATTTGGAAATGTGAACTTTGATTTTGAAAGATATTTTTCGTTATTAAATACGAATTTATTAGGAAAAAAGCTAATATATTTTGAGCGTGTAACTTCTACAAATGATGTTGCAAAAAAATATGCTAAGTTAGGTGAGTGGGGACTTTGTATATTAGCAGAAGAGCAAACAGAAGGAAGAGGGACTCATGGAAGAAGATGGGTTACTTATAGGGGAAATTCTATTGCTTTATCAATTATTTTACATCCTGATTGGATTAAAAATGTAGAGGTTGTTAGTATTTTAATTTCAAGAATAATAGTGGAAACTTTGAAGAAATTTAATGTATTTGCAGATATAAAATTTCCAAATGATGTTTATTTAAATGGCAAGAAAATAGCAGGAGTATTAACAGAAACTTTTTATTACTTAGGGAAATTACAGTGTGTTGTTTTAGGCATAGGAATAAATTTAAATCAAGAAGAATTTGATGATACATTAAAAAATATAGCAACTTCAGTAAAGCTAGAAACAGGGATTTATTTGAAAAGAGAAGAATTTCTAGCACTTTTGTTAAATGAATTAGACACTGCATTTTTAAATTAAATGCAGTTTTTTTTATTTTTTGTCTAGTTGATTGAAAAATATGGTAAAATAGAAATATAAATATAACAAAGGGGGGGAATTATGAAACAATTATTATTTACAAATGCCTCTATATATACAATGGATGAGAATGATAGTGTATTTGATTCTATGTTAGTTCAAAACGGAAAAATATTAAAATTAGGAAAATATAAAGATTTAAAGGAAAACTTTAAAGGAGAAATTTTTGATCTTGAAGGGAAAACAGTTTTACCAGGTTTTATTGAAAGTCATATTCATCTTATAGAAGCAGCAAGAAGTGTTGTGGATTTAAATTTAAAAAATGTTAAAACTAAAGAAGAATTTGAAATTTTACTAAAAAAATATAGCAAAAATGCGTGGGTTATTGGTTCAGGATGGAATGAAGAAATTTTTGGTGGAAAAATGCCAAATAGATTTGATATAGATAAGATAGTACAAGATAAACCTGTTTGTTTAGTAAGGCAGGATGGACATTCATTAGTTTTAAATACGGCTGCATTAAAGGAGTTAAATTTGCATAGTAAAGCAGTAACTTCACAAAATGCTATAAAAGATGAAAAAGGACTTACAGGACTTTTTTATGAAGAGTGGGTATTTGATATTCTAGGACTTATAATGGATAAAGTAGGGGATGAATATCTTGAAATGGCTTTAATTTGTTTAGAAAATGAATTGTTTAAAAGTGGAATCACTATGGTTAATGATATTATGACTCAGTATCCTAGGTATTTTAATTTATATAAAAAGCTTCAAAATGAAGGAAATTTAAAAATTCGAATAGTTGCAGGGGCATTAGGAAAAAGTAGGGAGCTTGATGAGTTTATAAATCTTGAGGATGGTGAAAGGATTAAAAAAGGTCCTTGTAAGTATTTTATGGATGGAAGTTTTGGTTCTAAAACAGCTATGTTGATAGATGGTTATGAAGATGAGCCTGAAAATAAAGGCATTCAAACTTTAAAGGATGAAGAAATTTATAGTATTGTTGAAAATTCTCTAAAAAATAACGTTCCTTTGGCTGTTCATGCAATTGGGGATTTGGCACTAAAAAAGTTTTTAGATATTTATGAAAAAGTATATTCTTTATATCCTAACGATAAAGTTAGAAATAGGGTTGAACACATACAAATAATAAGGGAAGAGGATATAGATAGATTTAAAAAGTTGAATCTTATAGCGTCCTTTCAGCCTATTTTCAATTTAGAAAAGGACTTAACATTGTCAAGGGTAGGATTAAGAAGAATAAAGGATACGTATAGGTTTAAAACTTTTATTGAAAAAGGTATTAAAGTTATTTTTAATAGTGATACTCCCTTTGGAGCAGCAGTTATGACAAAGAAGGACGGAACTTATTTTAGAGGTTTTGAACCACTTCTTGGAATATATTGTGCTGTAGATGATATTAATTTAAATAAAGAAGAAAATGTTACGATAAAACAAGCTATAGAATGTTATACTAAAAATCCTTCCTATGCAAATTATATGGAAAATATATATGGAAGTTTAGAAAAAGGAAAATATGCTGATTTTGTAGTTCTTGAGGAGAACATTTTTAAGGTTAAACCTTCAGATATAAAAGATATTGAAGTTTTTATGACGGTTGTTAATGGAGAGGTAGTTTATAAAAGATAGGCTATTTGGCCTATCTTTTTGAATAATTTTGTTGTATAATAAGTATGTGTTCAAACGATTGCACAGAGGGGGAAGGCTATGGAAAGAAAAAGTGCATTGATTAAAGTTGCGAGCATATTGAAAAGTAAAGTTGAATTTGGAAAAAATATTGAATATAAAGTACCTTCTATTTGGGATACATTTGGATATATAGGAGAAGAGAAAAAAGTAAATCAAGACGGAACCATTACAGTAAATCCATATAATTTTTATCTTCAGTGTATAGAAAAAGTTATAATATCTAATATGAAGGAAAATATTGACTATGCATTACCCCTATCTAAAGTGATAAAAGAAAAAAATAATGGGGGAGACTGGATAAAAGATAGCAGCATTTATGGAATGCAAATTAGAACTTCTTCTGCATGGGATCATGATTCTGATGGCAATTTAGAACTTAATAATAAGTTTGGCTTTAAAGATACAGGAACTTTCTTAAAAACTATAGTTTTACTACCGCTTATTAAAAAAATGGGTTTTAATGTAATTTATATGCTTCCTATTACAAAGAACAGCACAAGATATGCAAAGGGAGAGATGGGTTCCCCTTATGCTGTAAAAAATTTTTTTGAGATAGATCCTGTATTAAAGGATACCATGTTAGAAACAACGGTAGATGAAGAATTTAGAGCTTTTGTTGAAGCTTGTCATGTTCTTGGAATTAGGGTTATTATTGATATAATACCTAGGACTTCAGCTAGAGATTCTGATTTGATTTTAGAACATCCTGATTGGTTTTACTGGATTAAGATAAAGGATTTAGATAAATATCATCCTCCTAAAATAGAAGGATTTGAACCTTTTACAAAAGCAGAAAATAGTAATATAGAAAAAATTTATAATTCTTATGAAGTTAAAGAACATTTAAAATTATTTGTTCCATCTCCAGATAAAATAGATCCTCAAAAATGGGAAAGTATAAAACAAAGATGTAGTCAAGATAAAAATATAGATTTCTTTGAACTTATAGAGAAGGAGTTTGAAATTACTACTGCTCCAGCTTTTTCTGATTCAATAAATGATCCTCAACCACCTTGGAATGATGTTACTTATTTAAGGCTGTACCTTGATAATCCTAAGCAGTCTTCTAAATTTGTAGATAGGGATCAGCCTCCATATATTTTATTTGATATTATTAGAGGAAACATATTCAAAGGTAAAATTAAAAATATTGAATTGTGGAATAAAATAGCTGATGTAATTCCATATTATCAAAGAAATTTTGGAATAGATGGTGCAAGAATAGATATGGGACATGCACTTCCATCGGAGCTTGAAAGAATGATTATTAAAAGACCGCGTGAATTTGATAAAAATTTTTGTTTTATATCAGAAGAACTTAATAATAAATCAGATAAAAAAGCTAAGAGGGCAGGATATAATATGATAATAGGTGAGTATTGGTGGGCTCAACCAAGGATTAAAGAAGGATATTTTAAAAAGATGATTTTGCAATCTAAAAAATTAAAACTTCCAGTGATTGCAACAGCGGAAACTCCAGATACTCCAAGAGCTGCTTCCAGGGAAGGAGGAAAAGCATTTTCTAAATTTACGGTAGTTATAAATAATTTTATTCCTAATGCTGTTCCTTTTGTAACTTCTGGAATGGAATTATTTGAGGTTCAGCCTATGAATTTAGGATTAGATCCTCAGCCAAATGGAAGATACATGCTTTCTAAAGATGATCCTTTATATGGTAAGCTCGCTTTTTTTGATAGATATGCGCTTCATTGGAATAATGAAGGCAAAGAAGATATGATAAGCATTTTAGAAAGAGTGAGTAAGATTAGAGAAAAGTATTTAAAGTTTTTAAAATCTAACAACTTTATTAATTTTGATCTAAAGGAACCGTCAACCTTTGTTTTTGCATATAAGTTAGATGACTTTAAGGAAAAATTATTACTTATAGCTGCTAATGGAGATTTTAAAAAATGTGTAAGTTTAAGTTTTAAAAAACATAAGTTAGAAAGAAAAATAAAGCAAAAAATACAAGAATGTGATATATTGTTTGAATTAATAAAGAGCAAAGAAATTTTTGTAGGTAAAGATGTAGATATTTATTTAAACCCTGGAGATGTAAAAATTATTATTTTTAAGTAAGTGGGAGGAAAGCTCCCACTTACATTATAACTTCAACTTGGTGAATTTTACCATCATCATTTAAATTGATTATATTATTTTCTGATACATTATTGTCTATTATTATTTTAGATACTCCTTTGTTTTTAGAATTTGGATTTTTAACTATTATTTTATAAGTTGAGGATTTATATTTATAAGTTATACTATATTGGGTCCATGATTTTGGGATACATGGGTCGATGATTAGCTTATCGCCATTCTTTTTAAATCCAAGGATTTCTTCTAAACCTACTTTATACATCCAACTTGATGAGCCAGTATACCATGTCCAGCCACCTCTTCCTACGTGAGGTTCAACGGTATAAACATCTGCTGCCATAACGTAAGGTTCTACTTTATATTTTGATACTTCAAATTGTGTTCTTGAATGATTTATTGGATTTATCATGTTGTAAAGTTCAACGGCTTTATCACCATCTCCAAGTAGAGCATATGCATAAATTACCCAGGTAGCAGCATGAGTATACTGACCTCCATTTTCTCTAACGCCGGGAACATATCCTTTAATATATCCTGGATTTAAATTGCTTTTATCAAAGGGCGGTGTAAAGAGCATTATAATCCCGGCTTCTTTGTTTATTAAATAATTTTCTACAGATTTCATTGCAATTAAGGCCCTGTTGTAATTTGCTCCATTGCTTATTATCCCCCAGGTTTGAGCTAGGGAATCTATCTTACATTCAGGATTTATAGAAGAGCCAAGGGGAGTTCCATCATCAAAATAAGCTCTTTTATACCATTCTCCATCCCAAGCATTTTCTTCTATTGCTTTTATTATTTTCTTTGAAATTTCTTGATATTTTCCAGCAAGTTCATAATCAAGTTTAAATTTGCAGATAGGAATAAACTTTTGTAGTATACTAAATAAGAACCAGCCAAGCCATACGCTTTCACCTTTTCCTTTATTGCCAACTGTATTCATTCCATCATTCCAATCTCCAGAACCCATAAGAGGTATTCCGTGTTCTCCAAATTTTAAAGAATGTTCAATAGCTTTTATGCAGTGTTCATATATAGAAGCTTTTTCTTGTGATTTAATTGGTGTAAAGTATTTTTCATCTTCATTTTCTTTTAATTTTTCACCTTCAACAAAGTGAGTCTCAATATCTAAAATTGAATAATCACCAGTTTTGGTTATATATTCGGCAACTACAAAAGGTAACCATAAAAGATCATCGGAAAATTTTGTTCTAATACCTTTGATGTCTTTACACATATGCCACCAGTGCAGAACATCTCCTTCTAAAAATTGATGTTTAGAGTGAAGTATTATTTGTTCTTTTGCTATTTCAGGTGCTATGTTAAGCATTGATAAAACGTCTTGAAGCTGGTCTCTAAAGCCATATGCACCGCCACTTTGATAAAAAGCACTTCTAGCAAATAATCTACACGATAGTGTTTGATATATAAGCCAAGCGTTTAACATTATATTAATAGATTTTTCAGGGGTATCTACTTGAATAACATCAAGTATTGATTTCCAATAGCTTTTAACTTCTTCAAATGATTTTTTGCAATTATTTAAGTTTTTGTATTTAATAGCTAATTTTTCAACTTCTTCTTTGCTATTAGCAGCTCCTAAAATAATTGAAATTTCCTTTTCTTCATTTGGCTCAAGGGATACTGTAAGTTTAATTGCTACACATGGATCAAGTCCTGCTCCAAAGCTATTAGATAGTTTTTCTTTTAAAAGGCCGTAAGGATTTTTAAGATTTCTATATGGTCCTATAAATTCCATTCGGTTGCATGTAAAGCTATCTTTTTCTTCGGAAGAGTCTATGAAAGCTATGCAGTCAGGAAAATCCATGTTATATGTGTTTTTAAAGAGTATAGTTCCTGTATGTGTAATTAAATCAGTTACTATGTATTGTTGAGTGCTGTTTTCACTTACTCCAAGCATAGGTTTTATATAGTAGTAAATAGAAATTTTTCTTTTAACGTAAGCAGTATTTGTTATTTTAATTAAGTTTATTTTTACGCTATCGTCTTTAGGAACGAAACATAAAAGCTCTTGTTTTAAATTATGGCTTTCTTGTATAAATTTTGAGTATCCAATTCCATGATGAATTATATAGGGTATATTTTTTCTTATAGGATTTGAAGTTATGCTCCAGAATTCTTTAGTATGCTCATCACGGATGTATATTACTTCGCTTGGTGGATCTGAAACAGGATCGTTACTCCATGGAGTTAGTTTATTTTCACGGCTATTTTTAAACCAAGTATAACCTCCACCGCTTTCTGTTATTAGAAAACCTAAATTTTTATTTGCTACAATATTTGACCAAGGTAAAGGAGTAGAGGAATTTTCTTTTAGCTTGATAACATATTCTTTATTTTCTATATCAAAACCACCATATCCATTGAAATAATCAAGTTCAGGCACAGGTATATCTTTAAAAATAAGTTCTTCTTGAGGAATTTCTATATCTATTTTTTGGTTTTCAATATAACTTGTTTGAAGCTTTATTTGTTTAGATATTGAACCTTTTTGAGCATGTATTATTAATCTTGCTACAGTAAATAGTAAAATAACATCTTCTTCATTCATTTCCTTTTCATTTAAAACGTAAATTCCTCCAGATTTATTTAAAACATCGCTTGTAATGCTTCGCATTATTGTATCTTGTATAAGATTCCTTAAAGGTTGTAGATATGAACTTTCATCTTGGTTAAGTATTACAAGGTCTACTTTAAGCCCTTTATTTCTCCAATATTCATGAGCTTTTATCATGGTTTTTATTGCTTCAATATCTTCACATTTATTTATTGTAACTAAAACTATAGGAATATCTCCTGATATACCAAATTTCCATAATTCTTGCTGTCCCTTTTTATTTTGTTTAATTATATCCTTATATTTTGCTTTAAGAGGGCTTAAATACAAAATGTGAGATAACATATTATCAAAATCTATAACCTCGGAGGCTTTAAGATTTAAATATCTAAGTTCCATTTTGCTCCTTATATTTGCAAGTTCAAAGGCTCTCTTAACGTTTGAATAGTCGCTATATTTTTTGCTAAGTTCTAATACTTCTTCTTTAGTCTTACCATATCCAGTAAAGAATACTAGTGTAGCTGTTTCACCTGATTTTATTTCTAATCTACATCTTAGGCTAAATATAGGATCTAAAACAGCGCCAATTGATTTTGTAAGAGGTTGATAAAGTGCTTGTGGTTCTGAGATGTTTTTCCCTCTTCCTAAAAATTTAAGTCTGTCTGTTTCATATTCAATGTTTCCTAGTTTATTTCCAATAACTAATAGTGAATGGAAGGCAAAATGGGGTGGTCTTCCTTCTTCACGAGGTCTTCTAGATGCTATAATGCAGTTATATTTGTCATCAAATTCTGTTCTTACAAATAAGTTGCTAAATGCAGGGTGAGCTATATCAGCCATTATGTTGTTTAAAACTATTTCACTATAACTTGTTGCTTCTAAGGTTATATTATCGTTAGAAAAGTTAGTTATATTGACTTTTCTAATTTCGCAGTTATCTTCAGGTGAAACACAAATTTCTGTATGAATTTCTAAATTATCTTCTTTTAATAAATATTCAGCTTTATCTTGTGAAAATTTAGCTTTATAATATTTAACTTTTTTGCAAATTGGTTCATAAGTAGTTGATAAAACTTTATTATCGTTGAGATTGCGAAGGAATATAAATGTTCCATAACGCCTTTGAATAGCGTCATCTCTCCATCTGTTTATGTATATATCATTGTATTTGCTAAAACTTGAACCTCCATTTGTAAGCATTATAGAATAATTTCCATTAGATAAAATATGACAAATAGGTATATCAGATTCAAAGGCTCCAACTTCACGAACTATTGTTTGTTCTTTATATACTTCACGCTTAAATGGTTTTACAATTTCCTTATGTTCTTTTGTGATTATTACCCTTAAAGGTATTTTTTCTTGTAATAAAAATTCTCCACATTTGATTGTAGGATCTGAATGAAAATATCTTACCAATATATTTTGGTTTATAAAATTATTTATTGAGGCTAATATCATTCCTTGATGATGGGCCATGAAACTTTCAACCACTGCTGCATTTTTATTTTTAGGAAGTCTTTCTGGTGTATAGTCTATAGCTTCGTAAAGACCATATATTCCTTCTCCTATTTCATTGATTATTCTTTTTAAATTTTCTATGGATTCTTTAGGACTAAAAGGTAGTGCTAAAACTGTTGAGTAAGGTGAAATAACAAGATCGTTTATAAGCCCTCTTTTTAAGCCTAAATCTGGAACTCCAAAGGCTTTATATTGATAATTAAGAAGAAGGTCAAAGGTATAAAAACCAGATTCTGAAGTTCCCCAAGGAACTTTTCTGTCGTTACCATATTTTATTTGAGCCTTTATTGCAGTATAGTAAGTCTCACTAAGTAAAGTATTTTCAAAAGTTTTCATAACAATTGGAGGCATGAAATATTCAAACATCGTTCCTGTCCAAGAAACTAAGCTTCTATATCCATTTATTTTTACAAGGCTTCTTCCGAGTCTAAACCAATGACTTACAGGAACTTCACGTTTTGCTACAGCTATATAACTTGCAAGTCTACTTTCAGATGCTAAAAGATCATAATATGAATTAGTAAGTTTATTTTCTTCTACATTAAATCCTATGGAGAACAGATCTCTTTTTTCGTCATATAGTAGTGAGAAATTAGTATTATCTATTATTGTTTCTATACGAGATATAATTTTATGGGCAAAATTGAGTAGATTTTTTACATTATGTAAATATACGCTAATCTCAGGCTTATCTTTTAACATATCTTCATAAAATTTATTAAGATTCTTTATTGAAAAATTATGTATTTTAGTGATAAATTCATCATCATTTAAAAGGTATAAAGGAATAAATTTTTCAATTTCCTGTTTAAAGTCTTTAGCGGCATCAACAACTTTTTGTCTGAAAAGATTTGAGGGTTCTAATTTTTCTAATTCATTTAAAATAGATATCCATTTTTTAATATCAAAGGATTCATTTTTTGTTAATTGTTCTAATTGCTCAACATATTCTTTTAGATTATTATCTAGTTTTAAAGTATCCTTTAAGCCCTCAATATCATTTTTAGAGAAAATAGGTTCATTTAATAAAGACTTTATTCCTTCTTTTAAAGTTATTAGATATCCTATAAAATTACCGTTATCAACTGTTGAAATATAATATGGATGTAATACTTCTAATGTTTTTGTGTCGTACCAGTTATAAAGATGTCCCTTCCATTTTTTTAATTTTTCTATGGTTGATAAAGTTTCATTGATTTTAGTAAGCATTTTAGATAAGCTTATATATCCTAAATTTTTAGCGCAAAGACAGCTTAAAAGATAAAAACCAATATTTGTTGGAGATGTCCTGTGGGCAACTTTTTTTACAGGACTTTGTTGGTAATTGTCAATAGGAAGATAATTATTACTTTTATCAGTAAATTCTTCATAAAATAACCATGTTTTTCTTGCGATTCTTCTTAGTATATCAATGTCTTCTTTAATAAATTCATATTTACGTATAGTTGGTTTGCTAATATAATAAGCTACAAAAGGTGAGGTAAACCAAATTAAAGAAAAAATTAATGGTAGAATTAAAGTTTGTTTAAAAAGACCTAATAAAAGATATACCGATGAAATTATTAATCCGGGATACATTCTTATTATAAAACTTTTTAGGTCGTTGTTTAATGAACTTTCCACATCTGCTGCAGTAACCCACTCAAGGGTGTTTTTCTTTGATATATATATTCTATAAAGAGTTTTTAATATAGCATGAGCCATAATATATGTATTGTATGGAAGAAATATGAAATTTAATAAACATTGATAAAATGAAGCTTTAAGCCCGTATATTAAGTTTCCGTTTAATTTTTCCTTTGGTGATATAAAATATTTTAAGTTTAAATAGTCTAAAAATCCTAAGAAAACTGGGAAAAACATACAAATTAATGCAGTAGATATTAATAATTTATCTTTAATAAAAATAGAAGCATAAGTTATCAAGATAAAATTAGATATAAATACCAAGCTGCGACGAAGATTATCTATTATTTTCCATTTAGAAATATAATTTAGTGGATTATTTATTAAATCACCATTTGATGTTTTAATTTTTGATTTAAGCCAAGGAATTGTTTGCCAATCTCCTCTAGTCCATCTATGTTGTCTCATTATATATGAACTATATTTTTCAGGATAGTTATCTATAAGTTCTATATCTGTTGCAAGTCCTACCCTTAAATAACTTCCTTCTATTAAATCATGGCTTAGTAGTGTATTTTCAGGTATATTTTTTAAGCTATCCTTGAAAATATCAATGTCGAATATACCTTTTCCTGTAAATATAGCTTCTTTAAAAATATCTTGATAAATATCTGAAATAGCTTTAGAATAAGGATCCACTCCTCCATTGCCCGCAAAGATTCTTGAAAAGATAGTTTTATTGGCACTTTCAATGTTTATTCCTATTCTTGGTTGTATAAGGGCGTATCCTTTGGTTACTATTCCTTTATTGGCGTCGTATTCTGCTTTGTTTAAAGGATGACATATAGTGCCGATTAGTTTTTCTGCTGATCCTATTGGCATTATTGTATCAGCATCTATAGTAATTATATATTTAGCATTTTTAAGTGGGGTAATATCTGATGAAAGAATTATGAAGTTTGTATCTAGATTTCCACGTATAAGTTCTACAAATTCATATATTGCCCCTCTTTTTCTTTCCCAACCCATCCATTTTTCTTGGGCTGGATTATAAATTCTTTTTCTGTGCAGATAATAGAAAATATCTTCATTTTTTGAATATTTTTTGTTTAGTTCTTTTGTAAGTTCTAATCCAGTTTTTATTATTTCCTCTTCATTTCCCATAAATTCTTGTTTAGAATCAATAAAATCTCCTAAAATTGCAAAATATATGTTTTTATTTTTGTTTGCACAATAATTTACTTCAAGTTGATTAAATATAGATTTTACCCTGTTTACATTTGGTAAAACCGTAGGTATTATTATTATTGTCTTGTATTCGTCTGGAATTCCATCTTTAAAATCAAGTTTTGGAAGGAAAGATGGTTCTAAAAAGTGAGTAAATATCCAGTTAGTAAAAGATATTGAAACTTCGCTCAAAGGAATTAAAAGCACCAAAAAGGATAATATTGATAAAGTATAATTTTTGGTTTTAATAAAACAGTAATAGGATAAAGCAAAGTTTAAAGCAAGTAAAAGGGTAAATAAAGTTAAGAAATATAGTGTAGGAAGTAAGTTTCTTGTTCTATTGTTTTTATTTGTAAGTTTGTTTATTAAAAGATTTAAACCTTCATCCAAAAGGTAATATCCAACATGACTTTTTTTGTCCGTATTTGCTTGGCTTGCAAGCAATATTAAATGTTTTGCTACTTTGCTTTCAGAAACATTGTATTTAGAAGCTATTTTTTTGATCTTATGCCTATAGTAATCTCTAGTTTCTTTGTCCTGTAACTTATAAAATTTATCTTTTGAAAGGATTTTATCTACAACAGAGATTTCTTCGAATATTTCGTTCCAATCTAAAGCGTTTATAAGTCTTAAACTATTTATGCTATTTCCAAAAGAAATGGCAATCTGTGCTTGTTCTTGATGTTCAATATTTATTATGTTTTCAATGCTTATATTTTCATATAAAAGTTTAGATTTTATAAAGTCTAAAACAGGTTCGTTATATATTTCGTTTTTCTTTAATATTTCAACAAGATGTTCAATAAAACTTGGAGTAAATGTTTTGTTTTCTAATTTATCGGATAATGCTTTGGTTATTTTGCCATAATCATCAAGTTTAATTATTTCTTCAGCTTTGTTCCACTCGTTTTGAGTTGTGTTTAATTTTTCACATAAGTTTCTTATTTTTTCAAAGAGGGCAATACTAAGACATAAGGGTAAAGCCCAAATTTCGCTCATAGAAAGATGATGGATTTTTTGATAAGCATTTATAAAATCAATAAGTAAATCTTTTTCAATTCTACCATCGGTATGAGATATAAGTTCTACTGCTAATATAAATATTCGTGGAAAATTTTTATAATATCCTTTGTTTAATATTTCAAGTTCTTTAAAAGTTTTATTGTTTACATTTCTTATAATATTTTTATAATTATCTTCTATTATGTAAAAATTATCAAGAAGCCAGTCGCTACCAGAAGGCAAATTCTTTTTTGTTTTAGCTAAATCATTAGTTTTTAAATATAAATTTGTTATAAACTTATAATTATCTATCAGACGGTGAGATAATATATCAATTCCTTTTTTATTTTTTTCTACGGAGTGATTTTTTGCTATTTCTTTAGCATGTTGAATTAGTTCATCATGATTAAGCAGTGCATCTTTTATCTCAATATGTTTATTTATTTTATTTGATGTTTTGTTTAAGATAAAAAAGACTACAAGTAAAACAAAGAATAAAGCTACATACATATAAAGCACCCACCATCAACTCCTTTCTTTAAGAGTTGTTTATTAGGTTTAATATTTTATTGTAAATATCAAAACTTATTTCCTCTGCAAATTCTTCAGAATATCCTTCGCTATATATGTTAAAAGTGGGTTTTTCGTTGTCAGGGATAATAATTACCCATCCCTTTTCTGTATTAATTTTTAAACCTTCAAATAGTTCTATGTTTTTATCTTTGTTTTGCTCTATAAGCTGTCTTATAATTTTTCCTCTTTCTGAGATATCACAAACAATTTCCCTATGTTTTGTATAAAATCTTGGTATTTCATTAACTAATTCATAAAGTGTAATGTTATTATCTATCACGAAGTCTATAATCAATGCAGATGCGGCAGAGGCATCAAAATTTAATAAGTATTGATAAATAAGGTCGTTATCTTTTAATATTTCATTTAAAAGATTTGATATATTAGATTTTGTTCTTATAACCTCTAAAGAATAATTCTTTGCTATTTCTTCAATTTGTTTAGTTGCTGTATATGGAACTATAAATTTTTTGCATTTTCCTGTTTTTGCAAGTATAAGCTCTGTTAGCAAAATGTATTTTTCATTATCAATAATATTGCCTTTGTTATCTATAAGTTTTAGACTTTCACCGTTAAAGTTAATTAAAATTCCAAGGAAAAATCCTTCATTTGCTACTTTTTTAGAGAGAATATCTAGGCTTTCTTTATCTAATCCTTTCCTTAAACTATAATCTATAAATACTTTACAACCTATTTCAGTTAAAATTTTATGTACTATCGATAGTGAAAGTTCACTTTCAGAGGATAATAGTATTTTTGGTGAGTTATTTTTGATTTTAGGAATATTTTTTAAAAGAGATAATATTGTGTTAATATAATAGGAAGAATAATTATAAATTTTAATGACATCTTTTATGGAATCAGAATTACATCTTTCAAAATCTTGACGATGATATAAATGTTCAAGCTTTTTTTCAGTAGATCGATCTATGTTTCCACCTTTTTCGTTTATAAATTCTATATAAACTTTGTTTTTTGAATTTATGTCAGAATAAGTATGGATTCCTCCTGAGGCATTATAAAACATAACTGCATTTCTTGCTATTGGTAATGTTACATCTTCAATATCTATTATTCTTATTCCTGAGGATAGCAATCCTGATAATATAGAATTTTTAATTGCTTTTGAAGTATTGCTATCATCACAGGATACCACTACAGGTTTACTTTTATTTACGATATTTGCGTATGCTGAACCTAAAACACTTGCATATTCAGGAGTTATATCTATATTAATGTCTCCTGATATATTTCTGTTTCCAAATAGTGTTTTGCTCACTTTTGTTCCCCAAACTAGATTGTTGTTTACAATGGAGGATTCTTTTATTTTTTTGAAGGGCCAAATTTTAATTGATGGATTTATTGTGCAGAAGGATTCTATTGTAGATTCTGTTCCTACTACTGAGTCTTCGAATAAATTTACATTATTTTTAATTATAACCTTATTGCATATTATAGTTGATCTAGCTTGAGTAGATTGACCAATTGATGTGTTATTCCAAATTATAGATTTTTTTATTGAGGCATTTTCTTCAATTTTACAGTTATCTCCAATTATTGTAAATGAATCAAGTTTGGCTTTTGAGTTTATAATACAGTTTTTGCCTATGTAAACAGGAGGATTTATTATAACATCATCTTTTATTACAGTTCCTTCCCCTATGTATATTCCTTCTTTTACCATAGGTAAATCCAAATCTACTTTTACTTTACCGTTTAATATGTCAAAATGAGTTTGTTTGTATGAGTTTATATCTCCAATGTCATTCCAATATTCATCTGTTATATACCCATACATTGGAACATTGTCTTTTAGTAATCTTGGGAAAAGGTCTTTGCTAAAATCAAAGGAATCTCCTTTTTTATAGTAGTTGAAAACATCTTTTTCAAGTATATATATTCCTGTATTTATTGTGTCGCTAAAGACTTCGCCCCAGCTTGGCTTTTCTAAAAATCTTTCTATTTTACCTTCTGAATTTGTTATGACAATTCCATATTCTAAGGGGTTTGTTGCTCGTTTTAAAATTAAAGTTGCTTTGGAATTTTTATTTTTATGAAATTCTATAGCTTTTGAAAGATCTATATCAGTTAAAACATCTCCACTTATTACTAGAATAGTTTGATCTATGAAATCTCCAGTATTTAACACACTTCCTCCTGTTCCAAGGGGAGTTTCTTCTATGTAATAATCAATAGATATTCCAAATTTGCTTCCATCTCCTAAATAATCAATAATGAAATTTGAAAGGTAGCAAGTAGTTATAGCAATCTTGTCAAAATTATATTTTTTTAAAAGTTTAATTGTGTATTCTATTACAGGTTTGTTAAGTATTGGAACCATTGGTTTTGGAATTCCGCAAGTTAATGGTCTTAATCTAGTTCCTTCTCCACCTGCCATTATTACTGCTTTCATGGTATTGCACTCCTTTTTTGAAATTTTGTCTAATATTGCCTATATAATATTTTTTTACAAAAATAAAAAGTTTATACTACTTAAATAGGGGATGTTTTTATGGAAGTTTTATGGGAAAATTTGTATCATATTTTTGGGAAAATATATGTTCCAAAGATTTTAAATAACAGCAAAGCTTTAATTCACATAAGTGATACTCCGTCTTATATTTATAGTTCTATAATAAAAATGGTAAAAAAGATAAAACCAAGCATTGTTATTCATACAGGAGATATTGCTGATGATGTAAAATTAGAATTGAATCCTTATCTTGTAAATATTTATAAAAAAGAAGCAGATAATTTTTTAAATGCTCTTTCAAAGTTTGCAGATTTAATAGTCATTGTTCCGGGAAATCATGATAATATATCAGTTTTAGATTTAAAAAGTAACGTAAAAGTTATAAGGGAGGGAGATATATTTTTATATGAAGGTTTGAAACTTGGACTTGCTCATAAATTTGAAAATTTGCCTAAGAATTGTGATTTTTATTTGTATGGGCATGATAAAAGGATTTTTGATTTAACATATTTGAATGGAATTTATTATATAAATATTTTTTATAAGAATAATGTGATAAAACTATATTATCCTATAGGAACGGATAGTTATAGATTTAAAATAAGCAAAATAGGAAAATGAAAGGGGTATGGGGTTGTTATCTATTATAAGAAGTGGGCCTAAAATGGTTGTTTTTGGTTGCAAGAATCCTAAAGACTTTGAATTGTTTTTACTATCTTATATGCAGGGCTTAAAACTAGATATAGATTCTGCTTTAGATTTTGCAATAGAAAGTAGTACTATTGTCCTTATTACAGAGCCTAATAAAAATATAGCTAGATATAAAGATATAATTTCAAGCATTTTAATACCTATTCCATTTGATGAGTTTTTTGCAAGAATGTTTAATTTAAAAGGGTATGAATTTGTTAATGATTGTCATATAGCTCCAGGAATTATTTTGATAAGAACTTTAGGTGATGGTGATAAGATTATAGAAACTATAAAAAATGAATATAATGGGAAATTATTAACATTACATGAAAGTTTAGATGAAGGGACATATCAAGATACAATAATATGTTTTACAGATAAATCTTTAGATAAAAAAATAAATATTCACGATATTAATTCTAAAACTATATTAGTAAATATGACATGCTTTAATTTGCTTAAAAGGCTTAGAACACAGGTTTTAAGATTCTTAAATGAAGGACTTATTGGGGTAGAGTGGAATGAAGTTTATATAAGAATATATGATAGATATAGTGAATATAGAAAACATTATGAAAGATTATCGGTTGTTTTAGATAATTTTGATTTAGGAATTATATTAGGTGAAACATGGACAAAGGATTATCCTAGATTTATGATGTCGATTTTAGTTTATCAAGTTAGACTTTTTACGTTAAAAAATCCGAAAGAGATAAAAAAAATCCTGTTAGGCCTTGAATATTTTGAAAATGGTGAAAGATTAGTTGATTTGGATTTAATTTTTAGAAATAAAAAAATAAGCTGGTCAGATATTTTAAATAAAGATTGTAAAGGTCTTGACAGAAAGCAGTTAGGTTTAAAATTTAGGGAAGAGATACTTAATAATTTAGATGATGAAATGAAAGGTAAAATATTAAGACTTGAAGAGGATATAAGAAAAACTAGAATATAAAAAGGAGAGCTTAGCTCTCCTTATTATCTTCTGAAGTTTTCTTGTCTTCTTTGTTGTTTTTTTACTCTTCTACATTCTGGACATCTTTTTGGTTCATTTTCGAATCCTTTTTCCTTGTAGAAAAGTTGTTCTCCTTCAGTGAAGATAAATTCCTTTCCGCAATCTTTGCAAATTAATGTTTTGTCTGACATTAAACATACCTCCTAAAATTTAAAGGTTTTAGATTTAACATTTAAAGCAACATATCCTCTAAAACTTTAAATTTTAGGGGGTATGTTAACTTTATATGTTAAATCTTTACTTTAGTTATTATAACACTAATTTTAATGTTAATCAATACTAATCTTGTAAAAAATAAAAAAATAATTGTATAATATAAATTGGTGATAGTATCTATGAAGATAAATTTAGAGAGATTAAAACTAAAACTTAAAAGAGTTGGAATTATAGGGGAAGGAATAGATTTAAAAAGTTATGCTGTTACTATACCTTTAGTTAAGGATAATGATTGGCAAATAATTTTTCAGGTAAGGAGTAAAAATTTAAGTCAGGCAGGAGAGGTGTCTTTACCAGGAGGAAAAGTTGAAAAAGGAGAAAAAATAGAAGAAGCTGCTATAAGAGAGACTTGTGAGGAGCTTTTATTAGATGCTTCAAATATTGAAGTTTTAGGCCAAAGCGATATATTGGTAACTCAATATGGTAAGATAATATATCCTTTTGTTGTAAAAATACTAGATAAAAATAAAGTTAGATATTCTAGATATGAGGTTGAAAAAATATTTTTTGTTCCTGTAAAGTTTTTTATAGAAAATGAACCTAAGATAATGAAGATAAAGGTTAAAACAGAACCTTTAGGTGAGTTTCCTTATGATTTAAAGATTTCGTCTAAAGATTACAATTGGCAGGAAGGCATGTTGAATGTTTATTTTTATAAGTATAATGATTATGTTATATGGGGGCTTACTGCTAAAATAATATATAACTTTATTCAAAAAATAAAAGATTTGAGGAGTGAAAATGAATGATACTCATTAAAGAATTTGAATTTGATGCTGCCCATAATCTTATTCACTACCATGGAAAATGTGAAAAGTTACATGGACATACATATAGGCTTGTTGTTAAATTAGAGGGGGAGCCGGATGAAGAAGGAATGATATTTGATTTTGTTGAGTTAAAAAGGATAGTAAAGGAAAAAATAATAGATAAGTTTGATCATGCTTATTTGAATGAAATAATAAGTCAGCCAACAGCTGAAAATATAGCAATTTATGTTTATAATGAATTAAAGGATGTTTTAAAAAGGGACAATTGTAGATTATATGAAGTAGAAGTTTGGGAAACAAAAACTAGTGGAGTAGTGTATAGGGGGTAGAACATGAAGGACGTTCAAAGTGAAAAGGATTTTAGAAATGTTCCATTAAAAAAAGTGGGTATAAGTAAATTAAAGTGGCCAATTATTGTAAAGGAAAAGGAAGGAGGAATTCAGCATACCATTGCTGATATGACCTTATCAGTTGATTTGCCAGCAGATATAAGAGGCACTCATATGAGTAGATTTGTTGAGCTTGTTCATGAATTAAAAGAAATTACTCCAAAAGAGATTGAAAGGGCATTAGATAGGCTTAAAGAAAAATTATCTGCTAAAACTGCCCATATAAAAATTGACTTTGATTATTTTATAAAAAAACCTTCTCCTGTTACTGGAATTGTATCTCCAAATGATGTTAAGTGCTCTTTTGATGCTGAAAAAAGCGATACATATAGATTTTTTATGGAAGTTTCCGTTCCTGTTGTTACTTTATGTCCATGTTCTAAAGAAATAAGTGAATTTGGTGCGCATAATCAAAGGGCTGTTGTTAATATTAAAATTTATACTAAAAAATTAATTTGGATAGAAGATATTGTTGCAATTGCAGAAGAGAGTGCAAGCTGTCCAGTGTTTTCTCTTCTAAAGCGAAAAGATGAAAAATATGTAACTGAAAGAGCATATTTAAATCCAAGATTTGTTGAAGATGTTGTAAGGGAAGTTGCTTTAAGGCTTGATAGCAACAAAGATATACTTTGGTATAGGGTTTATGTTGAAAGCATTGAGAGTATACACAATCATAATGCCTTTGCATGCACAGAAAAAGGGGAGATAATATGAATTATATAACTTTAAAAGATGGAAGAAAGTATTACTTTGATGGGACAAAAATAATGGGAATAATAAATGCAACTCCTGATTCTTTTTATACAGAATCAAGAGTAGAAGGTATTGAAAAGGCTTTAGATAAGGCTAAAAAAATGATTGAAGAAGGTGTAGATATTTTAGATGTTGGTGGGGAATCTACAAGACCAGGGTCAGATCCTGTATCTGAAGAAGAAGAAATTAAAAGAGTTATTCCTGTAATAGAGGCTATAAGAAATCTAAATAAAGATATTTTGATATCAGTTGATACATACAGAGCAAAAACTGCAAAACTTGCTATTGAAGCTGGAGCAGATATAATAAATGATATTAGTGCAATGACCTTTGATGAGAATATGATTAATATAGTTAAGGAGTATAAAGTTCCTATTATACTTATGCATATTAAAGGGACTCCTAAGAATATGCAGGAAAATCCATATTACCATAATGTTGTTAGTGAAGTATATGAGTTTCTTCAAAAAAGAATAGAATTTGCTTTAAATAATGGAATTTCAAAGGATAAAATAATAATAGATCCAGGTATAGGATTTGGAAAGCTTTATAAGCATAACATAGAGCTTATAAAAAATATTGATGTATTTAAAAGATTAGGTTGTCCTATATTGCTTGCTCATTCTAGAAAATCAACTATAGGAATTGCTCTAGGTAATTTACCACCAGAAGAAAGACTTGAAGGGACTATAGCTATTTCCTGTTATGCTGCATTGCATGGGGTTGATATGGTAAGGGTTCATGATGTTAAGGAAAATAAAAGAGCTATAACTATGATTGAGGTGTTAAAATGAATAAAGCTATAATAGCCTTTGGAACTAATGTTGGAAATAAAGAGGAAAATATAAAAACAGCTATAAAGCTTATAAAGGATAAAGGTATAACAGTTAAAAAGGTTTCTAATTTATATATAACAGAACCTTATGGATATAAAGATCAACCTGATTTTTTAAATGGAGCTTTAGAGGTAGAAACAGCTTTAAGTTGTAGGCAGCTTTTAAATGTTCTTTTAGATATAGAAAAACAGATGGGGAGAGTAAGGCAGTTTAAATGGGGACCAAGAAATATTGATTTAGATATAATTTTTTATAACGATGAAATAATTGATGAACCAGATTTAAAAGTTCCTCATCCTGATATGCATAATAGGGAGTTTGTTTTAAGACCTATTTGTGATATTGATAAAGACATTGTCCATCCTATATTTAAAAAGACTGTTAAGGTTTTGCTGGATGAGCTAAGGGGTGATGAATATGAAAAGTTATAGAAAAGAGCTTTGGTTTGAGCTAAAAACAAGAAGAGGATTTGTTAATATAACTGATGAACTAGAAAAATGTGTAAAAGAAAGTGGAGTAAAAGAGGGACTGCTTCTTTGTAATGCAATGCATATTACTGCAAGCGTTTTTATAAATGATGATGAACCAGGGCTTCATCAAGATTTTGAAAATTGGCTAGAAAAGCTTGCTCCAGAAAAACCATATAGTCAATATCATCATAATGGCTTTGAGGATAATGCGGATGCACATCTTAAAAGAACTATAATGGGAAGAGAGGTAGTTGTAGCTATAACCGATGGGAAATTAGATCTTGGTCCATGGGAACAGATTTTTTATGGAGAGTTTGATGGCAAAAGAAAAAAGAGGGTATTGGTAAAAATAATAGGGGAGTAAATAAAAATCCTATTGCATATATATGCAATAGGATTTTTATTTTGCAAGAATGATTTTTATGAAATTTAAAATTTTACTAATTTTTGAAAAATGATATAATATTTCTAGGGGGGTGATAATTTGGAAAATGTAATATTAAAAAAAGAAGGAAATATTGGTGTTTTGACAATTTCAAGACCTTGTGCTTTAAATGCTTTAGATTTTAAAACTCTTGTTGAATTGGATAAAGTATTAGATGAATTAGAGGGGGATGAATCTTTATATGTTTTAATAATTACAGGAGATGGTGAAAAATCTTTTGTAGCAGGGGCAGATATTTCACAGATGAAGGATATGAATCCTATTCAAGCTAGGAATTTTAGTATTTTAGGAAATAAAGTTTTCAAAAAAATTGAAAATTTAAGAATTCCAACTATCGCGGCAGTAAATGGATATGCTTTAGGTGGAGGTTGTGAACTTGCACTAGCCTGTGATATTAGAATAGCTTGTGAAGGAGCAAAATTTGGACAACCCGAAGTAGGATTAGGTATAACTCCAGGATTTGGAGGAACTCAAAGATTAACTAGAATTGTAGGTTTAGCAAAGGCAAAAGAATTAATTTTTACAGGAGAGATAATAGATGCGAATGAAGCTTTAAGAATAGGACTTGTAAATAAAATTGTAAAGAAAGAAGAACTCATGGAGGCAGCATTAAAGCTAGCTAGAAAAATAGCATCTAATGCTCCTATTGCAGTGATGCTTGCAAAATCTTCTATAAATAAGGGGTATCAGATGGATATTGATACGGCGGTTATGTATGAGACAGAAGTGTTTTCTCAATGCTTTTCAACAGAAGATCAAAAAGATGCAATGATTGCGTTTTTAGAAAAGAGAAAAGTTGAAAAGTTTAAAAATAGATAGGAGGATAAATATGAAGGTTTTTGTTGTTGGTGCAGGAACAATGGGGGCAGGAATTGCTCAGGTTTTTGCTCAAAATGGTATTGAAGTTTATTTGAATGACATAAAGGAAGAACTTGTTGAAAGGGGTTATGGCAACATTGTAAAAAACATAACAAGGCTTGTTGAAAAAGGAAAAATAACCGAGGAAGAAAAAAATGGTATATTAGCTAGGGTACATAAATCCTTAAATATTGAAGATGCAAGGCATTGTGATTTGGTAATTGAGGCTATAATTGAAAATATGCAAGCTAAAAAAGAGATTTTTAAAAAATTAGATGCTTTATGTAATGAAAATACAATTTTAGCTTCAAATACTTCTTCCCTTTCAATAACTGAAATTGCAGCTGCTACAAATAGGCCAGATAGAGTAATAGGGATGCACTTTTTTAATCCAGCACCTATAATGAAACTTATTGAGATAATAAGAGGAATTGCAACTTCAGATGAAACATTTAACAAAATAAAGGAAATTTCTATAAAAATAGGAAAAGAGCCTGTGGAGGTTAATGAGGCTCCGGGCTTTGTAGTTAATAGAATCTTAATACCTATGATAAATGAAGCGATTGGAATATTAGCAGAGGGTATAGCTAAAAAAGAAGATATAGATAAAGCTATGAAATTAGGAGCAAATCATCCAATGGGTCCTTTTGAGTTATCTGATTTTATAGGTAATGATATTGTTCTTGCTATTATGGAATATCTATATGAAGAAACAAAAGATCCTAAATATAGACCTCATGTGTTATTGAAGAAAATGGTAAGGGCAGGATATCTTGGCAGAAAAACTGGAAAGGGATTTTATGATTATAAATAGAAGGCCTTAGGCCTTCTATTTTTTGCCAAAAAAATAACTATTCTTGAATGTTTTTTAGAAGAGTTGTAACATAAAATTAGAATATTAAAAATATTCTAAAAATAAAATATAGTGAGGTGCATATAATGAAAAAAGTAGCTATAGTTTCAGCTTTAAGAACACCTATAGGCTCTTTTATGGGAACTTTATCAGGGGTTAGTGCAGTTCAACTTGGAACAAAGGTAATAGAAGCCATTTTAGAAAAACATCCTAAAATTAAAGACCAAATAGATATGGTTTATATGGGAAATGTTCTTCAATCAGGTAATGGTCAAAATCCTGCAAGACAGGCGGCTTTAAATGCAGGCATTCCTATAGAGGTTCCTGCAACAACAATAAATACGGTATGTGGTTCTGGCCTTCATTCTGTTATTATGGCATATACGTCCATTCTTGCAGGACAAGAAAATTTAAGTATAGCCGGTGGAATGGAAAGTATGTCTAATGCTCCATTTATTATTAAAGGTATAAGAAATGGAGTAAAAATGGGAAATAGTCAATTGATTGATGTTATGATTTATGACGGTTTGACTTGTCCTTTTAATTTATATCATATGGGAATTACTGCGGAAAATTTAGCAGAAAGATATGGAATTTCAAGGGAGGAACAGGATATATTTGCATATAAAAGTCAAATTAAGGCTGCAAAAGCTAGAAAAGAAGGTAAATTTATTGATGAAATAGTTCCTATAACTATAAAAACTAAAAAAGAAGAAATAATTTTTAAAGATGATGAATATATTAAAGAAGATACGAATTTAGAAAAATTATCAAAGCTAAAGCCTGCTTTTAAGGAAAATGGGACAGTTACAGCAGGAAATGCTTCGGGAATTAATGATGGAGCTGCAGCAGTTTTACTTGCTTCCCAAGAAAAATGTGATGAGTTAGGGTTAAAGCCTCTTGTATATATAAAAGGATTTGCTTTAGCTGGTGTAGATCCAAGTATAATGGGCATTGGACCTGTTGATGCTATAAATAAGATGTTGAATAGATTAAATATGTCTATTGATGATATAGATTTATTCGAGCTTAATGAAGCTTTTGCAGCTCAATCTTTAGCTGTTTTAAAAGAGTTAAATATAGACGAAAAAAAGGTAAACGTAAATGGAGGAGCAATAGCGCTAGGGCATCCAATAGGAGCAAGTGGAACAAGAATTTTGGTTACATTAATTCATGAACTTATAAGACAAAATAAACGCTATGGCATAGCTTCTTTATGTGTGGGTTCAGGAATGGGAGTTGCTATATTGATAGAAAATGCAAATATTTAAAATTTTCTAAAATATATTAACAAATTTTTGAAATAATGTTATAATATTATCAGAATTTAATAAAATTGGTTTGCATAAATAGAGGTGCGGACAAAAGGGTAGCTTTAAGGTGCTAAGGGAAGGAACTCCCAATACTTAAAGTGAAGGGTTTGTCCGCCGAAAGGATATGTTGGTTCCTCAGCATATCCTTGGTGGTAGGGTGTAAGCTCTATCACTGCCATGGTTTATGCCATGGAGCGCTATTTATGCAGTGGGTTAGATTACTCATTGCATAAATAGCGCTTATATAATGCAAGGGGGGATTATTTTGAAGGCATTGATTAGGGTTAGAATGAGCCTGCATGATGCACACTATGGAGGTAATTTAGTTGATGGAGCAAGAATACTAAATTTATTTGGGGATGTGGCTACAGAGCTTTTAATAAGGCATGATGGAGATGAAGGGTTATTTAGAGCATATGATTCAATAGAATTTCTAGCTCCAGTTTATGCAGGAGATTATATTGAGGCAGAAGGGGAAATTGTTGAAGTTGGTAATACATCAAGGAAGATGAAATTTGTTGCAAGAAAAGTTATACAAGCACGACCTGATATAAATGATTCAGCAGCCGAGGTTTTAGAAGAACCTATAATAGTATGTAAAGCAAGCGGAACTTGTGTAGTTCCAAAGGACAAGCAAAGATTTAAAAAATAGGAGGGGTTTTATGGAAAAACTTATTATTACCGCTGCCATATGTGGAGCGGAGGTAACTAAAAAGCATAACCCTAATGTTCCTTATACTGTTGAAGAGATTGCAAAAGAAGCAGAAGCAGCATATAAGGCAGGAGCAAGTATAATTCATCTTCATGTAAGATATGACGATGGAACTCCAACTCAAGACATAGAAAGATTTAAAGTATGTATAGAGGCTATAAAAGAAAGATGTCCAGATGTAATTATACAACCATCAACAGGTGGAGCAGTAGGGATGACTAATGAAGAAAGACTACAACCTATTTACCTAAAGCCAGAAATGGCTACGTTAGATTGTGGAACTTTAAATTTTGGAGGAGATGATATTTTTGTCAATACTGAAAATACTATAATCTATTTTGCACAAAAAATGAACGAACTTGGAATAAAACCTGAACTTGAGGTATTTGATAAAGGTATGATAGATATGGCCTTGAGACTTCATAAAAAAGGTTATATAAAGGCTCCTTTACATTTTAACTTTGTTATGGGGGTTAATGGAGGAATTTCAGGAGAACCAAGGGATCTTCTATTTATGGTAGAAAGTATTCCAAAGGATGCAACTTGGACAGTAACAGGTATAGGAAGGTATGAAATTCCACTTGCTACTATGGCAATTATTATGGGTGGACATGTTAGAGTTGGATTTGAAGATAATGTATACATATCAAAAGGTGTTCTTGCAAAGTCTAACGGCGAGCTTGTTGAAAAAGTTGTTAGGATTGCAAAGGAATTAGGAAGAGAAATAGCAACTCCTGATGAAGCAAGGCAAATATTAGGTATAAAGAGGTGATAGTATGAATAAAGTTGTAGATATTGAAAAAATAAAGCCTTTATTTAAAAATGGTATGACTTTAATGATTGGTGGCTTTTTAGCTTGTGGAACACCTGAAAAACTAATAGATTTGTTAATAAATTTGAATGTTAAAGATTTAACAATAATTGCAAATGATACATCTTTCCCAGATAAAGGTATAGGAAGATTGATTGTTAATGGACAAGTTAAAAAAGTTATAGTATCCCACATTGGAACTAATCCAGAAACAGGAAGACTTATGAATGAAGGTAAATTGGAAGTTGAACTTTGTCCTCAGGGAACTTTAATAGAAAGAATTAGAGCAGGTGGCAGTGGACTTGGAGGGGTTTTGACTCCAACTGGAGTTGGAACAATTGTTGAAGAAGGAAAACAAAAGATAGTTATAAATGGCAGAGAATATTTATTAGAACTTCCATTAAGGGCTGATATTGCCCTTATAAAGGGAAGTATAGTAGATGAATTTGGAAATACATTTTATAGGGGAACTACAAGAAACTTTAATCCTATAATTGCCCTTGCAGCTGATACTGTTATAGTTGAAGCTGAAAATATTGTAAAAATTGGAGAATTAAGACCAGAGGATGCAATGACTCCTGGTGTATTGGTTGATTATGTTATAAAAGGGGGCGAGTAAATTGATTCCAAATCAAGAATTAGCTAAAGAAATAATTGCTAAAAGAGTTGCCAAAGAATTAAAGGATGGTCAACTTGTAAATTTAGGAATAGGCCTTCCTACTTTAGTGGCAAATTATGTAAAAGAAGGTGTTAACATAATTTTTCAATCTGAGAATGGTATGGTTGGAATGGGTCCAGCTCCTGAAAAAGGAAAAGAAGATAAGGATATAACTAATGCTGGGGGAGTTCCTGTAACTATAATGCCATATGGTGCCTTTTTTGATAGTTCGATGTCTTTTGCCCTTATAAGAGGTGGGCATGTAGATGTTACAGTTCTTGGAGCATTAGAAGTTGACCAAGAAGGAAATTTAGCAAATTGGATAATACCAGGAAAGATGGTTCCAGGCATGGGTGGAGCTATGGATCTTGTTGTTGGTGCTAAAAAAGTTATTGTTGCAATGCAACATACAAGTAAAGGACAACCTAAAATTTTAAAAAAGTGTAGACTTCCTTTAACTGCAAAGGGAGAAGTTAACATGATTGTTACAGAGCTTTGTGTTTTAGAAGTTACTGATAAGGGATTGGTTTTAAAAGAAATATATAAAGATACTACAATAGATGAAATAAAATCTTTAACTGAAGCTGATCTTATAATACCTGAAAATGTAAAGATAATGGATATTTAGGAGGGATTTTATGAAAAAGGGTTGTAAATATGGAACACATAGAGTTATAGAACCTCAAGGGGTGTTGCCTCAACCAGCATTAAAGATTTCAAATGATATGGAAATTTACGATAATGAAATACTTATTGATGTTATAGCATTAAACATAGATTCGGCTAGTTTTACTCAAATAAAAGAAGAACAAGGAGGGGATATAGAAAAAATAAAAAAGAGAATTTTAGAAATAGTTAACGAAAGAGGAAAAATGCAAAATCCTGTAACGGGATCAGGTGGAATGCTTATAGGAATAGTTGAAAAAATAGGAGATGCATTAGTTGGAAAAACAGATTTAAAAGTTGGTGATAAAATAGCAACTTTAGTATCGTTATCTTTAACTCCTTTAAGAATCGATGAAATAATAGATATTAAACCTGATATAGATAGAGTTGAAATTAAAGGCAAAGCTATATTGTTTGAAAGTGGTATTTATGCAAAGCTTCCAGATGATATGGATGAAACTCTAGCTTTAGCTGCTCTTGATGTTGCTGGAGCACCTGCCCAAACAGCAAAGCTTGTAAAGCCAGGTCAAAGCGTTTTGATATTAGGAGCTGCAGGAAAATCAGGAATGCTTTGTTGTTATGAAGCTATGAAAAGAGTAGGTCCAACTGGTAGGGTTATAGGACTTGTAAAAACCGAAAAGGATAAACAAAAGTTAGAAGATTTAGGATTATGCCATAAAGTAATAGTTGCTGATGCTCAAAAGCCTGTTGAAGTGTTAAATAAAACTTTAGAAGCAAATGATGGAAAAGAGGTAGATATATCAATAAATTGTGTAAATGTTCCAAATACTGAGATGTCGTCTATCCTTCCTGTAAAGGATGAAGGTATTGTTTACTTTTTCTCAATGGCAACAAGTTTTACAAAGGCAGCTTTAGGAGCAGAAGGAGTTGGAAAGGATGTTACCATGATTATAGGAAATGGATATACTAAAGGACATGCTGAAATTACTTTACAAGAATTAAGAGAAAATGAAAAGTTAAGAAAAGTTTTTGAAAGCATGTATGCAAAGTAATGTTTTAAGGGGTGGGGGGAAATGAAGGTTTATAGAAGGTATGAACTTTTTAAAGATGTTCCTGATGAACTTTGGAATGACTGGAAATGGCAACTAAAAAATAGAATAGAAACTTTAGAGGATTTAAAAAAATATATTCCTTTAACACAAGAAGAGGAAAAAGGAGTTGAAAAGTGTCTTCAAACTTTAAGAATGGCTATAACCCCTTATTACTTATCACTTATTGATCCTAATGATCCTAATGACCCTATAAGAAAACAAGCCATTCCAACTATAAATGAACTTTCTAAGGCAAAGGAAGATTTATTAGATCCATTACATGAAGATACAGATTCTCCAGTTTCTGGATTAACGCATAGGTATCCAGATAGAGTTTTGCTTTTAGTTACAGATCAATGCTCAATGTATTGCAGGCATTGTACAAGGAGAAGATTTGCAGGTCAAAACGATATGCCAATGCCTATGGAAAAAATAGAAAAGGCCATTGAATATATTAAAAATACTCCGGTTATAAGAGATGTTTTAATATCTGGAGGAGATCCATTAACATTATCTGATGACAAGCTTGAATATATCATAAGAAAACTTAGAGAGATTCCTCATGTCGAAATAATAAGGATTGGTTCAAGAACTCCTGTTGTAATGCCTCAAAGAATTACAAAAGAATTAGTAAATATGCTTAAAAAATATCATCCAATATGGTTAAATACTCACTTTAACCATCCAAATGAAGTTACAGAAGAGTCAAAGAAAGCTATAGAGCTCTTAGCCGATGCAGGAATACCACTTGGAAATCAATCTGTACTTTTAAGGGGAGTAAATGACTGTGTTCATGTTATGAAAAAGCTTGTTCATGAACTTGTTAAGATGAGGGTAAGGCCATATTATATCTATCAGTGCGACCTTTCTTTAGGATTGCAACATTTTAGAACTTCCGTTTCAAAGGGAATAGAAATTATAGAAGGTTTAAGAGGACATACATCAGGTTATGCTGTTCCAACTTTTGTTGTTGATGCTCCAGGTGGTGGAGGAAAAATACCTGTTATGCCAAACTATATAGTTTCCATGAGTCATAACAAAGTAATTTTAAGAAACTTTGAGGGTGTTATAACAACCTATACAGAACCAGAGGAATATATTCCAAGCTGCAATTGTGAAATTTGTAAGGGTGAAAGACAGGAAAAGATAATTGGCGTTGCTGGATTATTACAAGGTAATCAACTTTCATTAGAACCTGAAGGACTTGAAAGAAAACAAAGAGGTCGTAAGCATGAGTGATATTTTAAGTCTTATAAAACCTTATAAAACCATATCAATAATAGGAATGGAAAAAAATGTAGGAAAGACAACTGTTTTAAATCACATAATAAATAAGACCAGGGGGGGTTACCTCCTTGGTCTTACATCAATAGGAAGAGATGGAGAAGATACTGATAGAGTTACAAATACACAAAAACCAAAAATTTATGTGGAAAAAGGGACTATATTTGCAACTTGTAAAGAATTGTTTTTAAAATCTGATGTTACTAAAGAGATTTTAGAAACTACAGGTATTTATACTCCTTTAGGAGAAATTATAATAGGTAAAGCTCTAAGTGATGGATATGTAGAGCTTGCAGGTCCTTCTGCTAATTCCTTAATAAAAGAAGTAAGTAATAAAATAATAAATTTTGGAGTAGATAAGGTTTTGGTAGATGGTGCTTTAAGTAGAAAAACTATGGCATCCCCGAGCATTACACAGGCAACAATTTTGTCAACGGGTGCAGCTTTGTCAAAAAGTTTAAATGAAGTTATTGATAAAACAGAACATACTTTAAGGCTTTTATCAACAGAAAAAGAAAGTAATGAAATAATTTTAAAGTTAGCCCATGAAATATTAAAAAAAGCAAGGCTTGGTTTTATATATAAGGATTATTCTTATAAAACCGTAGACGTTTTAACATCGTTGGAATCTTCTAAATATATAGTTGAAAATTTAAATGAGGATGTAATTTATGTTGTTATTAAGGGGGTTTTAACGGATAAGACTTTAGAAGACATAATAAAGTCTACTGATAAATATAAAGAAAAAATATTTTTGGTAGAAGATGGAACAAAGTTGTTTTTAAGCACAGATATATTGAATGTTTTTATAAAAAGTGGTGGAAAAATTAAAGTTTTATTGCCTATAAATGTTGTTTGTATTACTATAAACCCAAAATCTCCTTATGGGTATGAATTTGATTCTAAAGTGTTTTTAGAAAAGATGAGGCATAGAGTAAATATTCCTGTTTTAAATGTATTAGGAGATGAAAAGTAATGAAGTTTTTTGATATAGATTTAAAAGAGATAGGATTTGAATATGTTTATGATCAATTACAACCTAAAACTATTTTTGGAATGGATAAAAAAAGAAATTTAAAATTTTATAAAAAGCATGAAAAGGAACTTTTAATAAGAGAATTTGATGAACTAGAAAAAGTTATTGAAAAGTTAAGATATAATAACGAAATATTTGAAGATATAGAGACGATTCTTTTAAAGTTTAAAGATATACGAAAAAGCATATCAAGGTGCAAAAATGGCTGTGTTTTAGATGAAGTAGAGCTATTTGAAATTAAGAATTTCTGTTTAAATTCAAATGCTCTAAGAAATTTAATTTTGCAGGCAGGTCTTTATTTTATAAATTTAAACTCCTTAGAAGATGTTTTTAAGCTTTTGGATCCTGAAGGAAAAAATATGCCTACATTTCATATTTATAGTGCATATTCTAAAAAGCTAGAGGAGATTAGAAATAAAAAGTTAGATATAGAAAGAAAAATATTATATGAATTAGATGAAAAAATTATAGATATTTTAAAGGAAGAAAGGCTAAGAATAGTTATTGAAGAAGAGGAAGAGGAATTAAAAATAAAAACAATTTTATCTGAAAAAATTAGTTTTTACAGCAAAAAATTTGAAGAAAATTTTGAAGCTATAGGAAAATTAGATTTTTTAATTGAAAAGGCTAAATTAGCCATCAAATATGATGCTGTAAAACCTAATTTAGATGATAATAGAATTTGTTTTGTTAATCAAATAAATCCTTATGTTTTAGACTTGTTAAGAAAAAATGGGAAAAATTTTGTGCCTATAACCATTGAAATCCCATTTGGAACTACAGTAATAACCGGTGCAAACATGGGAGGCAAAAGTATAACTTTAAAAACTATTACTTTAAACTTGCTTATGGGGCATCTTGGGTTTTTTGTGTTTGCTAAACATGCAAGTTTCCCTATATTAGATTTTATATATTTTGTTTCAGATGACCTTCAATCGGTATCAAGGGGGCTTAGCACATTTGGAGCTGAGATTATAAAATTAAATGAGATTATAGAGGCTGTAAAATTTGGTTTAGGATTTGTTGCCCTTGATGAAGTTGCAAGGGGAACAAATCCTAAAGAGGGTTATGCTATAGTAAAAGCACTCTGTAAATATCTTAATAAATTTAAAAGCTTTGTTTTAGTATCCACCCATTATGATAGTGTTGTAGACAATGATATGTCCCATTATCAAGTTATTGGTTTGAGAAATGTAAATTTTAATAAGCTTAAAAAGGATCTTGCTTTAAAAAATTCTATAGAAGTAATACAGGAATATATGGATTATAGGTTGGTCAAAGTTCAAAGTTTAAGTGAAGTTCCTAAAGATGCTTTAAATATATCAAAATTATTAGGTTTTAATCAAGAAGTTATAAATATGGCTGAAAATATATTAAAAGAGGGTGAGGGGTATGAAAAGTAAGTTAAACTTAAATTGGGATATTGTAAATAAAGCAAGGGAATGTGCAAGAAATATTGCCCTTGATACTCAAAAGTTTATAGACAGACATACCACTGTTGCTGTAGAAAGGACGGTTTGCAGACTTTTAGGAATAGATGGAGTAGATGATTTTGGAGTTCCTCTGCCAAATGTTGTTGTTGATAATATAAAAAAGGGAAATGGACTTTCAATTGGTGCGGCTATATATATTGGAAATGCTATGCTTCATACTAAACTTACTCCCCAAGAAATAGCAGAAAAGGTTGCTAAGGGAGAAATAGATTTAACTACACTTCCTATGCATGATTTATTTGATATAAAACTTGAAGTTATGAAAATTGCAAAACAAACAGTAGAAAAAATAAGAAAAAATAGGGAAAAAAGAGAAGAACTTTTAAGAAAATATGGTGATAAAGAAGGACCTCTTCTTTATGTTATAGTTGCAACAGGTAATATTTATGAAGATATAGTTCAAGCTAAAGCGGCAGCAAGACAAGGAGCAGATATTATTGCAGTAATTAGATCTACAGGACAGAGTCTTTTAGATTATGTTCCTTATGGTGCAACAACAGAAGGATTTGGGGGAACATTTGCAACTCAAGAAAACTTTAGACTTATGAGACAGGCTCTTGATGAGGTAAGCGAAGAGTTAGGAAGATATATAAGGCTTACTAATTATTGCTCTGGACTTTGTATGCCGGAAATTGCAGCTATGGGGGCTTTAGAAAGGCTTGATGTTATGTTAAATGATGCTCTTTATGGAATTTTATTTAGAGATATCAATATGAAAAGGACATTAATTGACCAGTTCTTTTCAAGGGTTATAAATGGATTTGCGGGAGTTATTATAAATACAGGAGAAGATAACTATCTTACAACTGCAGATGCTGTTGAAGAGGCTCATACAGTTTTAGCTTCTCAGTTTATAAATGAGCAATTTGCTCTTCTTGCTGGAATTCCTGAAGAACAAATGGGACTTGGACATGCTTTTGAAATGAATCCAGATTTAAAAAATGGATTTTTATTAGAACTTGCTCAAGCACAAATGGCAAGGGAAATATTCCCTAAAGCTCCTTTGAAGTATATGCCTCCTACAAAATTTATGACAGGAAATATATTTAAAGGACATATCCAAGATGCTTTATTTAATATGGTTACTATAATTACGGGGCAAAGAATACATCTTCTTGGAATGCTAACTGAGGCTATTCATACTCCATTTATGCAAGATAGAGCTCTTTCTATTGAAAATGCAAGATATATTTTTAATAATATGGAAGCATTAGGGGATGAAATTGAGTTTAAAAAGGATGGAATAATACAAAGAAGAGCAAATGAAGTTTTAAATAAAGCTTATGAATTATTAAAGGAAATAGAAAAGGATGGATTGTTTAAAACTTTAGAGCAAGGAAAGTTTGCTAATATAAAAAGATCTCCAAATGGTGGAAAAGGCCTTGAAGGGGTTGTTGAAAAGGATGAAAAGTATTATAATCCGTTTATTGAGCTTATGCTAGGGGGTAGAAGTTAATGGGTGGAGGTTTATATTCAATTGAAAAGAAGGATTATGATAAAACCTTAGATCTTACAAAAGTTAAACCATATGGAGATACCATGAATGATGGTAAGGTTCAATTAAGTTTTACTCTTCCTGTTCCTGATGGTGAAAAAGCTGTAGAAGCTGCAAAACAACTTTGTAAAAAAATGGGTATATTAGATCCTCAAGTAGTTTATCATACATCTCTTGATAAGGAATTTACATTTTTTATTGTATATGGTAGCGTAGTTCATACGGTTGATTATACATCTATACATGTTGAGACAGTAGATGTTCAAACTATGTCTATGGAGGAGGTAAATCAATACATTAAAGAACATATAGGTAGGAAGCTCGTTGTAATAGGTGCAAGTACAGGAACAGATGCCCATACTGTTGGAATTGATGCCATTATGAATATGAAAGGTTATGCAGGGCATTATGGTTTAGAAAGATATGAAATGTTTGAAGCATATAACCTAGGAAGTCAAGTTCCAAATGAGGAATTTGTAAAAAAAGCCATAGAATTAAAGGCAGATGTTTTATTAGTTTCTCAAACTGTTACACAAAAAGATATTCATATAAAAAATTTAACTCATCTTGTTGAGCTTCTTGAAGCAGAAGGCTTAAGGGATAAAATACTTTTAATTTGTGGAGGGCCAAGAATTACTCATGAACTTGCTAAAGAACTAGGCTATGATGCAGGATTTGGACCAGGGAAATTTGCAGATGATGTAGCAACATTTATAGCTATAGAATTTGCAAAAAGAAAATTAACTGGTATTAAATAAGAACAGCTTAAGCTGTTCTTATTTCAGATTGTTGACAAAGTATAATTTTAAAAAGAGAATCCATCACAAAAAAAGGATTCTCTTTTTTTATGTCGAAATATAATAATATACGAAG
>NZ_FNUK01000035.1 GCF_900108045.1 Caloramator fervidus | reverse complement strand
TATATTGAATTAAAACTATTTTAATTAATACAACAGGATCTATGCTTGGTCTCCCATTATTTAAGCAATACATGTCCTTTACAAGATCATATATGAAATCAAAATTGATAGCTTTTTCTATTTTTCTAACTAAATGATCTTCTGGAACCAATTGGTCAACAGAGATAAATTCAACTTGTTCTCTACGAATTTTATCTTTGTTGATTGTTAGCATACTTATCCTCCTTTATTACTTCGTATATTATTATATTTCGACATAAAAAAAGAGAATCCTTTTTTTGTGATGGATTCTCTTTTTAAAATTATACTTTGTCAACAATCTGAAGGCACCTTTAGGTGCCTAATTTAATTCTAGTTTATTTAATTCTTCAAAAGTATTATCATCAATTGCTTTAATTAAACCATCTGATATGGTATATAAAGTTCCATTAATATACAACACTCTATTTATAAACTTATTAGGATGAGTTACTACTCCTTTTAAAACCATTCTATTATCTTCTATGCTATAAACATATATACCCTGATAAACCAATTCATTTTGATTTTTATATAATGCAATAGGCAAGGCAATTAATTTATCCTTTTTAAAAACTAAATTAGGCAAAACTTTTAAATAATGTTCATTATCTCCAATTATTTGTAGATATCCTTTAGAATCTTCAACATTATTAGCATTAATTAAAGATACTTTTATATCATTATTCAAATTAAAACATATAAACTGATTTTCATCTATTGGATATACATCAGGACTAAAATCGGCTTTTAAATATCCATCCACCTTAATATCATTTGGATTAGAAATATCAACAACTAAAGGTGCTTTATCTTTAAAAACAATAAAAACTTTATTTTTTATAAATTTTATTAATGATAAATCCTTTGATTGTAATAAATCTATTTTTGATTTTATTTGCATATTTTCATCTAATATATAAATAGCTTTATCTGTTGCAATTCTAAAACAGCCGTCATATTCATCCATTGAAACATATAAAGGATTGCCTAAAACTGCTTCACTACCTATATAGTAAAGGCCATTTGACATTTTGAATTTATAAATATTTGTATTACCTTCATTACTTACTACAAAATAAATGCTATCTGAAGATATATATATATTAGGATTCCCTAAAAAAGCCTTTATATCTAATTTTTCTTGATTTAAAACATTAAAGGAAGCCACAAGGACAACATTAGGTTCAACATGACCTTGAAAATACTTTATATCTTTAAAGTCTATCTCTCCAGCTATTCCTTTTTTATATGTGCTATCGCTAAACTTAGGTTTTATATCTAAGTTCGTTGAATAATCATAAATATACTTATTTGTTATTATATAAAACCTAGAATCAACCATTTTTAATGCTGAATAATCACTATCTATTTCTATGGTTCTTTTTAGTTTAATATTTATTTTATCAGCTATATCATAAATAAAGACCTTAGTCATAGGCCTAGATAAAATTATAGGTTTTAGTTTAGTACCTTTATTTATCTTTACATGCCTTTTCCCAACAACAATTAGATTATCCTTATAAACATAGATATCCTTTGGATAAAAAGATGTAGCATCATAATTTAAAACTTCAACTACATCCATTTTATTTAAAGGATATGCTCTTACTATAAATACACTTGCGTTTTTTATATAATAAATATATTCTCCATCGGTTTTAGCTACATCTGCTACATCATCCTTATTTAATTTAATTTCAGATTGATACTTGACTTCAGGAAAAGCTACCTTGTTGAAAGGCTTTACCTTTTTAGAGGAATCTAATACTTTCTTTAAATCCTCATAACTTTCTAACGAAGGTAAAACATTTTTTTCAAGATTTTTAGCGTAAACTAAAAAAGGCATAATTAAAATTAAAAAACTAAGAATAAAAACCTTAAATTTAGGGAGTTTCATATAACTCACCTCTTTTTGTCTTTTAACAAATTAGACCTTCGTTTCTTAAATTTTGTTCCAAAAATTTAATCCAAAAGTTTATTATAAACACTTTGCCACATCAAAGGTATGCTAAGACCATTATTTTCAAATTCCTTTATTATATCCTCATTAAATTTTTCAATGGAAATATCTTTATGTTTTGAAAACATTAAAATAAGAAACTCATTAAATTTTTCCACCTCTTCCTCTTGTCCATATAACCTATATTTAGGCTCTACGTAAAAGTAAAAATAAACCAAGAATGTAAGAAGTATGTTGTAAATATTTCCGTAATTTTCTTTATATAATTTAAAAATTAGCTCTAAATAAAACTTATAAAACTCCATCTCATCGTAAGGATTATAAAAATAATAAATAGCCTTATGATCTTCAACTCCCTTTACAAGCCTTATTAAATTAGGTAAAGTCCATAACATAAAATTCTTATAAAATTCTCCTTCTATATTTATTCTTCCAAAATTAGAAACTAAATCCTTTATGTTTAAATTTAAATCTTTATTTTCTTCAATAAAAAACCCAAAATCAATAAGGGAGATAATATCGGATTTTGTTTGTATATTTCTTATTTTTTTTATAATCTTTATCCACCTTACAATATCCTTAACATCATTAAGGTTTTTAAACTCAAAGTTTTGTTCAAATAAGTTAATTACAATCTTTAGGCAATCATCTGAAAGAATCATTTTTTCATTTATTATCTTTTTTATAATTCTTACCGTCTCATCAAAAATATTTTCTTTATCTAAAGTAAGCAAATAATCCTTTAATGCCTTATCAAAATATTCTTTATTAAAATCATTATATTTTTCAAAAACTGTTTGAGTATAAAAATTGAAAAACGCCACCTTATCCTCAGCTCTTTCAAGCCTTAACTTAAATTCCTGATATAAAACCTCTAAATTCTTATTCTTTACATGCCTTCTTATCTCAAAAGCTAAAAGTTCATCTTTTTGATCTATTATTGACATAAAAATACTCATAAGGCCCATAAATTGCAACTCGCTTTTTACATTATCATAACAAATCATAAATATATTAGCAAAAAAATCCGGATTATCCGATATAAAGGTTAATAAATTCTTAATATAATCAAAATCATCTATTATATTACATATAACCTTTTCTAATAAATCTTTAAATCCTTCAGCCTTTAAAGCTTGTGAAAAAGTATAATCAAGCCATAAAAAGGATTTTAATGTAATATATAAATAAAAATAGTAAACCTTAAGGGATACCTCCTTATTTAATACAGCATTTATAAATTCTAATCTTTCCTTTTTTATGTTTGACTTTATAAAATAAAGCCCCTTTTCTTCTACAACATCAAATAAATAATCAATTTTATCAATCAAAAACTTTAAATCTATGTCCTTTTGAATCATTTCATCTAATAAAAACCTTATCAATTCCTGACTTCTCGATATCAAAAAAGGATTATTAGAATCAAATATTTTAACTAAAAATCTTAATGTAACATCAAAATCTAAAATATCAAGTTTTGAAATTATAACTTCAAAATTCTTCTCTAAAACCTTAAAAACTTCAGCTATATTTTGTATTGATAAATTTTTAACACAAAAATCAGCTACTCTAACAAAGTTTTCCCTATCCACTTCTATACCCATACTAATTAACTTATATATCCAATATAAAATATCTATATTACCGTCAATTTTATCTATTCCAAACTGCTGCAAAAAACTATGAAAGTCCAAGATATAATCAAAATTTAATGTGTATGCTATCTCTACTAAATTCGTAAAATCATATATCTTGTCTACATAAAATCCATTTTTAATATCATAAACATTAGGGACTTGAAAATTTTCTACAAATCTAATATTTACATCTAAAGGGAAATTTTCATCAGTTGTAAAAAATATATCCTTTGCAAATTCTACTGGGAAAGCACAATAAAGGTATGGAAGTAAAACTTTAAAATCATCAAAAATTATGTTAACAAACTCACCATCTATTAATTTTGATATTAAGCCATAAATTTCTTTACGATAAGATATATGCTTTAAAGTTTCAAAATTAAATTTTTTTAAATCTACATAGGCAAAATCCGAATAATTTATCTGACAATCCAAAAGATTAAAGGGATAAAAATTTATATAATCAAACAATAAACATTCTACAACATAGTCGCTGTTGTTTCCTTTTTGTGAAAATGCTTTTGCAAAACAATATTTTTCATTTAATTTAAAATAATAAACATATTCAAGGGGACTTTTAACATCTCTTTTAAATATTTTTTTAATCTCACCTATATATTTTTCAGCACCTTTAGAATATTTTACAGCTTCAAATGTTTTAAAAATAAATTTTTTATTGTATTTTAAAATAACATATTCTGCCCTCATCACTCTCCCCCTTAATAAAAAAAGCTGCTGAAAATCAGCAGCTTTTTTTATGTAATTATTCTTGAACTGGAGCTCCTACTGGGCAAACATTAGCGCAGTTGCCACAGTCAATGCAAGCTGAAGCATCAATAACATAGATTGAATCTCCTTGGCTTATGCATGAAACAGGGCATTCAGCTGCGCATGCTCCACAGTTTATGCAAGCATCTGTAATCTTGTATGCCATACTTTCACCCCCTATCTTTTCAAGTATATTTTATCATAAATAAATTAAATGTCAAACATTCCTATTTCTCATCTAATAGCTTATTTAAACCTTCATCATTCATGTTTTCAATTTCCTGTTTTATTTCTTCCTCTGTAATTTCTTTAAATTCATATTCTCCTTCAACTAATTCAACATCATATATAGAATAATTCTTTATCTCTACCTCATTTTCCTTCTGCATCTTAACCTTGACTCTTTCATGTATTATGCTGTTTTCTATAACCTCTCCTTCTCCATCTGGTGTTTTAACTATAGAGCCTATAGTTGGCATCTTCTTTTTTATTTCAGCATATGTTTCCTGTTCATAATTTAAACAACACATAAGTCTTCCGCATACTCCTGAAATTTTTGCAGGATTTAATGAGAGATTTTGCTCCTTTGCCATCTTTATAGATACAGGTTCAAATTCTCCTAGAAAATGAGCACAACACATTATTCTTCCGCAAGGACCTAAACCTCCAACCATCTTAGCCTGATCCCTAACCCCTATCTGCCTAAGCTCTATTCTAGTTCTAAAAATTGCTGCAAGGTCCTTTACAAGCTCCCTAAAATCAACCCTTCCTTCTGCAACAAAATAAAATATCACTTTATTATTATCAAAAGTATATTCAACATCTATAAGTTTCATAGGAAGCCCATGTTCAGCAATCTTTTTAAGACATATATCAAAGGCTACCTCTTCCTTTGCTTTATTTTCTAAATGTTTCATCTTATCTTCATCTGTTGCTACTCTAAGAACTTTCTTTAAAGGGGCTACAATCTCCTCTTCTTTGACTTCTCTTTTTCCTATAACAATTTCTCCATATTCAAGCCCCCTTGCAGTTTCAACGATAACAAAATCTCCTACTTTTATGTCTAAATCTCCTGGTTCAAAATAATATATCTTACCAGCCCTTTTAAATCTTACTCCAACAACTGTTACCATACTAAACCTCCTGTATGTTTAAAAGCATTGCTTCGATTGAAAGCTGAAAATTGATGTTATACTCTAAATTTTGTTTTGTTTTCTTTATTATATTTATTATACCATTTAATTTGTTATATGAAAGTATTTTGCTTTCCTCTATAATGTCTTCAAAATAATCTTCGTTTATAATCATATCTTTGTTATAAGTAAGTTTATATATTAATATATCCCTATACCAAATTATCATTTGTTCTAAAATATCCTCTATACTTTCTTTGTTTTCATTAAAAAATTTAACCAAATCTAGAATTTCTAGTCCTTCTATTTTATGGATTTTTTTAGCAATATCTATAACCTGTTGCCTTAATTTTATATAATCCTCATCTAAAAATTTTTTACAAGAACCAACTATACCATCTGAAAGCTTCGCAAAAATCTTTGCTTTTATGCTATCAACGCCTTTTTTAATTAAATATTTTTCTATTTCTAAAGCATCTGCTCTATTTAAGGTAAAAATCTGACATCTTGAAATAATAGTTTCCAAGATAGTATTAAAATTATTAGCTGTTAAAATTATTATTGTATTTTTAACCGGTTCCTCAAGGGTTTTTAAAAATTTGTTTTGAGCTTGAATAGTTGCATTTTCAAAATTTTCTATTATAACTACTTTTTTATCTCCTTCATAGGGTTTTATTTGTATTTTTTCAATTATCTCTTCTATATCTTCAACTCCTATTGATTTTTCGTCTTTAGATAAAATTATAACATCAGGATGATTACCATGCTTTATTTTTACACAGGCCCTACATTTTCCACAAGCTAAGTTATTCTCACAAAGAATTTTAGCTGCCATGTAAAGGGCAAAATTTTTCTTACCAATTCCTTTAGGACCTTTTAATATATATGAATTTACAACCTTCCCTTCATCATACATTCTATTAAAAATTTCTTTTAACTTATCTTGACCAATTACTTCAAACAAAACTATCACTCCTAAAATTTTTCAAACTTATCAACATCTATAACAAAAACCGTTGCACCGCCAATTGTAACCTCCATAGGATTTGAAACAAAAACTCCGCTAGTTCCCATAACTGGAGATGGGGCTGAAATAACAGTTTTTCTTGTTTTACATACATTCTTTATTATATCTAAAACTTCCTCTACCTTATCCTTTTCAACTCCAATAATTAAAGTAGTATTCCCTGATTTTAAAAATCCTCCTGTTGTTGCAAGTTTAGTAACCTGAAATCCTTTTTCCGTCAAACTATCTATAACGTCATAGGAATCTTCATCATGAACTATAGCAATAACAAGCTTCATAAAAACACTCCCTTATAATATTTTTTTAACAGCTTTATAAATATCTTCATGTATTTCCTCTATCGTCCTTAAGCTTTGCTCTTTAAAACACTTTATCCTAACCCAGCCATATTTTTCAGCACAATATAGAGCATTTTCATAAGAATTTAATATATATTCCATATTTTCCTCGTGTATATCTTTTTTATTGCTTCCTGACATTTTATTTGGTCTATCTTTTATTAATTCTAAACTTATACTAGGTGGAACATCAAGGAAAATTACAAGGTCAGGTTTAGGAAGCCTAAGTTTATTATACTCAAAATCATAAAGCCAATTTAAAAAACTTTCCTTTTCTTTTATATCTTTTATCTTTGCAGCTTGATGAACCATATTAGAAGTAGTATATCTGTCGGCTATTATTATGCCACCTTGATTATAAAATTTTTCCCATTCCATCTTAAAACTTGCAAATCTATCCACTGCAAAAAAGCATGAGGCAGCAAAGGCATTGACATCCTCAGGATTTTTCCCAAAATCACCATTTAAATACATTTTTATAAGCGCACTTGACTCACTTTTATAGTTTGGAAACTCTATCTTCTTTACGTTCTTTCCTTCTTCTTCTAGCCTTTTAAATAACCTATTACTTTGCGTTGCCTTACCACTTCCATCTGTTCCATCTATTATAATAAGCTTTCCCATATTCTAACCTCCATTTACTACAAAAATGTATTCTGCATTGCTGTCGCTAAGACCATTTAAAGTTATATTATTAGCCCTATAAATATCTAAAAGTTCTATTATTTCATCGGTTATTATTTCCCCAGGAATTAATATAGGAATACCCGGAGGATATGGAACTACCATTTCTGCACTTACAAGCCCTTTTGCCTCCCTAAGCTTTACCTTTTTCTTTGGAAGATAATAAGCCTCCCTTAAAGACAAAACTTTTTTATAACTTACAGAATAATTTTTATAATCAAACACTGTTTTAGGCATTTTATCCTTTAAATCCAAAAGTGCAAATTTTAATCTATCATAAAATTCTTTTTTATCCCCTACACTTCCTATAAGAACTATGTTAAAGATATCCGACATCTCAACTTGTATGTTATAATTTTTTCTTAAGATGCTATCTAAAACTTTTCCACCAAAACTTGTATTTATTACAATCCTAGTCTTGTCTAAATCATAGATAAAACTTTTCCCAATAAAATTTTCATCTAATATATTATAACTATCAAATCCTTTTATATCCTTTTTAAATTCATCTATATAGTATATTACTTCATCTAAAAGTTTTTCTCCTTCCCTCTCCATAATATTTATTGCAGCATCAACTGAAGCCATAAGAACGTAGGAAGGACTTGTGGATTGAAACATCCTAAGCATATATTTTATTCCTTCTACATCAACGCCTTTATTTACATTTAAAACAGCTGTTTGAGTTAAAGAGGGAAGCGTCTTGTGAAAACTATTTACAGAAACATCAGCACCAAGGCTTATAGCGCTTTTAGGAAGTTTATTATTAAAAGGAAAATGAGCTCCATGGGCTTCATCAACAAGAACAAGAATTCCATGTTTGTGGGCATGATTTATCAAACTTTCTAAATCAAAACAAGTTCCATAATAAGTAGGATATGTTAGAACCACAGCCTTTGCATCTTTGTTTTTTTCAATAACTTTAAAGGCTTCATCTAAGTCAATTGAAACAGGAATATTAAATCCATCTAAAACTTTAGGATTTATATATTCAACCTCTAAATCTCCCAAAAAAGCTGCAGAATATACTGAACGATGGCTATTTCTTTGAATTATTATCTTATCCTTAGGTTTTGTAACTCCTAAAATCATGCTGTAAATTCCTGCAGTGCTTCCATTTACTAAAATAAAGCTCTCTTCAGAACCTAAACATTTTGAAATTTTTTCTTGGGTCTCTTTTATTATTCCTTCAGGGGAATGAAGATTATCAAGACCATCTACTTCAGTAAGATCCATATCAAAAAGATATTTTTGAATAACCTTCAATTCCTCAAAATCTTTAGCGTTGTTTTTATGACCTGGCATATGAAAAGGTATATTTTTTTGTTTTATATAATCTAATATCCCGTTAATAAGTGGCGTATTCATATTAACCTCCTTTTATTATTTTCAATATATCACATTAGATTTAACTTGTGAACCATAAAGCATATATTTTTTATTAATGTAAATAATATTCCTGAGGTGATATTATGGCAAATATAGATAGAAACTTAGTAGTAGGCTATATAGAAAGTTTAAAAGAAGAGCTTGAAAATCTATCGGATAGCCTATACTATCTTAAAAAAGATGAAAATCATGAAAAAAATGCCTATGACATTTTGATTAATTTTTTATCAAGGCATCAATTTAAAATAGATAAAGTTCAAGAAGTTCCAAATTCGTTTATAGCAAATCTAGGAGAAGGAGATAAAAAAATAGGCTTTATATGTGAATTTGAAGCTTTAAAAAATGGCTATGTCAACGGCCACAATCTACAATGCGCTATGAATATAGGTGCGGCCCTAGGATTAAAAAGAATATTAGATAAATTAAATTGCAAAATATTAATATTTGGCCTTCCTAAGGAAGAAACATTACCTTTAAAAATATCCTTTGCAAACAGGCATTTATTCGATGACTTAAATTTAATAGTATGTGGACATCCTGGAGAAAAAACATATGAAGGCGTAACCTCCATGGCAATGAGCATGATTAGCTTTGAATTTTTTGGAAAACAGGCAGACTTTAACCTAAATCCCCATGAAGGCTTATCTTCATTAAACCCAATTATAAAATTTTTAGATATACTTCAAGATTTAAATAACAAATGCAATTCTCATCTTATTAATTACACAATAAACTGCGACAATCAAAATATATTCATAATTCCTGAAAAATCTCAATGCTGTGTAGCTATAAAAACTACCGAAATGGAATCCCTCGAAGTTATAAAGGATAAAATAATAGAAAGCGCAAGGTTTGTATGTAAGTTATTCTCCTGTGACTTTAACTATAATATCCTCCATGAATACATGCCAATTAAGAAAAATGTTGACTTAATAAAGATAACCTCCCATAACCTTAAAGAATGTGGCATAACAAACATTCACGGCCTTTTATCTACTGCTTTAAGTTTAGATATAGGCCATATAAGCCAAAAGGTTCCTACTGTCCATCCTTATATAGGAATCTGTGAAAACGGAGAAAAATATGGAACAGAAGAATTTAAAGAAGCTACTATAAAAAAATATGCAAAGAGCATGCTGGTAAAATCAGCCTGTGCCCTTGCATTAACTGCATATGATTATCTTAAATCATCTAATCTTCCATAATAAATTGCCTTTAATATTTTTTTCATATCCTCAAGCTCGACTTTAACTGGGTTAACCCTTGTTGAACCCTTCATGGAATTTTGAGACAATACCTCAAATTCCCTTAAAAAAACATCTTCATCCAAATCAGCATCCTTTAAAGATAAGGGGATGCCTATTTTTTTATTTAAGTTTACTATTTCTTCAATTATATCATTTCCTATTATTCTGCTTATTTGATCTAACCTTTGTTTAACCTCTCTATCCCTTGAGTTAAACAAAAGAACATAAGGAAGCGCAATTGCATTCAAAAGACCATGAGATAAGTCAAATCTTCCTCCTAGTGCATGGGATATACCATGGGCCATCCCAAGTCCCACATTTGAAAAGGCACATCCTGCCATCGTGCTGTATATGTGAACTTTTTCTCTATACTCATAATTTTCATATTCATAGGATAAAGGCAAATATTTAATTAAGCCCTTTATTGCGCCTTCTGCTAAAACCTCTGTAAACTCATCTATATTTTTATTTATATAACATTCAACTGCATGGGTTAAAGCATCCATTCCTGTCTCTGCAACTATATTTTTGGGCATTGAAAGGGTTAAAGCAGCATCTAAAACAGCAACATCAGGTATAAAGGCATCACACTTTAACCCTATTTTTAAATTCATATCATCATAAGTTAACACCGATGCCCTTGTAACCTCAGTTCCCGTTCCTGATGTTGATGGGATTGCAATAAGTCTTACCTTTTTTCTCATTTTAGGAAGGATCAAATTATCAGGATTCTTTATATCAAGTTCTGGATATTCATAAAATACCGCAGCAGCTTTAGCAACATCTATAGGAGAGCCTCCACCTATTCCTATTACTGTATCAGGTTGAAATTCCTTCATTTTTTCTATAGCATCCAATACTGTATTTATTGATGGGTTCTTTTTAACTTTGCAAAACAATTCATATTCAGCATCTACGTCTCTTAAAATATTCGTAAGTCTATCAATAGCGCCATTTTTAAACATCGAATTCCCACCCGTTACAATAAAGGCCCTTTTTATTTGCAGTCCTTTAATGTATTCTAGTGAATCTTTCCCAATTATTATGCTGTTTCCATGTAGTTTAATTTCCTTCATAGCCCGCCTAAAAGGCTTCACCTCCTAATTTTATTTAGTATTTATATGTATTGTCCATTATTAAAATATTTACATTTATTGTGTAATTTGTTAATATATTTTATAATATATTTAGGGGGGATATCAAATGAATTTAATCGATATTTTAGCTCTTTTAACAAACATAGGACTACCTATAATAATTTTAATTATAGCATTTTTATACATAACAAGCATACTAAAAAAACTAAAATCCATCGAAGAAAAACTTGATAGGGTAATTACTCAGTTTGAAAATCATAAAAAACAGTAAAATCTTAAACTTAAGTGCCAGGCACCGCAAATAAAAAAGCCTCAACCATTTCGGTTGAGGCTTTAAATTTACCCGGCAGTCACCTACTCTCCCAGGCCGTCTCCAGCCTAGTACCATCGGCGAAGGTAGGCTTAACCTTCGTGTTCGGAATGGGAACGGGTGTTTCCCTACCTCTATCACCACCGGATATATACAACTGCACAAGTAGATCAAGTCCTCGACCTATTAGTACCAGTCAGCTAAACGCCTTACGACGCTTACACCTCTGGCCTATCTACCTGGTAGTCTTCCAGGGGTCTTACCGCTCTCGCGTGGGAAATCTCATCTCGGGGTGGGCTTCGCGCTTAGATGCCTTCAGCGCTTATCCCGTCCGAACATGGCTAC
>NZ_FNUK01000023.1 GCF_900108045.1 Caloramator fervidus | reverse complement strand
AGGATATCTAGAAGAAGTAGAACATTTGAGACATACATACGAATGCAAAGAACTATATAAAGATAGAAGCAAAACCATAGAGAGGGTATTTGCTGACTTGAAGGAGAAGCATGGTTTGCGATGGACAACACTAAGAGGGATAGAAAAAGTGTCCATGCAAGCGATGCTTGTTTGTGCTTGCTTTAACTTAAAGAAGATGGCAAATTGGATGTGGAAGAAGGGACAAAACGGCCCTGGAAAGGGCAAAAATTTCTTTGTATTTATAAAATATTTATCAAAAATGCTTGTAAAAATACTCAAACCCCACTTTTCGTTTTTTGAAAAGTGGGGTTTGTCGACGGTCTGAAAAGGGCTTATTTAAGCCCTTTTTTCATGTTTTTAATAAATTCAAGAGCCTCTTCCCTTGTTTTTATGTTTCCTAAGAAAATCTCCTCATTTAAAGCCTCCAAAACTTCCCCTACAAATCTTCCCTTTTTTCCTGTAAGTTTTATAACATCCTCGCCGGATATCAGTTTTTTAGGAAGCTTGTTTTTTTCATATAATCTATCAATCAAATCCATACAAAATTCAAAATACCTCTCCCTTTCACCATTTTCATCAAGCAAAAGCCTTGTTGCCGTAACATCAAATAATGAAGCTAATATAACATCTAGTGTATTATCCTTAAAATCCCTAATAAGTCTGTATAGGGCTCTTTCGGTTGCACCTGTTTTAAAAAGACCAAGTATTCTCATATGTCCCTTTATAACCGACTCTATTAAGTTTTTCTGCTCCTTTGAAAAGTTATATCTTTTATTTATGCTTTGAAACTCCTCATATCCAGTTACATCATGCCCTTTAAAGGTTATCTTTTCTCCTTCTTTTTTATAGGCTTTTGGTTTTCCAATATCATGTAAAAGAGTCGCAAGCTTTAAAACCGTCCTTCTTTTTACCCCTGAAAGGTTTTCATCTAAATGCTTTTTTATACTATCCTTATGTTTTGTTTTTAAAACCTCATCCATCATATCCTCAAAAGTCTTTAAAGAAAGCATAGAGTGGGTAAAGGAATCAACCACGTGATATTTACACTTTCCTATAAGCTTCATCCTTTTAAACACAGGGAAAATCTCACAAAGAAGTCCTGTGCTATCAAGCTCCTTTAGGATATCATAGCTTTTTCCATCTAATATTTTAAAAATTTCATCTATTATCCTTTCTCCTGAAACATCGTTTATCCTTTGAAAGTTTTGTTTAATAAGCTGTAAAGTCTCATCTTCTATATTAAAATTTAGCTTTGCTTTAAGCCTAAAAGCCCTAAGCATTCTTAAAGGGTCATCTAAAAAAGCATCTTTATAACTTACTCTAATTATTTTATTCTCTATATCCTTTATTCCTCCTACAACATCTATATATTTATCCCCTTTTATGTCCTTTGCTATTGAGTTTATAGTAAAGTCCCTTTTTTTAAGGTCTTCTTCAATACTTTTTCCCTTCATTTTGCAAAAATCTATAGTAATATCATTTAAAATAACCCTTGCAACATCTTCATGCATCAAGAAAAAAGAACCTTTATTTAAATCTGCATATTCCCTTGCAACCTCCAAATTATCCTTTAAAGCCACATCTATATCGTTTATTTTTATGCCTAAAATTAAATCCCTTACACATCCTCCAACTAAGTAGGCTTCTACTCCTTTAGTTTTTAAAAATTTTTCCAAGTCCTTCAAAATTCTCACCTCTTAAACATCCATATAAAAGTCTCCAAAAGGCGAAGATTTAACCTGTATATATCCCTTTTCAACTAATTTTTCCAATATATCCTTTAGAACGTCTACATTAGGCGCTACATCCGTTCCTATTTTAGCTAAAAGGCTTGCAAGGTCTGTTGGAGCAACAGGGAGATGTTTTTTTATCTTATTGTAAACATCTTCATAAAATTTATGTTGCGCATCATACAGTTCATCAAAGGGGTTTTCCCCATGGATTGTTGTAGTTATAGCCATTCTAAATCTTATTGGAATAGTTCTTCCCATTATTGCAGAGGATACAAAGGCGTCCCCAGAAGTTAGATATGGAAGGCGTCTTGCCTCTTCACTTGTAAGGTCAGTTTCCTCCTTTATGGTGTTTATATCAGAAGCCCTTACAGTTCTAAATATTATCTTTGTATTAAGCTGTGCTGTAACTGTTTCATCTAAAAGGGCTGGCCTTTGAGTTGCAAGTATTAAAAATACTCCATATTTTCTTCCTTCTTGAGCTATTTCCTTTATTATAGCCTTTGAAGGTGTCTCATACCCTTTAGGTGCAAAATTATGGCTTTCATCAAAGGCTAATATAAAAGGTGGGAAAAACTCTTGAGCCTCTCCTCTTTGCTTTGCATCTCTATACTCTCTTCTTTTATAGTATAGGGTGCTTATAAGGTATGTGGCAAATACGTTTAATATTTTCATAGGACCTTGAATGACAACTGTTTTACCGCTTAAAAGACCGTTTTCAACTTTGCTTATGTCGCTTGTAAAAAGGCCATCCCTAAAAAGCCTTTGAAGCCTCCATAAAACTCCGCTTAAAGATTGAGGTGCAACAGATCTTTTATATTCCCTAAAAACTTCAAGCATATCTTCATAATGCCTTACATTATCATCATCACCTTTATTTTTTGCATCTTCTAAAAGTTTATTTATCTTTGCTTCATTTCCTATATCAAATCCTTCCTTCAAAAGGCTTAATCTTCTTTCAAAGGAAAAGTAAGTATCCTTATATTCATGAAGGGTTTCAACAACGTTTGCCATAGACTCCGTCATGGTTCCTGCAGCTGCTGCTGAAATTAAGTTTATAAGGTCTCTTGTTGTAAGGTTTTCAAACTTAACCCCTACATCCTTTCCTATCTGAAGGCATAAAAATTTGCCACTAAAATCAAAGGAATACTTAGAATCAACTCCGCTATTCTTTGAAAAATCCATTTCATAGTGGGGGTCTAAAACAACTGTTGGAATATTTTTCTTCATTATCTCTTCTAATATAACCCTCATTCCAAAGGATTTACCAGAACCTGATCCTCCAAATATGCCTATATGGGGATACTGATTCATAGACTTTATATCAAAAATAAAAGGAACTCCATTTTGCTTTATTATTTTTCCATCTTCTAATATGCAAAATTTATCATAAAGCTCCTCATCCAAGGTATCTAAAAGTTCCTCTGTACTTTTTATAACCCCTAAAACAAGCCCTTCATCCCTTTTACACTTTAAAAGAAGGTCTTTAACCTCATCAAACTTTGGAAATCTTACAATACTTCCTGTTGTAACAGGATATTTTGCTTCATGAACTAGTCTAACCTTTGCAATATAAATAGTGTTTTCGTCTATCTCATACCCTAAATTTTTTAAAGAATTTAGTATGTTATTATCTACCATATCCCCATTTATATTAAGGGGAATAAACTTATTATAAGATGTTGTTTCAATAACTTCTCCCCTTAAAATTCCTTGAAGATTATCTTCTATTATAAGTATTTGGTTTATCTTAAAAGGAACATCTTTTGATACTACATAAACCTCCTGCTGATTTGTAATCCCTACAACCTGCATAAAAATCCTCCTTACCTTTTGTTTCTTTTAGGATTTATAAACATTTCTCTAAGTTCCTTATCAATATAGGTCTCAACAAAAACTCTTACCATCTCGTCGCTTACTTTAACCTCCTTATCAACCATGTCAAGCCAAAGGGGAATACCCCTTCCTTCCCTTGGAGTTAAAGTGTATAAAAGATTACAAAGCTTTAACCCGTCTTCAAACTGCTCAGCTAAAAAATCAAGCCCTATAACTTGAGGGTCCTTTGAAAGCCTTGCATAAAGAGTTTTTATACCCTTTTGCTTTTTTTGGGTTTTTATATCTATCTCTAAAACTTCCCCCTCATTTAAAAGTCCAAACAAAATTTCCCTGTCATATAAAACATTAGAATATCCTATTTTATCTTTAACAAGCTCTGCAATATCCTTTGTTTTAACCTCTTCTGCAACTCCTATAACTATTTTTCCTTTTTTTAAAACCATTTCCTTAAAGGCTTGCCATTCAAAAGGACAGTCAATTCCATAATGCATCAAAGAACCATCCATTAGAATTATGTCCGACTTAAAATTTTCCATGGCATACATAGCCACCTGTATCTCAAGCTTTGACATTGCTGCCCTTCTTCTTTGTTCATCTTTTATCTGGCTATCTTCCTCTTCAAATAAAGGTGCATAAACATCTTGAAGTATATAAGCTTCATTTAAAGTGGACTTTGCTAAAGCCTGAACTATTGATATATAATGGGGGTAAATTCCTCCATAATTGTTTATAGAACCATCAACTCCAATTATTCCCTTATCCCTTGTTATCTCCTTTATCTCTTTTTCATCAAGCCTTTTTAATTTATGTTTTTTCCCTATCTCATATAAAGTTTTTTCGACCTTTTCTTTATCTATTTTTTTCTTTTGTTCTTTTAATTTGTTGTTTAACTCAGAAAGTTTAACTTTTAAAAAATCAAATTCCATAAAATCACCTCTAAATCAATTATAGCAAAATTTTTCTAAAATTATCTTTTGGCAAAAATTTTCATATTGTTAAAAAAATAACTTTTAAAAAATTTATTTTACTGTATTGACTAATTATGGGAATATTGTTATTATTTAATTAGCAGATGTCGAATATTGTTGATAGGAGGAGAAGGGATGAAGTCAACAGGTGTAGTTAGAAAAGTAGACGAACTTGGAAGAATAGTTATTCCAATTGAGCTTAGAAGAACACTAGAAATAGGTGAAAAGGATGCCCTTGAAATTTATGTAGATGGCGAACATATCATACTTAAAAAATATCAACCAGCTTGTATATTCTGCGGAGATGCAAAGGATGTTGTAAACTATAAGGGTAAAAATATCTGTCAAAATTGCTTAGAAGAGCTAAGAAATCAAAAATAAAGGCATGCTAAAGCATGCCTTTTATACATTTAATGCCTTTTTATAAACTTCAGACTTTGGAAGGCCTCTTTCCTTTGCAACCATCTTTATGGCCTCCATTTTTGAAAAACCCTTTTCTATGTACATTTTAACGTGCTCTTCAATGCTTATGTCTTTAAAATCCTCAGTTTTTTTCCTTTCAAGCTCCTCCTTAGAAATCCCTTCTAAAACTAAAACAAATTCCCCTAAAGGCTTCTTTTCTTTAAAAATTTCTAAGGCTTGGCTTAAAGTACATCTTATAACTTCTTCATACTTTTTTGTAAGCTCTCTACATATTGATATTTTTCTATCTCCAAAGGTTTTATAAAGATCCTCCAAAGTTCTTAAAAGCTTATGGGGAGCCTCATAAAATATAATAGTTCTTTCCTCATTTAAAAGCGCATCAAGCCTTTCCCTTCTTCCCTTTTTATCGGTTGGTAAAAAACCTTCGAAAACAAACCTTGATGTATTAAGCCCAGATACAACAAGCCCATACACAAAGGCAGTAGGTCCCGGAATTAAATAAACATTTATATTGTTTTCAATGGCCATTTTAACCAAGGCTTCCCCTGGGTCTGAAATCCCTGGAGTTCCCGCATCAGTTACAAGGGCCATATTTTCCCCTTCTAAAACCCTTTTTATTATTTTTTCTCCACTTTCATATTTGTTATGTTCATGATAACTTATAAGGGGCTTTTTTATGTTAAAGTGATTTAAAAGCTTTAGAGTTTGTCTTGTATCCTCTGCTGCTATAAAATCAACGCTTTGTAAAGTCTCAAGGGCCCTTAAAGTTATATCCTTCAAATTCCCTATAGGCGTTGCAACAAGATAAATACATCCGGGCATATTAACCCTCCTTTAAATTAAGCCATATATTTTTAAAACTTCCTCTGTATAGTTTCCCTTTTCATCATATACATATAAAGGCTTTTCAACCTTTAAAAAATCTCCCCCTGCCTTTACAGCTTCTATTAAAACCATATTAGGAGCTTTGTCATAGCTTGGATGAACAAATCTTATCCTCTTTGGATTAAATTTATTTTTATCAAGGCTTAACATTATATCCTTAAGCCTTTCGGGGCGGTGAACCATATAAAGCCTTCCTAATCCCTTTAAAAGCCTTGATGCAGAAAATATAACTTCATCAAGATTTACTAATATTTCATGCCTTGATATTGCCTTTTTATCCTTTGGGTTTACAAGCCCTGTTAAAATCTTTTTATAGGGAGGATTTGTTACAACAACATCATAAATATTTACCCCTAAGTATTTAAAACAATCCTTTATGTCCCCTTCATATATTTCAATTTTATCATCAAGACCATTTAATTTTATACTTCTTTTTGCCATATCTGCAACTTCTTTTTGTATTTCAACTCCTATTATTTTTTTAGGCTTGTATTTTCCATACATTAAAAGGGGAATTATACCTGTCCCTGTTCCAAGGTCAACAACCGTTTCCTTGTATTTTGCCTTGGCAAAGCTTGATAAAAGAACAGCATCAATTCCAAAACAAAAACCTTGAGGGTCTTGAATTATCTTAAGACCCTCAAGCTGAAGGTCATCTATTCTTTCTCCTTCTTTTAGCATGATATCACCTACTTAGCCCTTTTAATTAAGTCCTTTAATGTGCTTTCCTCCATATATCCTATATGCTGCTGTTTAATTTTAAAATCCTTTCCTATTATAAAGGTAGTTGGTATTCCCCTTACTGAATAAATATTTGCTACTTTTCCATCAACGTCCATAAGAGGAACTATTTTATAATTGTTTTCCTCTAAAAAGGCTTTAACGGTTTCTTTATCTTCACCTATATTTACAAACAAAAATACAACATCTTTGTCCCCTTGACTTAAAACCTTCATAAAGTTTGGAAACTCAGCTTTACATGGAGGGCACCATGTTGCAAAAAAGTTTAAAACAACAACTTTGCCTTTATAATCAGAAAGCTTTACAACATCTCCCTTTAAATTTTGTAGGGTAAAGTCCTTTGCAAAATTTGAAGCTTCATCTTCTTTAATATAAAGCTTTACTAAAAAAATAGCAAGAATAAATATTAAAATCCCTAAAATAATTTTCCTTTTCATCTTAAAACCCCCAAGTTATCTTTGAAAAGTATCCGAAAAACAAAAGTATTCCTGTAATTATAATGATTATACCTGAAAAAATTTTTATAAATTTTAATCTAAACTTTAAATTAAACTTTTTAAATAAAAAAGCCATAACAACAAAAGGAATAGCAAGCCCCATAGAATAAACAAAAAGCAAAAAAGCACCATAAAATAAAGATTGTTTGCTTGCAGCAATAGCTAAAACCGAAGCTAAAACAGGACCTATACAAGGTGTCCAACCAAGGGATATGCTAACTCCAAGCAAAAATCCCCTTAAAGGACCTTTATGACTTAAATTTACTTGAAATCTTTTCTCCATCATAAGATAATCTAACTTTAATATATCAAGATAAAAAAGTCCCATAAATATTACAAAAATGCCTAAAACCTTATTTAAAATTTGCCTGTAAAACAATAAAAACTTTCCTATTCCGCTTGCAGCTAACCCTAAAAGGACAAATATTAAGGTAAAACCTAATACAAAAGAAATTGAGTTTAGTATCCCCTTTTCTTTATCTTCTCCAAAAATATATGCAGCATATACAGGATATAAAGGTAAAAAACAAGGCGATAAAAAAGAAAGCAACCCCTCTACAAATACTATTAAAAAACTTATATCCTTCATGTCATCATCCCCTCTAGGGTATATTTTAAAATTATAAATTTAAATCTTCAATAAATGACAAAATTATATCAAATATTTCTTATTTTAGTTTCTTCCTTTATAATAAAATTAGCAAAATAAAAAGGGGGATATACATGAAAAAGGTTGCAATAGTATTTAATGGTGGAACTATTTCTATGAAAATTGATCCAAGAATTAAGGCCGCTGTTCCTACATTATCTGCTCAAGAAATACTTGCAATGGTCACAGGCATCGAAGGATACGCAGAAATAGAACCTCATACCTTTTCAAATCTTCCAGGACCTCATATGACTCCTGAAAAAATGCTGGAGCTTTCTAAATTTATAAAAAACCTTTTAGAAAGAGATGACATAGCAGGCGTTGTTGTAACCCATGGAACCGACTCGTTAGAAGAGACAGCATATTTTTTAGATCTTACAATAAACTCTGAAAAACCAGTAATAGTAACAGGAGCTATGAGAAACAGCTCTGAACTTGGATATGATGGTCCCCATAATCTTGCAGCATCAATATGTACAGCCATATCAGAGGATGCTAAAAGAAGAGGAGTTTTGGTATGCTTTAACAACGAGCTTTTCTTAGCCTCTGAAGTTACAAAGGCAAATTCTATGAGCCTAAACGCCTTCCAATCTCCAAACCTTGGTCCCATAGGAATTGTGGACAGCAACAAAGTTATATTCTACAGAGATGTAACTAAAAAACAATACATTGAGATTGACAAAATCAACGCAAAGGTTGAACTTATAAAAACAGTAACAGGAATGGATTCATCATATATAGATTTTTGCATAGAAAAGGGAGTAGATGGGCTTGTAATAGAAGGAATGGGAAGAGGAAACGTTACACCTTTTATGGTAGAGGGAATAAAAAGAGCTATTGAAAAAAACATCCCTGTTGTTGTAGTTTCAAGATGCTTCCAAGGAAGAGTTTTAGACTCCTATGGATATCCAGGCGGTGGAAAAAACCTAAGGGACTTAGGAGTTATATTCGGAGATAATCTTCCAGGACAAAAGGCTAGAATAAAGCTTATAGTAGCTCTTTCAAAAACAAGGGATTTAAATGAAATAAGAAAAATATTCGAAAGGGAATTATACTAGCCCCTATCCTAAGGGGCTTGTTAATTTAATAACAATTGTTAGAATTTTTAAAATATTGCATAAATTTAATTGAATTAATTTATCTCTTATGTTAGAATTATTATAAACATATCGAGGGGGGATTTTTAATGAATCTTTCACAATTTGTTGACTTTCTAAATAGCCTAGTCTGGAGTAAAGCACTTATTTATCTTTGTCTTTTAACAGGACTTTATTTTTCAATCAGAATGCGATTTTTCCAAATAAGGCACATTAAAGACATGGTAAAATACCTACTTGGTGGACAAGATTCTGAACAGGGCGTTACCTCCTTCCAAGCCTTTGCTATGGCAGTTGCAGGACGTGTAGGAACAGGTAACATAGCAGGGGTTGCAACTGCAATAGCAATGGGAGGTCCTGGGGCAGTATTTTGGATGTGGGCAATAGCCTTTCTTGGGGCAGGTTCAGCTTATGTAGAATCTGTTCTTGCTCAAATCTATAAGGAAGAAAGGGACGGACAATACAGAGGAGGTCCTGCATATTACATTGAAAAAGGCCTTAAAATGAAATGGTATGCAGTAGCCTTTGCAGTTTCAACAGTTTTAGCCTGCGGTCTTCTTCTTCCTGGAGTTCAAGCGTATAACATAGGCGAAAGTATAAAAAATGCCTTTGGAATCAACCCTGCAATTACAGGTGGCTTTGTAATATTTCTTCTTGGACTTATAATATTTGGTGGAGTAAAAAGAATAGGTAAAGCAGCAGAAGTTATAGTTCCATTTATGGCTATAGGTTATATATTGGTTTCTATAATTATAGTAATCGTAAATATAAAAGAACTTCCTCATGTTTTAGCACTAATATTTAAAAACGCCTTTGGCCTTGATGCTGCCTTTGGAGGTCTTTTAGGTTCTGCAATCTCTTGGGGAGTAAAAAGAGGAGTTTATTCAAACGAAGCAGGCCAAGGAACAGGACCTATGGCAGCAGCCGCTGCTGAAGTTTCCCATCCTGCTAAACAAGGTTTAGTTCAAGCCTTTTCAGTTTATGTTGATACCCTCTTTGTATGCTCTGCAACTGCCTTTATGATTCTTATAACTGGAAAATACAACGTTCATAAACCCGGCGGAGGATTTTATGTGGAAAACTTGCCAGGAATTCAATACGGTCCTGCCTTTACACAAAAAGCAGTTGAAACCTTGTTCCCATCCTTTGGTGCAGCCTTTGTTGCTATAGCTTTGTTCTTCTTTGCATTTACAACTCTTATGGCTTACTACTACTACTCAGAAACAAGCCTTGCATACCTTATAAATGATGAAAAGCTTAGAAAAACTTTAATAAACGTTTTAAGGGTTGTGCTTCTTGCATCCGCCTTCTATGGAACAATAAGAACTGCATCCTTTGCATGGGCCCTTGGTGACCTTGGAGTTGGTATAATGGCTTGGCTTAATATAATTGCTATAATACTCCTTCAAAAACCAGCCCTTGCAACATTAAAAGATTATGAAGAACAAAAAGCAAAGGGATTAGACCCTGTCTTTGACCCTAAAAAATATGGAATTGAAAATGCAGATATTTGGAATAAAATTGTTGAAAAGTATAAGTAAAAGATCCCCTTTTGGGGGTCTTTTTTGTTGAACAAATTCTAAAATATTTGTTATAATAATATTTTGTCAAGAATAAAAAGAAAGGAGTTGAGGAAGATGGCAGACTTTATAAAAAAAGTAGGGAACGAGCTATGGTTTGAAGAAAATGACAGAGACTCTCTAAAAGTATCCTACAAAATAAAAGATATCCTATACTCCGCAAAATCAAAGTACCAAGAAGTTCAAATAGTAGATTCAGTTGACTTTGGAAAAATGCTTTTAATAGATGGCGTTGTCCAAACCACCGAAAAGGATGGTTTTATATATAACGAAATGATAGCTCATGTTCCACTAAGCATGCACAAAAATCCTAAAAAGGTTCTTATAATAGGTGGGGGAGATTTAGGAGCAGCCTTTGAAGCTACAAAATATCCAGTGGAAAGGATAGATGTTGTTGAAATAGATGAAGAGGTTGTAAAGGCTTCAAAGGAATATCTAAAGGAAGTTTCTAAGGATTTAAAGGATGAAAGGGTTAATATATTGTTTGAAGATGGAGCTAAATTTGTTAAAAACAAAAAAGGTGAATACGACGTTATAATAGTTGACTCCTCAGATCCTATCGGCCCTGCTGAAGTTCTATTTGGAGAAGAATTTTACAAAGACATCTATGAAGCCCTTAAAGAAGACGGAATAATGGCTTGTCAAAGCGAATCTCCTCTTTTATATCCTGAAGTTTTCAAAAGAACATATAAAAGATTAAAAAACATATTCCCTATAGTAAAGGTTTCAATCGCTACAGTTCCAACATATCCAGCAGGATTTTGGAGCTTTACTATAGGTTCTAAAAAATATAGCGAAATAAACAAAGTTTATGATAAGGATACATTATATGTAACTAAAGAAATAATAGAATCTTCATTTAACTTGCCAAGATTTATTGAAAATATGTTAAAATAGTGCGCACTTTTGCGCACTATTTTTAATATTGACTTTGTTCTTTAAATTCGTATAATTATACTAAAATACTAAAAGGGGGATTATTATGAGTAATGCTAAAAAGTTAGGACTTTGGACATTGGTTATGCTTACCTTTGTCCCAACATTTGGATTTGGAAACATCACAACAAACGCGGTTGCCCTAGGCCCTGCTGCAATTCCATCATGGCTTTTGGTATCATTGCTTTTCTTTTTCCCATTATCAATAATGATAGCAGAACTTGCATCCAAAAATCAAGATAAAGAGGGAGGACTTTATACTTGGATTGAAAGCGCTTTAGGACCAAAGTGGGCATTTATTGGAACATGGTCATACTTTGTGGCTAATCTTTTTTATCTACAAATGGTATTTGCAAGAATACCTGTATCGGTTTCCTGGGCTATATTTGGCGAAAACAGATTTAACGACCAAAACGCATATCTTTTACCATATTTAAGCATAATACTTGCAATAATATTAACCTATGTTGCAACAAAGGGTGTTAAAAAGTTCTCTAAGCTTGCTGACTTTGGAGGAAAGTTTACTTTAGCTGCAACCATAATATTTATAGTATTTGCATTTATAGGACTACTTATTGGCAAACCATCTGCAACACAATTTACTGTAGATAATACTATCCCAAAATTTGATACATCATATTTTGCAACCTTCTCATGGCTATTGTTTGCTGTTGCTGGTGCTGAAGTTGCAGGAACTTATATAAAAGATGTTGATGACCCTCAAAGAACATTCCCAAAGGCAGTTTTAATTGCAACAATCCTTATAGCCCTTGCATATGTTGTAGGTTCAATTGCGGTATGCCTTGTTATATCTCCTGAAGCTTTGCAAGAGGCTAATTTAAAAAATGCTGGATATGTAGTATATAAAACTTTAGCTGAAAACTTTGGAATAAACGGTAAAATAGTTGTTCAAATATATGCAGCCATACTTACTATAACATCAATTGCTGCATATATAGTATGGATTGAATCTCCAATAAGGGCTATGTTTGCAGAAGTTCCAGAAGGAACCTTCCCAAAATTTTTAACTGAAAAAGACGAAAATGGAACGCTAAAAAAGGCCCTATGGACTCAATGCGCAATAGTAATAATAATGATTGCCGTTCCTCTTCTTGGACTTAACTCAATAGATGCCTTCTTTAGGCTTTTAACTGACCTTTCAGCACTATCTCTTGTTGTTCCTTATATAATATTAATTGCAGCTTATATATCCTTTAGACTTAAAAATCAGGATGTACCATTTAAGTTCTTTAAATCTAATACAACAGCTATGATTTTCTCATGGATAGCTTTAATTTTAAGCATAGCAGGATTCTTTGGAGCAGGACTTGATTATATATCTGGGGCAGAATCTTCAAAGGAGGCATTAATACAAATAATAAAAACCTACGGCGGACCTGTTATACTAATAATATTAGGATATATAATAACCTTCTTAACTAAAGCTGTAAATAAAAATATAGAAAAAACTGAAACAATGTAAAAAATCCCCTAAAGGTTTTCCTTTAGGGGATTAATTTACACTAAGCTTTATTTTCTCTACTGCATTTTTAAATTGTGGTATTAGGGAAATTATAATGCAAACAAGCAAATCCGGTCCTAAGTAGCTAAAATTATAAACTATTGAATACCATAAAGGATTCATTCCTTCCGGCGCATAGCTTGCAAAGAAAATTGCCCCGGATATTATATGAAAAATCATTCTCGATATGCCACCTATTATCAAAGAAACTGTAAAATTCTTTCTATAAAGCCCAGCAAGCCCTAAAGCAGCAAAAGCAAGGGGGTAATCTATTAAAACTTGAGCCCAATGAACTACATATTGATCTTGTATAAACTGTAAAATTCCATAGGCTGCCCCTGCAATAATTCCATCTTTATAGCCAAAGATGTATGCAAAAAGCATTATTGGTATCATACTTCCTAAGGTTATTGTTCCACCTTGGGGCATTTGCAAAAACTTTACAAAGGATAAAATAAAAGACATTGAAATCAAAAGGCTTGCATAGGTAATCTTTCTTGAAGTCATTTTTTCCTTAGATTTTAATAAGGATAGCCCTAATACCACTAGTAAAAATATAATAAACCATGAAGTTAAAGTTATTTTAGATATACTTTTGAAGACATTTAAAAATTGCATAAAAAAAACCTCCTTTTTGCCGACGCAAAAGGAGATTCACAACGCTTCCCTTCGCTGGCATTACCCAGGTCAGGTTCAAAGGGTCGAAGGCTTTAGCCTTCCTCTCAGCCGTGTGGCTCCCCTAGCGTTCGGCAATATTTTATTTAGTTTAATTTTATAATAAACCTTTTTAAAACGTAAGTCAATCATTCTTCATAAAATTCCAAAAACGAATACTTTTTCCCATCCTTTTGCCATCCTATTATGCTGTCTAAATTAACGTTTTGAGCGGACTTAAATATTGACTTTTCAACATCTTCAAAGTTTTTCTTTAAGTTTTTAATAAGCTCTTTTATTTCATATCTTTTGTTTCCTATCTTTTCTGCTGCAACCATACAAGCGCAGTTTAAAGGCCATATGCCTGCATATTGAATAAACTGCTCTATATGCCTTTCCCTTATATAATACATAGGCCTTATAAGTTCCATTCCTTCAAAATTTTTAGCCTTTAGTTTTGGCATCATGGTTTTAAAGTTTCCAGAGTATAAAACGTTTAAAAGGATAGTTTCTATAACATCATCATAATGGTGTCCTAAGGCAAGCTTATTACATCCAAGCTCCTTTGCTTTGTTATATAAAGCTCCCCTTCTCATCCTTGCACACATGTAGCAAGGATAATCCTTTGCTATTCTGTCAACAACCTCAAATATCTTGCTTTCAAAGATATGAGCTGGAATGTTTAAATAATTAAGATTTTCAATATGAAGCTTTTTAATATCAGAATGATATCCCGGGTCCATAGATATAAATTCAACTTCAAACTTTATATTTGAATGCCTTTTCAATTCCTGAAAAAGCTTTGCCATAAGAAGGCTGTCTTTTCCTCCGGATATTGCAACTGCAATTTTATCTCCATCCTTTATAAGTTTAAAATCCCTTATAGCCCTTACAAAAGGAGAATATACCTTATGTCTAAATTTGGTTATTATACTTCTTTCGATTTCAACTAAAGGTTTTCTATTTCCTTCTGGAGTTATAACAGGACAATTACCTTGAATGCTCATTCTATCACCCCAAATATTTTTCTTTTTTAATTATACCATATAACTATTTTGAAAAGTTATTTTAAAAATATTCTAAATTATCTAGCATACATTAAATTTTTGTTATATAATTATAATGGAATATGTTTCGAAAATGTTACAAAGAGGTGGTATCATGAAACAAGTAAATTTAGATTGGGGAAAACTTGGATTTAACTACATTAAAACTGACTTTAGATACGTTTCCTACTGGAAGGATGGAAAATGGGACGAAGGAAAATTAGTAGAAGATAACATGATAACCATAAGCGAAGGTTCTCCAGCAATCCACTACGGTCAACAATGCTTTGAAGGTCTTAAAGCATATAGAAGAAAGGATGGAAAAATCCAATTATTTAGACCAGATCAAAACGCAAAAAGAATGAATCAAAGTGCAAGAAGACTTTTAATGCCTGAAATACCAGAAGAAAAGTTTATAGAAGCATGTATACAAGTTGTTAAAGCAAATGAACATTTTGTTCCACCTTATGGAACAGGAGCTACCTTCTACTTAAGGCCCTATTTAATAGGAATTGGGGACAACCTTGGAGTAAAGCCTGCAAAGGAATACTTATTCTCAGTTTTTGGATGCCCTGTTGGACCTTATTTTAAAGGTGGACTTACTCCTGTAAACTTTATGGTCTCAGACTACGACAGAGCTGCTCCAAACGGAACAGGTGCTGTAAAGGTTGGAGGAAACTATGCAGGAAGCCTTCTTCCACATGAAATTGCAGTAAAAAGAGGATTTGCAGATTGTATATACTTAGATCCTGCAACTCATACAAAGATTGAAGAAGTTGGTGCTGCAAACTTCTTTGGAATTACAAAGGATAACAAATTTGTAACTCCAAAGTCATCTTCAATACTTCCAAGTATAACAAAATATTCTTTAATGTATGTTGCAGAAAAATACCTTGGAATGCAAGTTGAAGAAAGGGATGTTTACATAGACAAGCTAGATGAATTTGTAGAAGCAGGTGCCTGCGGAACAGCTGCGGTTATAACTCCTATTGGAGGAATAGAATACAAAGGTAAACTACATGTATTCTACAGCACAACAGAAGTTGGTCCTATCACAAGAAAACTTTACGACACATTAGTTGGAATACAATTTGGAGATATAGAAGCTCCAGAAGGATGGATTGTAGAAGTAATATAGGCTGTGGATTCCACAGCCTATTTCTCTTTTATGAGTATATAAAATTCAAAACCTTTGCCCTTCATATCCTTTTCAATGTTTATAAGATTAAACTCTATTTTAATCCTTACATATTGATTTTCATCTAAAAAACACATCTCCTCTTTAGGAAGATATATAACTTCATTTGATTTATCTTTATATCTTTCCATTAGCCCTTGTGCAAATTTATTTAGATTTGTTGAATAAATAAGTTTCCCATCCTTAAAAATCCTTAAAACTGAAGAATCAAAATCAAACCTTGCATATATCCCTTGAGTAGAATCTGAATATCTCATATCTAAAAGATAGTCATACCCTTTAACATCAATTAACCTATCCTTTGGATTTCTTTCAAAAGTAAAATACTGAAGGGGATAAAATTCAACATTATCAAATCCAAACACCTTTTTCATATCTGACCTTTTAAAATCCTTTGGAATGTATTTTAAATCCTTTAAGCTATGGTTTAACTCAAAGTAATCTATTATGCCACATATTGTTCTTTTATCTTCATAACTTATGTTAGAGTTTGGAATTATCTTTCCCTTTAGCATTCCATTTTTTATTAAAATTGCTTCAAACCGTTTGTTTTGACTGTATTTTGAAAGGTTAAAACTACTTAAAGGCCCAAAATTTGAAATTAAAATAAATACTGATAAGGTAATTGGAACTATTATGTTTTCCTTTTTTAAAAAAGAAAAATAAATCATAATTAAAAATATCCATATCCCTAAAATTAAGACATAATATCTTCTTTCAGTTAATCCATATTGATTTATCCTAAGAGCTATTGATACAAACATCACTAAAATTATAGGAATAATAAGTTTTGGAATAAATTTAAAAAAGAAAGTAGCCCATTTGTTTTCATGATAAAAGGGAGTTATAAAAAATAAAACAAATATTGTAATTAAACAATACCACAAAACAAGATGAGATATAAGCCCCCTTGGAAAGGATAAGGTTAATAATATTTTTGCAAAAAAGATATAAAGTACAACAGTATAGGAAAGCAAAAGAGGCATTATTATATAAAGCAATAAAACCTTAATAGTCTTTGAAAAATCCTTTTTATAAACATCCTTTGGAATATTTGATAAAAAATAAAAAACCCCAAAGATTAAAAAAACCACTAAAGCAAAATAAAAGTAAATGTCCTCCCTTACTTTTATTTCTAAAAGCCTATCTATTGCAAATAGTATAGCAGAAATTCCAAAGTATAAAACCCCTGAATAAAACAAGGCTGTAAAAAAAGATATAACAACCTTTTCAACATAAACTTCAAAACAATCCCTTTTAAAATATGGAATGTATAAAAAAGCTAAAAACAAAGCTAAATTTAAGGATATAAATTTAAACATAGTTTCCATTTTAAAATCCCTTATTAAAAAATAATAAAGGATTAAAAATAAATATCCTAATAAATAATAATTTTTTCTACCTATCCTTTCCTGCAAAACCCTTATACAAAGGAATAAAAACATACCAGCTGTAAAAACCATAGAAAGCTTTTTTAAAGGCTCTAAATCAAGGGAATACCTGATTCTAATTTCATTGTTTATTATAAGAAGGGCAGTAAGAAGAGTTGAAAAAATAAAAGTTTCAGGAAATCTTTTTGTTCCTAAAGTTATTGATGCCATGGTTCTTTTTAAAAAATTTGATATTACCATAAAAATTACCCCTTTTTATTTTTTATTATATCATATTTAATTTAAACAAGCCATCTGCTATAATTTTACTAGAACCTTAAAAGGAGGGAATAACTTGAAAACAAACCGCTTTGGGAAAAATATATTTAACTTAATAGTTAAAACTTGTTTAAGTTTTATATTTATTTTAATCTTGGCATATTCCTTTGTGATTTACTCTACCCTTTCAAAAATACAAACCACAGTAAAAAACACAGCAGAGGAAGCCTCTAAAATAATAGATGGAGATAAACTCGAAAAAGTTTGGAACTTAGGAGATTCAAACTGCAAAGAATTTTTTGAAATTAGGGATAATTTAATAAAATTTAAAAGCTCAAAAAATGTTAAATATATCTACACATTATATGTTGAAAACAATAAAAGCTACTTTATAGTTGATGGCTCTTTACAAGATGCTGCTGCTTTAAAAGATGAGTACATTTTTAAAAAAGAGATGAAGCTTGCAATGGAAGGCAATGTAACATGCTTAAAATTTCCTATAAAAGATAAATGGGGAACTTTCATATCAGGTTATGCTCCAATTAAAAACTCTAGTGGAAAAATAGTTGGGATTGTAGCAGCTGATGTGGATGTTGAAAATTTTGTTTATATGAATTATATGCTTTTAATATCAATAACGGCAACAATAATAATAACCATGATAATAGCCTTTTTCACTACAAAAAAATATTCTAACAAGATAGTATCTCAAATTGAAAATGCTGCAGGTAATATGAATAAATTATCCTTAGGGGACCTTACTGTAAGCCTTTTTGCCAAAACAAATGATGAAATAGAAGACATAATAAATAAGGCTGATGAATTTAGGTTGAGCATAAATAACATACTTTTATCAATAAAGGAAAAATTTGAAAACGTATTTGAACAAGCCAAGAATTTAGCCTATATATCCTCTGAATTACAAAAGGCCTCCCATGAAGTTGCAAGTTCCCTTCAAACATCAGGATATGAAGTAGAAAGACAAAACCAAAGCTTTAGCAATTTAACAAAATTTATAAATGAATATAACTTAAATCTTGAAAAAAGCATAAACATAATAAAGGATATGGAAAACTATGCAAAAGAAATAGAAAAGGATTTTGACAAAACAAACCAAGATATAACCTTGCTTATATCCTCTGTAAAACAGGTAAACAATACATATGGTGAGGTTTTAAAAAATATAGAGATGCTTAATGAAAATATAAATCAAATTAGTCAAATTTCTAATTTAATAAACGATATAGCAGACCAGACAAACCTCCTTGCACTAAATGCCGCAATTGAAGCCGCAAGGGCAGGGGATTTAGGAAAGGGTTTTGCAGTGGTTGCAGAAGAGGTTAGAAAACTTGCAGAAAAATCAAAGGAATCAGCACAAAATATAAGCAAAATAATAGATGTAGTATCAAAGGAAAATAAAACAGTAGTTGAAAAGGCACAGGATATGAACAAAATAATAAACAGCCAAATAAAACAGGCAGAAGAAACCACCCAAATTTTTAATAATATAAGTTCAAGTATTTCCACCTTAATTTCAAAAATATCAACAGCCTACAACTACACCAATGAAATAGATAACGGAAGGCAAATGATATTAAAAAGCGTTGATGATTTATCTTTATCAATAAATAACATATATAAGTCTATAACCACAATTTCCGCAACATCACAGGAACTTTACTCTGCGTCAGATGAAATATCTCAAGCTGCTGAAAAACTTAAGGAAGCATCAAAGGAAACCTTATCAGAAATAAATAAATTTAAACTAAAATAACCCCTTTGAAAATCCAAAGGGGTTATTTTTTAAACTTTAAATTTATCCACCGCTTCCATAAGTTTTGTTGCAATTGAGCTTAAGTTTTCAGCAGCGTTTGCAACCTCTTGAGAAGATGCTGAAAACTCTTCAGCAGATGCTGCAACTTCTTGTGAAGCTGCTGTATTTTCCTGAGTTATAGCGCTTACAGCTTCAACCTTTGATAAAACTTTTTCCTTAGACTTAACTATTTCATCCATACCCTTATAAGTTCTATCCATTAAAGGCGCTATATTTTGAACGGATTCTAATATTTCTGCAAAGGCATCTACTGTGTTTGATACCGAAGTTGTTTGAGCTTTTATAAAGTTTTCAACCTCACTTGATGTTTTTATAACTTCTTCTGTATCTAATTGTATTGAATTTACAAGATCTATTATCTCTTCTGTTGACTTTTTAGATTCCTCTGCAAGCTTTCTTACCTCATCCGCAACAACGGCAAAACCTCTTCCTGCTTCCCCTGCCCTTGCAGCTTCTATTGCCGCATTTAATGCAAGAAGATTTGTTTGTTCTGAAATTGAAGTTATAACATTCGTAATACTGCTTATTTGTTTTACTGAATTAGTAAGATTGTTAACCTTAGACACAACTATTTCAAAGGCATTTCTTATATCCTCTATTGATTTTACAAGTTTATCCATTTCATTTTTTCCGTTATTAGCCTTATTTGTTGTATTGTCAGTTTCTTGTTTTACATTTCTTAGCTCTTTATAAACATTTTCTATGTTGTCTGTAAGGGTTGCAATTAAGTTTACTATATCCTGTAAATCATTGCTTTGAGCTATAGCCCCCTCTGCAACCTGCTGCATAGTAGTTGCAAGCTCTTGGGAACCTGATGACATCTCCTCAGATATTGCAGTTAAATTTTGTGAGTTATCAGTAACAAGTTTTGTATTTTCCTTTATAACCTTAAGCTCATCCTTTATATTTTCAACTATCTTCTTTAGATATTCATTTATCTTTGAAAACTCATTTTTACCATCAACATCTATCTCAACCGTAAAGTCATAATTTGAAAGCTTTTCTGCAACATCGCTTACAGTTCTCATTGAAATTCTTAAAATATACGTTACTCCAAGGACCATTGCGCTTGTAATCATAAGAATAACTAAAAACACTATAACAAATACCCTTTTAGTTCCTGCAAATATAAAGTTAGCCTTATCTACAACATCCTTTGAAATTCTAGCATTTAATCCAACAAGCTCATCTATGTTCTTTTGGGTGTTTAAAATAAGTTCATTAAGCTTTGCAGCATCGCTTAGGCTTATTGCTTGGTTTGACTTTAAAAGGTTTATCTGCCTTTTAGCCTCCTCAACATATAAGCCTACGTTGTTTTTTATTGTCTCTAAAAGTCTTTGTTGCTCCTCATTCATTTTATAGTTCTTTAAATTGTTTAAAGCTTCTTCTATACTTTTTTCCTTTTCTAATATCTTGTTGTACTCCTCTATGCTATAAGCCTTTTCATCTAGCATCTTATTAACAGAAAGCCTCATTATATAAAGCTCGGTTTCTAAACGCTTAACCTCAAGGGAGGGAAGCATGTTAACATTATACAAATTATTCATGTCATTGCTTAAAACGTTCATATTCTTAACTGCTAATAAAGATATAGAAGCTAAAGAAAGCGCAACAGTTATAACTATTAAGTATAAAAGAGAAACTACTTTTACATTTTTAAAAAGATTTACTATTCCTCTTTTTTTCATTTCCATCCCCCTTTCTTTCCAATAAATTCTTTTATTTCCTCAAAAGTTTTAGGCCCTGATATATAATAACCTTGAATTTTGTTACAACCCCATCTTTTTAAAATTTCAACCTGCTCTTTTGTTTCAACTCCCTCTGCCACAACCTCATAGTTCATTTCCTTTGAAATATAAAGTATTCCCTTAATTAGAGCACTTCCATTTTTATCATCTATTCTATCTATAAGGCTTTTGTCAATTTTTATAGTGCTTATTGGAAAGTTTATCATATTTATAAGGGAAGAATATCCTACTCCAAAATCATCTAGGGAAATCTTCATTCCTCTTTTTAAAAACTCATTTATTTTATTTATCTTCTGCTCCTGAATATTTAATATTTGAGTTTCAGTAAACTCTATTCCAATAAGGCTTGAGGGAACCTTATACTTAGAAAGAAGATTGTCAAACAATAAAAAAAATGCGTCGTCCCGAAGCTGCAAAGGAGATACGTTTATATTGACTTTAATATTAATATCTTCCTCCATCCATCTTTTTATATCATTAAAAACTCCTTCAATAACAAAAATACCAAATTCTCTTATAAGACCCGTCTCTTCAAGAATAGGAACAAAAACAGAAGGTGGAACATCCCCATATTTTTCGCTTTTCCAACGAGCTAGGGCTTCAACTTCCTTTATTTTCCCTTCCTTTAAGTCATAAATTGGCTGGTATAAAATATAAAACTCCTCCTCTAAAAGAGCCCTTTTTATATCCACCATCATATTAGCTTTTTTAAGCATAGTATCTTCCATTTCCTTGTTAAAAACAACATAGTTTGACTTTCCTAATTTTTTTGCCTCAAACATAGACATGTCAGCTTTTCTTATTATATCATCTATATTCTCTCCAGCACTAGATATATAAACTCCAACGCTTACAGTTGTTAAAACTTCTCTATTACCTACTTTAAAACAATAATTAAACCTTTCAATTATATTTTCAATTATTTTAAAAGCTTCATCTTTTTTACAGTCAAAGAGAATAATAAACTCATCTCCTCCAAACCTAAAAACCTTTCCTCTATTTTTAACCATTTTAACTAATATATCGCTTATTTTAATAAGAACATCATCTCCAAAACTGTGACCATAGGAATCGTTTATATATTTAAAATTATCAAAGTCAAGAAAAGCAACTGTAAGATGACAGTTTTTACACCTATAATAATCATATAAATAATATCTATTGGGAAGCCCTGTTAAATAATCATAATACTCTTTCCCTTTAAAATCCTTATTAGGCAACATAATATCAACCCTTTTTAGAAGTTTGCAAAAAGATAATAATATAACATTTATAAAAATTCAATAAGATATTTATAAATTTTTTTTAAAATTTAAGCGGCATATGCCGCTTAAACCTTAAATTGATTTATAACCTGACTTAAGTCTTGTGCCACAGAAGTTAAATTTTGTGCTGAGGCTGCAACCTCCTCAGAAGATGCAGAAAGCTCCTCAGAGGATGCCGCAACTTCTTGTGCTGCTGCACTGTTTTCTTGTGTTACTGCGCTTACACCCTCTACCTTTGTTATTACCTCATCCCTTGATTTTATTACCTCATCCATGTCCCTGTTTACCTTCTCTATCAGCGGAACTATGTTTTCTATAGAATCTATTATCCCTTCAAAGGATTTTACCGTATTTTCCACAGAGCTTGTCTGCTCTTTTATAAAATCACTAACTTCCCTTGATGTGTTTATTACCTCCTCTGCATCCTTTTGTATTCCCTTTAAAAGCTCATTTATCTCTTTTGTTGACCTCTTTGACTCCTCTGCTAGTTTCCTTACTTCATCTGCTACTACCGCAAATCCTTTTCCCATCTCCCCTGCCCTTGCTGCCTCTATCGCTGCATTTAATGCCAGTAAATTCGTCTGCTCTGATATCCCATTTATAACCTCTGTTATGTTGCTTATTTGTTTTAATGAGCCTATTAGATTGTTTATTTTATTTATCACCGCTTCAAAGGCTTCCTTTATTTCATCTATCACCCTTACTAAATTATCCATCTCTTTTTTGCCTTCGTTTGCTTTATCCGTTGTATCCTCTGCATCTTCCTTTACCTTTACAAGTTCACTATAGGCGTTCTCTATCGCATCCGTTAACCTTTGCATTAGGTTTATTATTCCCTGAAGGTCATTAGCTTGAGATGTTGAACCCTCCGCTACCTGCTGCATTGTCTTTGCAACCTCTTGAGATGAAGAGGCCATCTCCTCTGATACCGCTGTTAGGCTCTCCGCCTGTGTTAATACATTCTCTACGCTCTCTTTTATCTTTACTATCATATCCCTTTGTGCTAAAATCATGTTCTTAAAGCTCTCCTGTATCTTTCCTATTTCATCTTTTCCCGTTACCTTTATATCTAAGGACATATCTCCTTCCTCTGCCCTTTTCATAAGCTTCATCAATTCTACAAGGGGATTTGTTATATTCTTTGCTAAAACAAGGGCAAGTAATGCTACTATTCCTAGGGTTATAATTAAAAATATAACTGTTTGAATTATTGATTTTTCAAATTCCTTTCCATATTCCCTCTCATTCATCGTTGCAATAGCTATCCAACCTGTTTGCTTTGATTTTGCAAAGCCTGATATTTTTTCTTCTTTATCTGTGTATTTTAAATTTCCTTCCTTCATTTCAATAATTTTTTTACCAAAGTCATACTTTTCAGCTATGTTTACAAGCAGCATATCCTTATTAGGATGGGCAATTATTGTTCCATCTTCTAAAATTA
>NZ_FNUK01000024.1 GCF_900108045.1 Caloramator fervidus | reverse complement strand
ACTTCGTATATTATTATATTTCGACATAAAAAAAGAGAATCCTTTTTTTGTGATGGATTCTCTTTTTAAAATTATACTTTGTCAACAATCTGAAGGGAGATTTTTATAATCTCCCTTTATTGTTTTTAGGCGAGAATACTACATAAATAAGATAAAATAGTGTTATTATTGAAAAAGGTATAGAGTATTTGTTTAAATATTTTTTTATGTTCCTTAAAATTCTAAAATTTCCTGTTAAAATGCCAAGATTATAACATTCATCTTGTATAAGTGATAGTAAAAATTTTCCAGATTTTAATATATTTTCAAAATCACCTCCATTTTCAGATGAGATTAATACATATTGAAAATTAGAATCACTTATTATATTTTTATTAGTTATGTAAAAAGAGTTTAGCTTTAACATTTTTATTATATTATTAGCAAAACTATTTTCTTTTTCGGTATAACTTATAGAAATATCTTCAGAAGTTCCAAGATTATCTAAAATCAAAACATTGCCATTGGGTAAGTTATTATATACATTATTTAAGTTATCGTTTAGTAAATGGCCAGATAAAAAGGCAAATATTATTGTTCTGTCTGGAATTTTAGCTCGTTGGGCTTTAATGGCATTAATTGCCTCAAGAACTAATGATGGAGTTGTTAAAAATTCATTGTTTTGATAACTCACATTTGGTAGTTTAAAATAGTAGTCATAATACGAAACGATTATTAAGGGTTTTAATAATTTGTTTTTTCCAGGTAATACTGCATATATATCTTTGAATTGAGATTTTTTTATAAAGTTGCCTGCAAATATTTTGATTTTATATCCTTTTTTAGCGTATTTTTTAAGTTCGTTAAATATATGAGGATTTATTATTATTTTAATTAAACCTTTGTCATTAATAGAAATGTTGCTGTCATAAAGTCCACTACTAAAGACTAAATCCTCAGAAAACGCAGGGGATATAACGCATTTAACGTTTTTTGATAAAAAAATATTATCTAATTCCTCAATGTTTTTATAATTATAAAGATCTGTTAGTATTATTTCTTTAGTAATATCTTGGTTAAACTTATCAACATATTGAAATTCGTTTATTATTTTACCTCCAACATAATATCCTTTAAAATCTTCAAAAAAATCTTTTCCGTATATGTACCTTTTTATAATTGTTCCACCTTTTGAGACAATTTCCATATTACTTTGGAATTCTTGAATAGGGAAATTACGGTACCAACAATGGATGTAACTGTTGTTTAAAGGTTTTAGTTTGTATTCTAGTTTTTTTTCTAAGTAATACGATGCTTTATTAATATAATCTAAGTGGTTTTTAGATTGCTTCCAACTATTATAAAAAAAATTGTAATGTGTTTTAAAATTATAAACAGAATACAAGTCATTTTTAAAATTTTGACCTATATTTGATATTAGTATAAGAAAAGTTAATATACCAGCTAATACTATATTTAAAAATTTTCCTTCAAATTGATCCATAACATCACCATTATTCCTCTATTTGAAATAGCTGAAGGCGAGTTTGTTGAACTTTATCGTTAAGTTCATCTAGTAACTCTTTTAATTCAACTATATCTCCTTTTTCTAGCAATTTATTAAATTTATCTTGATAGTCAGTGGATTCTGATATCTTTCCTAAGGAATATAAAGTTATTATATTATCTAATATGTCAGATATAATGCTTGATTTAACTTCAAACATTTTTTGAGCTTCGATTATTTCTTCTTTTATTTCTGACATTTCTTGATCGAGTAAAAAAGCAAGTTCTGCCGCTCTTTTTAGTCTATCCTTTATTTCTTGAGGTATACTTTGTTTATATTTATAGTTTAATGAATGTTCTATAGTAGCCCAAAAATTCATAGCTAATGTTCTAATTTGTATTTCTGCTAAAACTTCAACTTCTCCTTCTGTAGTTTGAACTGGATACTTAATAATTACGTGATAGCTTCTATAACCGCTATCTTTTTTATTTTTTACATAGTCCTTTTCATAGACTATTTTTAAATCTTTACCATCTCTTTGACGAATAATTTGAACTACTTTATAGATGTCCTCTACGAATTGGCACATAATTCTTATACCTGCAATATCTTCCATTTCCTCTGCAATTTTGTTTAACGGGATATCTAATTTTTTGGCCTTTTCTAATATACTGGATATTTCTTTAACTCTTCCTGTAACAAATTCTATGGGAGAGTACTCATTTTTGCTTCTATATTGTTTTCTTATGCTTTTAAATTTAATTTTTAGTTCCTCAACTGCTTGTTCGTAAGGTATTAAAAATTCCTTCCAATCTTTAACAAGCATATTCTTCGCTCCTTTCCTTTCTTATTTTAGCAAAAATAATTGTTTTTTTAAACAGAAAAATCAAAATTAAAGGAAAAATTGACTTTTTATAGAATTATATATAAAGAAGCAGATGGAGGTGTTTAAATGAATGTAGTTGAACTATATTTTACAATTGCTGATTATGATGTTTTAGTTAAAATAGCGAATAAATGGAAGATAAATGTAAAGGGGTTTGCTAATGTATCGAGGGCGCCGGAAATATTATTAAGGAAAAGCCTTATTTTAAAATTTAATAGTAAGCATGATATGTTTAAAAAAATGTTAGAAGAAATTTATGGGTTTAAACTAAAAGAGCTAGATATTAAGGATGTAGATGATTTTTTATATACATTTTTATCTTATCCTTTAAAGGAAAAGGTTCCTTTTCATATACCTTTAGGAATGTTAATTTTACTTTTCCCTGATTTTGTTGAAGATAACTTAGAAGCTATATATGATAATTTTATAAACAAAAGACACATATTTGAAGGATTAGTTAAGAAAATTGAGTTAACAAAAGAGAATTGTTATGAGGCTATGGAAAAATTATTACAGCTTAAAGATCCTATTGATTATTTTTCTATTCTTGAATCTGAGGCTCAAGCAATGATGAAGTTTATAAATCAGGAGAAAAATTTTAGTGACCTTAGAAAAAAATTTAAAGGTATGGAGTTTTTTGAGTTTGCTAATTATTTTATAGAAAATAGAGAGCATATACCAGATTATATATCTGTTTTAGCATATGTATCGGAAAATATTAAGAGTATCCAATCAATGCCTATTGAAAGGAGAAATTTTTTTAATAAGTTGGTTTCAGATGCTATTGTTTGTTTTAATATTGACTTGTATAGAGAGATTCAAAATAAATTGAAGGAATTTCAAGAAAAAAGTAATTTACTAGAAAAAGAAATAAGAAATAAGGAAGAAAAAATACATGTTATAGAAAAAGAAATAGAAAATTTACAAAAAAGTTATATAAACTATAAAGAAAAAGTAGAAAAGGAATTGGAGGAAATTAAACACAATTTAGAGGAAAAAGTTAAACAAGAAGAAAAAGATATAAGCCTTTTAAATGATAATACTATTATTACAAACTTTAGTTATGATAGAATTTTTGATTCAATAGGAAATTGTAATGTTATTAGCCCAAGCAATTTAGAAGTATTAGATAACTTTGATGATTATAAAGGAGTTATTTTTATTCATAGGAATTCCATAGATTCAACAAAAGATTTATTAGAAATTGAAAAGTTTTTAAGGAATAAAAATCTTGAATATCATGTTATATTTGGAATGAATGTGGAAGAATTAGTAAGAAACATCATAATAAAGAAGAAAAATTTGGAGGGTTAATTATGAAAGGTATAAGGCCAGAAGATATTAAATCAATACAAGATTGTTATTTATTAGGGTATTTAGCTATAGATGAAAAAATATTTCCTTCAATAGGTGAGGAGCAAAAAGCAATAACATATTTAAAAAAGAATCCTGAGTATGTATTATTTTACATTAAGCCAATATCTGTAATACCTAAAAAAATATTTGAGCTGCCAGGACCTTTTGAAAATAATTTATTCATAGGTTTTGAAAAGGCTTTAGAGAATATTCCTATGCCTCCTGATTTTTGGAATGAAAGGGACGTTAAAGTAAAAAAAGAGAGGATTTATGATAAATTAGTTAATAAGCTAATTCTATTTAAACCTTACATGAAAAAAGAAGAAAAATCTAAAAACGAAATATATTATAGAAATTTAGTTATATATGATATTGAAAGTTCTAATATAGATTTTTCTAAAATGTATGTTCCTATTCCATCACCAAGTATGTCAAAGTATGAGTTTGAAAAGGCTATTTTGCAACAAGAACCTATTGATTTACCTTTATATAATGATGAATTTGAAAATCCTGAAATATTAATATGTGGTGATTATATTTATGGAAATTTAAATTGGATTAATCAAAAGGGAAGGAGATTTTTAAGTAGTATAGGAGATATTAAAAGAATTAAATTTCCAGAAGATTTTTTTGAGAATGTAGCATACAAAGTAAGCGATGAGCTTTTATTTATTTCAGAAGATTATTTAAAAGTTTTAAAGGATTTAATAGAGAGGGATGGAGTAAATATATTTACAGGTGATGAATTAAAATCCTTTAAAGATTCTGTGAAAAGCGAAACAAAATTTTTAGAGAAGTTTAAACAATATGTCCTTAATGAGGGTCTTTGTTATAGGGATATAGATCTTTATAATTTTCATGTTTGTTTAAAAACAAATCCTTTAACAATAATAAGTGGTATGGCAGGAACAGGAAAAACAAGATTAGCTATAGCTTATGCAAAGGCTTTAGGATTAGATGAAGAACATTATGTTGTAATACCTATAAGCCCAGCTTATACTGAACCTTCAGACATAATAGGATATCTTAATACTTCAAAAGAAGAATTTATTCCTTCAGAAACAGGTATAGCAGATATTTTAAAGAAAGCTCAAGATAGAAAAGAAGAACTTTTTATGATAATATTTGATGAGATGAACTTAAGTCAAGTAGAGTATTGGTTTAGTCCTTTTATTTCTCTTTTAGAAATGAAGGAAGATGAGAGAAAGTTGATTCTTTATAATAAAAATTCAAAATGTAAGAATAGAGAAGATTATCCGCCTTATATTAACATAGGCGATAATGTTATTTTTGTAGGGACTGTTAATATAGATGAAACCACCAAGGATTTTTCAGATAGACTTTTAGATAGAGCAAATGTAATAAATTTAGAAACAATTCCTTTTAGTGAAATGAAGGATATTTTTAAAAACAAAGGACAAATTGACTTAAGCGAAAAGTTTGTAGAAAGCAAATATATGCGTTCTTGGAGAAGAAATATTGATATACCAATAGATGTTTTTAAAGATGTAGAACTTAAGTTTTTTGACAAATTACATAACTTGTTAAATAGCTTTGATAAGCAAAAAGGTGTTTCATATAGGACTCTTCAACATATAGCACTTTATATTTTAAATATACCAGAAGATGATAAAGGTCAAAGGCTTATAGATAGGGGAAGGGCTATTGATATTGCAATAAAACAGAGAATATTAACTAAAATAAGAGGACATCAAGAACAATATGGAGCTTTAATTGGAATATGTGAAAATAATGAGATTAAAGATAGTCTGCTGTATCAATTATTTACTGAGGATTTAGCACAAAGTATTTCTGATTTTAAATACTGTTTGGCAGAAATAAAGAGAAAGGCTGAGGAGATGTATTACAATGGCTATGCATCATGATTTTGATGCAACAGTGATTTTTACTGTTGATAATTTTGATAAGGAGCAGGTAATGAAATTAAATGTGTTTTTTGATGATATATCTGAAATAAAGAAAAGTATAGTAGAACTTAAGGAGTGTTCAAAGGTAAGTGTAAGTTTTCAAAGTAGTGATAAAGATAGTTTTTTAGAGATAAAAAATATTTTTACAAATCAAGGTGAATTTATAAGAATAAATCCAAATGAAACTAGAAAATTGTTTGAAGGACAAAATAGATATTCGGTGCTTTTGCCGGGGGATTATTTGATAAGAATTTTTATAAATGGAAGGTATTATTATAATGTATATTCAGTTCAACCAAGGCATATAAGTGATTTGCAACTTAAAAATCTTAGAGAGTATTTAAATAAAAAAATAAATGGTTTATCCTATAATTTAAATACATCTTTGTATAAAAGTAAAATAAAAACTAATAGGTTTAATATTAATTATTTAAAGATTATGGATGTGTGTAAAAAGGATTTTTATATTTTAATAAAAACTTTAGATGATATAATAAAAAATCCAATAACAGAATTAAAAAAGAATTATATAAAGGGTCAAAATGTTAAAAAACAAGATATAAAAACCATAAGATTTTCAGGAAAAAGAAATGGTGGAGAGCGCTTAGAAATAAGAAAGGTGCCTAGTGTTAATTCTTTAGAAAACAAAATTTTAAAAGGAATATTGATAAGCTTACTTAAAGAATTTAGAAAAATTGAAATGTATTTAAATGAATTAAAAAATTATATTTTAGATGATAAAAATAGTATTTTAAGAAAGTTAAATATAGATAAAAAAGAAATAGATTTTTATTATAAAGATATTAAATGGATAGGTAACGTTTTATCTAAATATATTAATTTTTTTAGTGAAGTAGATACCTGTTTTAAAATTATTCCAGTAAAAAATATATTAAAGAATCCAAAATATAACAAGGTATATGAGATATATAAAAATTTTATTGATTATGTTAATTATTATGAACCAAATTTTAAAACAACGGATGTTTTATATGAGTATTTTACATTAATTGTGCTTATGGAAGCCTTAGAAGATATGGGATTTAATTTAGAGGATTCAGATTTAAAGAGGCTTTTAAGTCTTAGATTTGTCGATTTAATACCAAGTGGAACAAGTGCTGTTTTAACAAGGGATAACATAAGATTAGAAGTTTGGTATGAAAAAGAACTTAAAGCTTTGTATCAAGAAGCTTTAAAGGATGATACATATTTTTATACCCATGCTTCAAATAAATTGCCGGATATTAGATTAGATATTTATAAAGATAACAAATATATTAAATCAATTATAATTGAAGCAAAGTATAGAAGATTTTCGTATATATGGAGTGATGTAGAAAATAATGAAACTATGATACAAATAAAAAATTATAAAACTACTATTCATTATATATCTAGAGAATTAAAAAGGCCCATTCTTCCAATAGAAAAGGTTATAGTTGTTTATCCTGGGCAGCCAGATATGGACATTATTATAGAAAAAGAATTTGGAGATTATTTATTTTTACAGTTAAGGCCTGGTGCATCATTAAATGAAATAGTAGGATATACGGAATTGAAGATGATTTTAACGCAATTAATAGAATAAGCCCCCTTACAGGGGGCGTTTTTTACATTCTTTCAACAACATCAATACCAAGAAGTGATAGTCCGTTCTTAATTACTATAGTTGTTGCATCTACTAAAGCTAATCTTGCATTTTTTAGCATTTCATCTTCAACAGATAATATAGGATGTAAGTTATAAAATTTATTAAATGTTTTAGCGACATCAATTATATATCTTGTTAATATTGAAGGTTCATACTTTTCAAGAGCATTTATTATAACATCATTAAAGGAAGCTAATAGTTTGATTAACTCAGTTTCTTCCTGAGAATTTAATTTTGAAAAATCTGTATTTGATATATCATATCCATTTGCCTTTCTTAAAACGCTTCTTCCTCTTGCATAAGAATATTGAACATAAGGACCAGTTTCTCCATCAAAGTTTAGTATATCTTCCCAAGAGAATATAATGTCTCTTTCTCTGTTGTTTTTTAGGTATGTAAATACAACAGCTCCTATTCCTACAACTTTTGCAACTTCATCTTTATTTTCTAAAGAAGCGTTTTTCTGTTCTATTAATTCTTTAGCTCTTTCAATGGCTTCCTTTAATAAATCTTCTAAGAATATTACATCTCCTTTTCTTGTTGAAAGTTTTTTATCAGCAAATTTAACTAATCCAAATCCAACATGAATACAATCATCAGCCCAGTCAAATCCCATTAATTTAAGAGTTGTAAATACTTGTTTAAAATGAAGGGTTTGAGGAGTTCCAACTACATAGATGTTTTTGTAAAAATCGTAGGTTCTTTTTCTATAAATAGCAGCTGCTAGGTCTCTTGTTGCATATATTGTAGCCCCATCTGATTTTTTAATTATACAAGGAGGCATATTATATTCATCTAAATTTACAACTAAAGCACCTTTGCTTTCTGTTAAAAGTCCTTTTTCTTGAAGCAATTCAACAACTTCATCCATTTTGTCGTTATAAAAACTTTCGCCTGCATATGAGTCGAATTTAATTTTTAACATGTCGTAGATTCTATTAAATTCAATTAAACTTACCTCTTTTATTTTTTTCCAAAGCATAACTTCTTCTTCTTTTCCATCTTCTAAATTTTTAAAATGCATTCTTGCTATATCTTCTAAAGAAGGATCTTTTTCAGCTTCTTCATGAAATTTAACATAAATTCTAAGGAGTTCTTTTATAGGTTCTTTTTCTAGAGCTTCTTCGTCAACCCATCTTTTATAGGCTGCTATTAATTTACCAAATTGTGTTCCCCAATCGCCAAGGTGGTTTATTCCTACACATTTATATCCTTGAGACGAAAACATTTTATAAAGAGCATTTCCAATAGCGGTAGAGTATAAGTGACCTACATGGAAAGGTTTTGCTATGTTAGGGGAAGAAAAATCTATTGTTATAGTTTTTCCTTTGCCTATATTTGAATGGCCATACTTTTCCTTTTCAGTTAGTATTTTAGAAAGTGTATTTTTAGCTAAATAAGATTTGTCAACAAAGAAGTTAAGATATCCTCCTACTGCTTCAACTTTTTCAAAACCTGATTTATCTATTTTATCTTTTAATTCTTGAGAAATAAGATTAGGAGCTTTTCTTAAAGTTTTTGCAAGTTGGAAACAAGGGAAGGCAAAGTCTCCCATATCTGGTTTTGGTGGAATTTCTATAAGTTTTTCAATTGTTTCGGTAGAAAGGCCTGTTAATGTACTTAGACGTTCAGATATTATTTTTTTATATTCCATTTTTATCCCTCCCTAATTATATAAATTAAAGCCGCCTCAGTTAAGAGACGGCTTTACCGCGGTACCACTCTTTTTGGCATATGCCCACTCGACATTTTAACCCTATTAAAGGGGCTTACCATACTTGCCAAAGGCTTTCCGGCAGCGTCTTAAGGGTTCTTTTCTCTTAAGTAACCCTACAGGGCTTCCACCGTCCCCTGCTCGCTAAAGGGATCCTTAAGATACTCCTCCCCATCATCGACTTTTAATATTTATTTTGATAAATATTATATAATAAAAATTTTTTAACTTCAACTATAATAAAATTATAGTTTAGAAATTTTTTCTATGCATTGAATAGCATATTCTATATCTTCTTCAGATGTAAAGTATCCAAAGCTAAATCTAACGGTTCCTTTTGGGAAGGTTCCTAGTGTTTTATGGGCAAGAGGAGAGCAGTGTAATCCTACTCTTGTCATAATTCCATACTGATTATCTAAAATAAAAGCTGCTTCAGAATTATCTATGTTTTTAAAATCTAATGAAATAACAGCCATTCTATCATAAGATTCATCTGGGCCTACTAATTCTATGTTTTGTATTTTTTTAATTTCTTTTATAAATTTTTGTGTTAATTGTTTTTCTTTGTTTCTTATTTTATCTAACCCGGTATCTAGTATGAATTTTAAAGCAGCATTTAAGCCAAATATTCCAGGAATATTTAGTGTTCCAGATTCAAATTTATCTGGTAAAATTTCAGGTTGTGTATATGATTCAGAAAAGCTTCCCGTTCCTCCTTCTATTAGTGGTTTTATTTTCTTAGCAAATTCACTAGTTACTAGAAACCCTCCTATTCCTTGAGGCCCCAAAAGACCTTTATGACCAGTAAATGCTAATGCGCTTAAATTTAAATCGTAAAAATTTATATCTAATATTCCAGCTGTTTGTGCACTGTCTAATACAAAATCAATGTTATTTTCTTTACATATTTTCCCTATTTCTTTTACGTTTTGAATTGTTCCAGAAACATTTGATGCATGAGTTATGACAAGAAGTTTTGTATTTGATTTTATGTATTTTTTTATTATTTGAGGATCTAAATATCCTTTATCATCGCAAGGTAAAATGTCAAATGTTATGCCTTTTTCTAATAATGAATATAAAGGCCTTAAAACAGCATTATGTTCCATGGAAGAAATTAGAACGTGGTCTCCTTCTTTTAAAAAACCTTTTAAAATCATGTTTAAACTTTGAGTTATATTCATAGTGAAAATTACGTTCATAGGTTCATCAAATTTAAAGAGTTTACATAAAAGTTCTCGAGTTTCATACACAACTGAACCTGCTGTATATGAACTAAAATGAGTTCCTCTCCCAACGTTGCCTCCTATATTTTCTATAAAATTAATTATGCTTTCAGAAACTTTTGGAGCTTTAGGAAATGAAGTTGCAGCATTATCCATATATATCCTTTTCATATTTTATCCCTCCTTAATTTTATTATACAATAAAATTTTTTCAATTACTTTTAAATTTCTAAAAAAAGGTATATTATATTATTAACGGAGGTGATTTAAGTGAAAAAACCTTTTATTGGTATTACGGCTGATTATTTTATTTCACAAGAGGGGTTGTATGTTGGGCAAGAAAGATTTTTTTCGGCTAAGGATTATGTTGATGCAGTTTTAGAGGCTGGGGGTATACCTGTTATAGTTCCTATAATTAATAAAGAGTCTGACCTTTTACAAATAATTGATCAGCTTGATGGAATCATACTTTCTGGAGGACATGATGTAAATCCTATATATTATGGAGAAGAGCCTTCAAAACATGTGGGATTTACTTATACTCCAAGGGATCTTTGTGAACTTTTTATTGTTAAGGCGGCAATAGAAAAGGATATGCCAATATTAGGGATAAGCAGAGGACAACAGATAATGGTAGTTGCATTTGGAGGGAAGCTATATCAGGATATTAGTGAAAATGAAAAGGCCTATATAAATCATATGCAAAATGCTAACATTAATGATATAGGACATTATGTCAATATTGTTCCTGGAACAAGGCTTCATAGGATATTCGATACAGATAGATTGCTTGTAAACAGTTTTCATCATCAAGCAGCAAAAAGTGTTCCTAACAATTTTATAGTAGCTGCTACATCTTCCGATGGAGTAATAGAGGCCATAGAGCATAAAAATAAACCTATTATGGCAGTTCAATGGCATCCAGAGATGATGATTAAAAAGCATCCCATAATGTTAAGGCTTTTTGAAGAATTTGTTAGTTGGTGTAAATAAACATGCTCCTTTGAGCATGTTTATTTATTAAAAAAATAACCCCCATTTAGGGGACAAGAGGTGAGCATACAATATGATTATACTTTATTTTTGGTTAATTATGCAATAATTCCTTTTTGATTATATTAGCAAAATTTTCTGCTTTTTTTTCTATGTTTTCTACTTTAAGAATAGTCCCAGGGTCATTTGCTATTTCGGATATTACAAAATATGGAGGAAGTATAAATCCTTTATTAATATTTAAAGCTCCCAATATTTGTTTTGCCACATTATCTCCACCTGAATTTCCAGAAACTACAACTGCGTATATCCTTTTATCATAAAATTTAATTTTTCTATAAAGGGCTGTTAGCCTATTAATTACAGCAGAAAGATTAGCGGAGATAGCATCGTTATAATTTGGGCATATCCAAATTATAACATCTGACTTTTCAACTTCTGGATATATTTCTTCTACCATTATTCCACCATAAAAACAACTTTTTTGTTCACTAAAATGTATACAAGTTTTAAATGAACACCCTATGCAGTCCAAAACAGTTCCGTTTTCAACATGAAGTTCTTTAATATCAAAGTCTGTTAAGTTATTCATAACTAAATGCCATAGCATTAAAGTGTTTGAAGTTTTTCTATTACTAGCATGTAAAGCGAGGATTTTTGGTTTTGGAATTTTTTTAATTTCAAAATTCCATAATCTATCTCCTAATATTTTGCATTGCATATAGCATATTTCTTCAAGGGTTAAATTTAATGTTTTTTGCCATGTTAAAAAATTTTTAAAATCCTTTATAGCTTCAACTAAAGGATGGCCTATAAATCTACAGCCTAGGCTGTTAGCTAAAAAGATTACATTTTGTGAAGCAGATTTTGTAAAGTGATAGTTAGGACTTTTTGTTAATATTGCTGCTGTAGAGTTTGAAAGTGAGTCATTACCTAAGCTTACTAGTTTAGATAAAATCATATTTACATCATGGCAAAAACCTGCTTCATCAAGTTCAAGGGCAAATAAAATTTTTTTATTTTGTAATTTTTCAATTTTATAAGGAGAGTCAATTATTCTATAAGGTTTTCCTAAAATAAAGTTTTCAATCATGTTTTCAAGTATTTTGCTCTTTTTAGGAGAAGTTATAATATAAATTTCACTCATATTATTTCACCTAATTTCTTATAGCTTTCCTTTAATCTTTCTAATAGTTTTATATCTAAGAAATTTCTTTCTACTTCAATAAAACCATCTATAATTTTCATCTTACATCCAAAGTAAACTCCACCTATAAATGTAGAGCCATAAAACCATTCTCCTTTTATCATTGAGAGTATAGATAATGCACCTGATGAAAGAGCAGGGGCTATAAATGGTTTAAAACCTGTGTTTCTAATATCTATGTTGGCGTTTTTTACTTTTTCAGTTAATTTTTTAGATATTTCATCGTTGTAATTTTTAATGCTATTGGCTACTACAATATCTTTTCCATGGGGTCCAAATACTCGACCTTCATCTTTGTAAACTTCTGCACCTTCAATAGTTTTTGAATAAAAGTTTGCTCGTGCGTTCATAACTCCAAGTCCAAAACCTATAATTTGTTCTGGATAAAGTCCCTTATAATCAAGTTTTCCATTTTCATCTTTATTGCTTTCTAAAAAAGCAACTTTACATAAAAGGTCAACAGGATCTGAAATTATTGCTAAAATGCCTTTAAAATTGTTTTTTCTTGCTTTTTTTGCTATTTCAGAAACTATTTTGGAATTACTTTCAAATTGTAACATTCTAACATCGCCTTTTTCATTTAATCCAGGAACATATACACTTACACAAAATGCTAATATATCACAATTGAATATATCTTCCTCAGATATTTTTTTTATTTCAGGGTATTCATCTTTTGAAAAAGGTTGAAATATTTGATTTGCTTCATAAAACCATCTATTCATTTTGTTTTCATCTTTATCATATATACCTATTGATTGTATTATATTTTTTCCAAGAAGTCTTAGACCGGTAAGCAAAGTGCCACCAACATCTCCAAGACCTATTATATTTATATGTTTATATTTGGGTTTATAATTAAATATATCTTGCCAATTGGGGTAGTTGGAATTTACATAGATCATTTTCCTTTGGGCAATTTTGTATAAAAGGGCAGGAGGAAGAGAAATTTCTGTATTTTTTATGTTTAAAATTTCTATATCCTCCTCCTGCATAAAAATCTCATCTGGAAGTGTAACTACAAAGCTCCTTCTTGATTTACCTTTAGGCATTTTGCCAACAAAGTATATTTTATCTTTTTCTAGACATTCAATTTGGTTTGAGGTATTAAAATTAATATTCTCAAAGGATATTATTGCTTTATCTTCAAACTTATAGTATTTCATAGCAACACCTCATGTTCTGTTTATTATATCCTCCATCCTTTTTAATAATTCTAGATCATTTTCTAAATAGTGGCATGGTGATAGACTTAAATCTAAATTAACATCTTTACCATGGTCAGGACAGCGTGGAGAAATAAATACATCCCCTAGGTTAGATAAAGTTAAATTGCGTTCCCTTATTACTTCATATTCTACTTCAATGGTTTTTAGTATTTCATAGGAGTTTTCAAGACAAGTTTTTGAAAGTTGATATATTGACTTTGTGCTTGCGCCTTTTATAAAGGTAGGAAAAGCATATGGAAGTATTAAATTTATCGAAGGAATTAAGTTTCTTTTAGGGTATTCTCCCCTCCATAATATATCTCCCCCTATATATGGATAAAGCAAATTTTCATTGAACCAGTGACGAAGTTTTGGAATAAAATAAACACAGTCTACATTTCTATTTTGAATATCCATAATTTCTTTACCTTTACCTGATAAAATTCCAACTATTATTTTATGAACATTAATATTTTCTTTTTTTAAAAGAGGATCTAAGGCTTTTATCCTATATCCTTTATGAAGGATATCGTCAATTAATATAACAGGCCTATTAAAAGATTTTATTACTTTAATTTGATTTTCTATTTCTAGATAATACGGATATGCTTTTATTTTAAAGTTTTTTATGTCAGGAGCGAAAAATTTTTCAGTGTGCAAAGATTTTGTTACCGTGTTTGGAACTATAAGTCTGTTTAAAAAGTTACCAAAAGGAACACACATATATGGTCCATATTGTTTTGGATTTTGAGGTTCTAAAGGAACATTATTTTCATTACAAATTTTTCTTATAAGTTTTTCATGAATTATATCCATGTTTATAGGAAGCAACAAATGACCGGGATAAAGGTTAACAAGGGCTTTTAATAATTTTTTTCTAGTAGCGTTTATTGCTTTTTTGATATTTTTATTGCTTTTAAAGGGTTCTTTCATGAAGTTTTCAATATCAAGATTTATTGTACAAGGAGAGTTCATGTTAACTGCAAGTATTTTTTCTTTAGTATTAGGAATATTAACAAATCCGTAAAGTTGCAAAGTTTCATATATCATCTCATCTTGTAAATTTAAACAGTCTTTATAAATTGCATAATCATAATCTTTAGCTATGCAAAAAGTTAGAGTTTCTGTTAGCAATATTTTTTCTATGTTATCATAATATTCTTCTTTGTTTGTATATAGGGCATCTATCATTATGATTCTTCCAACTGCATTTTGACGTATGAATTCTGTAGCTTCTGAGTCATTTAGTTCAAGATATAGAGATGAATTTCTTACCCAATGAAAGGCTGAAAAGGCTAAAATTTTGTTTTTTTGTATATCTTTTATTATTAAAAATCTCACATTATTTTTTTTGGATATTTCAGTTAATTTATTTTTAAAATAGCCTTTATTTGTTTTAAATAAATTTAATAGTGAGTTAAAAAATTCATCATTGAAGTTTTCATAATATGATATTTCAATAGAAACTGTTTTGATTAATGACTTATACCTAGGCTCTCTTCTATAAAGACCGTATTCAAATATATACTTTTCTGCAAGGGGATCGACTAGTGCAGATATATCTTTGTTTTGGTCAATGTAATTTCTAATTTGTGTTGAGCTAATATCTTCATATTGAGGAGGTAAAGACAGCCTTATTATGTTTTTAAATTTTTTATATATTTTAAAATCAGTTTTTTCTTCATTAGTTAAATTTCTTCTTTCAAAGACTATATGTGGAAGGTCAAATATACTAAATTCTTCATTTTTTACTTTATAAGCTGAAGCATTTAATATTACATCGCTTCCAACGGTTAAATATATTTCAGAATTTGGATATAAGCTGAGTAATTTTTTAAGATCGTTTAAATTTGCAATATTTATTGGTATATCTTCTGGGAAAAGGTATATATTCAATTCATCTGCAATTGAAAGATTTATAATATTTCTTCTTAATAGGTTTGGTAGGGTTTGTTTAGACCAAGAAAATTCATCTACTTGAAGGTAAACAGTAAAGCCTAAATCTCTTATAGCCTTTGCAATTTCTTTATGGCTTAAAGAAAATGGATCAAAACTTCCAGGGAAGAAGGCTATCTTTTTTTCAGGTTTAATTACAATTTCTCCTTTTGTATTAGTATAATCTGAAATAAACCTATATATATGGTTTAAGGATGCAGCATTTGAAAAGAATTGAAGGTCATCATTTTCATCTTCAGGAATTAAAGTCAACAATTTTTTTGCTATAAGCATAAATATTTCTAGTTTTTGTGTATAAGACAAAGTTGAATTTTCAAAAATTATTTTGCCAATTACATTCATAGCTGTTCTTTTTATTGATTTTTTGTAATGAACTAGTCCATTCATTAAAAAGCCTAAGAGTCTGTTTAGTCGTTGTTGAAATTTGCCTTTGTCTTCATAAAAGTTAATTTTATAGTTAAAGTAATTTATTATTGATATACCTATCGTTTTTAATAATAATATGTTTATTTGACTTCCTGAACCTTTTATTTTATCCTTAAAGTCATCAACAACTTCGTCAAGCTCATTTGGTTTTAAATATAAAATGATTTGGCCTAAGTATTCAGGAATATACTTAGTAAATTGATAGCCTTCTATTTCAAGAGCTCTTAAAAGTTCTACCACTATGTCATTTCTTTGTTCCATAGTAAGGTGTGGAATTAGTTTAACTAGCGTTTCGCCAGCTTTGTTTCTTACACTTTCATATGCGCTAACTTTTAGTATGTTACAAAAATGTATAGCTATGTATAATCCGTAGGATTTTAAGTTGTTTAGTGCAAAATCATATAAAAAATCTATTTGTATTTTTTTAAGTATCCAATTTGTTGCTGTTTTTAAATTACTAAGGGATATTTGGGAAATCTTATCTTCGTATTTACCTATGTTAAAATCTATGTTTATACCTAATTTTAATAATATTTTTATTTTTAAATATTCTTCTGCTTCATACTTATTTATGTTTATGTTTTTAGTTAGATAATTGGATATTTCATTAATTTTAGGTATTTCATTATACTTTGTTATAAGTTCATAAATTGTATCTAATGATGCAAGTTGAATGATTTTATCTGATGAGTATAGCATATTAATAAGAAAATCTATAAAAGCTTCATCTTCTTTTTCTATAGGGATATATTTAACGGCATTTATTAAGTATATTAAGTAATTTCTTTTTTCACATGAATTATTTGTATATATATCTTTCAATATATTTTTAAATAACTTAATTTGACTTTCTTTGAGGTTTTTAAATAGAGAATTTAACATATAAGCAAAATTATATCCTAACCATTCTTTATGAAGTTCGATAATGCGTTCGTCAGGATTTAAGAATAATTTTACATAGCTTTTAAATAAATCTAAACTTGTAATTGCAGGGTGTTCTATAGTAACATCTTCAGGAACTTCTTTTCTGTACTCTTCATCGAAGGTTGCAATTAACGTTCCTATAAGTTGCGCACATTGTCTTCTAATATCATCTTCTGGGTTTATCATTTCATCATAAAGGAATTTAAGCATTAAAATTTTTTGATGTTGTGTAAGGTATTGGTAATATTCCTCAAAAACGTCTAAATATTCTCTAAGATTATTTTTATTATTAAGGCTGCGGGCTGCTTCTAAAATTGAATTTAATGAAGATTCACTTCTAAATTTATGCATAAGATTTATATTATGATAAATTGCAAGAAATTTTAAATGGTTAGTTATATCATTGCCTTGTAATAATGAATAATTTATTTTTTTAGGTTGAATTTTTTTAGGTTCTGCATATGGGTCAACATTTATTCCAAGATTAATTAAATAATCTTCAAAATCCTTAAGTTTTGCATAAACCTTTTTATATCGTTTTTCTTTTTTTTCATCTAAGTTATCTAGTTTTTCAAGAATAACGTTAAAAGATTCAGCAAGGCTAAATATGTGCATTTCATTTTTGTTGTTTATATTTTTATTTTTAACTCTAAAATCTGAATAAATTAATATAAGGGATTCTATTGGTAAATTTTCAAGCTCTAAATCCCATGTTGAATGATTAACTGCTATGTGGCCGATGTATGATATATTATTTTTTTTAAACCATATATCTGTGTAGTAGTAATGAAGATAGGGGAGTTTTTTAAGTTCTTGAGGTCTACAGCCAAATTTACCTATATCATGACCTGCAGCGGCACCTGAGATTTTGGCAAGGCTTATAGGAAGTCCTGCTTCCTTTATTTGTCTTCCTATAAATAAAGCAAGGTGATGGACGCCACATATATGATCTAAAGTGTTATGTTGGGTTATTTCTTTATGTAATTTCATAAGTTCGTATATATTTTCTTTTTCAAATGCATTAACAAAGTTTTTATATTCATCCTTTAATTCTTCTTCTATATCTTCGTCTTTTAAAAAAATCAGTGGGAATTTACTTTGCCATGTGTTATCTTTGGATTGTTTTTGTATTTTATTCATTATTGAAAATACTTTTAAAAAAAATTCACATACGGGTTCGTAATCTTTACATAATTCTATTGTTACTGCATTCTTAAAAGATTTTGATAGGGTATACTCGTATAAATAATTTAAAAAATTATCAGGAATAGGACCAACTTTTGATAAAAATTCTTTAGTCTCGTTAAATAATTGATTAGCAGTAAACTTTTTTTGTGCTATTAATTTTTCCAGTGTTTTTAAAAGATTTTCTGTATTTAAATTTAAGTTATAGTTTCTTAGTATAATTTCAAGTTCTTTTCCTATATTTATATTGTCCATTAAAATCACCTCAAAGGTTAATTTATTTATATTATCTCAAATATTTAAATTTCCTTCAATAAAATTGCTATTTAAAAATGCAGAATTAATTTACAATTTTAAAAATATGTTTTATTATAAATTATGTAGTATTTGCATTGGCAAAAAGAAATCCCCATTTCTTAAATAGGGGAGGTAGTTACAACATCTTTAGAAAGTAGGGTTATTGTGAAAATTTTACTGCTTTCAGATGTGGAATCAAAGTATATATGGGATCATTTTGATGGGGAAAAGTTTAAAGATATAGATCTTGTAATTTCTTGTGGGGATTTAAAAGCACAGTATCTTTCTTTTGTTGTTACTATGATTAAAGCACCTCTTTTTTATGTTCATGGCAATCATGATGTAGAGTATATTACCAATCCTCCTGAAGGATGTGAGTGTATAGATGATAAATTAGTAATTTATAAAGGGATTAGAATAGTTGGTTTAGGTGGGAGTAAATACTACAACAGCGATATATTTCAATATACAGAGTTACAAATGGAGATGAGAATTGCCAAATTAAAGCCTAGGATTTGGTGGAATAAAGGTTTTGATATTTTAGTAACCCATGCGCCAGCTTATTCCCTTGGTGATGGACAAGATTTGTGTCATAAGGGTTTTAAAGCTTTTAATAGATTGCTTGATAAGTATCAGCCTAAATATTTTTTTCATGGTCATGTTCACTTAAATTATTCAAATATGCAAAGGATTATTAAATATAAAAATACTACTATAATTAATGCATATAATTATTATATTGTAGAATATTAGGGAGGGGGTCCTCCCTAAATTATTTCAACTCCATCAACAAACCAATCCATATTCAATATTTGTTCTAAAGTTGCTACTTCATCTTGTTCAACTCTTAAGTTACCTTCTTTATCATATATTGGTCCAGTAAAGGGATGAAATAAGTTATTTATTATCATTTTTTTCATATGTTCTACTAATTTTTGGGTTTCCAAAGGTATAAAATCCTTATAATAATATATATCTAATACTCCAGAGTCTATACCCCACCAGAAATTAATAAGTTTATTAGTATTATTGAATATATCTGAAATAATACTGTTTGTTAATATGCTTTTTAATATTTTTTCATAAAAAATCCCCCATCTCCAGATTGGAGCAGCAAGATATTTTATTGGTTTTTTATTTTCTATTGATGTTAACATAGAATATACGCCATATTCTTTTGTTATAGGATGGTTTTCATCTATTGTTATGTTAGCAATTATATCAGCACCAGATTCTATGAGTTTGTCATCTGCATCTTCGTTTTTATTTTTGCTATACCATTCATTTGTCCAGGATACTAAAATTTTAGAATAAGGATTTACAAGTTTTGCACCTAAAGCAAAAGAATTAATAGAACTTATAACTTCTGGTGTTGGACTTGTTGCTACATATCCTATTAAATTTGATTTAGTTAAAGCCCCAGCTATAATTCCAGTTAAAAATCTTGGTTCGTAAGTTCTTCCAAAGTAGTTTCCAACGTTAGAATAAGGACGATATTCAGAGCAATTAAAAAATTTGATATTAGGGTATTCTATGGCACATTTTACGGTGGAATTTAAAAATATAGGGCTTGTTGTAAAAATGACATCATATTTTTTTTCACAAATGCTTTTTATAACATCGTAGGATTTTTCGTTTATAGGAACATTGCTATAATAATCTGTGAGAATTTGATCTTTAAATATTTCTTGAACATACCTTCTACCTAGCTCATGGGCATATGTCCACCCAGAGTTTTCAGGATTTGAAGCATATATAAAGGCTACTTTTAAATTCTTTTTTAGATTAACAAGAGAGCTTATTGTTGAAATTATATTTTGATTTTTATTTTCAGGTGAGGTTTGTATTTCTTCTTCATCAATGTTTGAAAAGGATTTAAGTACAGGAATAAGATTTCTAATTCTTTGGGCAAGTAGGGTATCATCTATATCTGTTGGTAAACCGTATAAATTAATGTATTCTAAAAAAGCATCGCCTGTTGAAATAGGAAGTTTATTGCCTCCTTCATTAAGATAAATTCTTCTAAAGTTTAAATATATGTGTTTTTCAAAATACTTATATTTATTTTCTTCAAATTTTAAACCCTTTGGATTAAATTTTTCTAATATTTTTAAAAGTTTAGAAAAACTTCCAAGTTTAGTAAAGTAAATAGAATTTATTCCAGTTATTTTGTTAAAGTTTAAAAATTCATAATATATTTTTATTTCAAGATTAGTTTCGTCATATTTAGGAATAAGTCTTGTAATTTCAGCATAAAATGAATAAACATTGAAATACTTTAAAATACTTACTCTTTTGTTTCCTTCAACAACATAATACCAATTTAGATATTCATATACCTTAATAGGGTCTCTTATGCCTTCATTTAAATGAGCATTACAAAGATTCACCCATTTTTTGCCGAATTCTGTATCATAAGCTAAAAGGGGCATGAAATTTTTTGCAAAGGAACGACTCCTTAAATAAGTGAATGTTCCAACTATTTTTTTTAATGGTATTTCTTTAATTCCTAAATTTATTTCTGAAATAATTTCTGTATTTTTTAATATTCCTTCTAAAGATGGAAGATATCCTGATTGTCCTTTTGAAGCGTTTTTAGAATATTCTTTTAGTGCTAATTTTCTTGCTAGCTGATAATGTTCTTCTAGTGTTAGGTTCATTTAATCACCCCTAGAGGATATTTTTAAAAATAATATTACAATTAAAGGAGAGGAAAATCAATTAGAAAATCTAATATTTTATGGTAAAATTATTTTGGGGGTGTTTATTATGATTAAACATATTGTAATGTGGAAATTAAAGGACTATGCAGAAGGCAGATCTAAAAAGGAAAATGCTATTTTTATGAAAAATATTTTAGAGCAGTTAAAAGAAAAAATAGATGTTATAAAATCTTTGGAAGTAGGATTAAATTTTGCTGAATCCGATGCTGCCTTTGATATAGTTTTATATTCAGAGTTTGAAACAAAACAGGATTTAATGGCATATATTAATCATCCAGAACATCAAAAAGTAGTTGAATTTATTAACAAGGTTAAAGATTTACGATATTTTGTAGATTATGAGGTATAGGGGGGATTCCCCTTAAAATTTTATGCAAACGATTGCATCAAAGACTAATATGTATTAAAATAAGAATATAAATAGAAATAGTGAGGGGGAAAGATGATGAAGAAATTACCTAAAGTTGCTTATTTTTGTATGGAATATGGTTTAGATCCTAAATTTAAAATTTACTCAGGGGGGCTTGGAATTTTAGCAGGAGATATATTAAAAGCTGCTAAAGATTTGAATTTTCCAATGGTAGGTATAGGTATTAAATGGAAGCAAGGATATGTAGATCAATATATTTCTGAAGATGGAAAAGTTGTAGATACATATAGAGAATATAATTATGATTTTTTAGAAGATACAGGTATAACTGTAGATGTTGAGATTAAGCAAAGAAAATATACTTTAAAAGTTTGGAAGGTAGAAAAATTTAACAATGTTCCGCTTTATCTTTTGGATGCAGATGTTGTAGGAAATGAAAATAGGTTAATCACGTCTCAATTATATGGGTGGTTTGCAGAAGAGAGAGTTGCTCAAGAAATAATTTTAGGAGTAGGTGGAATAAGAGCTTTAAGAAAGCTTGGTATTGACGTTGATGTATATCATTTTAATGACAATCATCCTGTATTTGCAGGAATAGAACTCATTAGAGAGAAAATGGAAAAGGGAATGAATTTTAATGAAGCTCTTGAAGCTACAAGAGAAGAAATAGTGTTTACAACCCATACTCCTGTTCCTGCAGGTAATGAGGTTCACTCCCATAGATTGTTAGAATACATTGGTGCATATTTGAACCTTGACTATTGGCAAATGAAAAGATTGGGTGGAGATCCTTTTAGCATGACTGTTGCAGCTCTTAGAATGAGTAGAATATCAAATGGAGTTGCTCAGCTTCATAAAGAAACTGCAAACAATATGTGGAAAAATGTAGAAGGTGCTTCAAAAATTATAGGAATTACTAATGGGGTTCATAATGGTACATGGCAAGATAAAAGAATAGTTAAGGCCTTTAATGAAGGAAAAAGCCTTTTAGAAGTTCATAATGAATTAAAAAAGGAACTTATAGAGTTTGTAGAAAAGAAAGAAGGAATTAGATTAGATGCTGAAAAATTGTTAATAGGTTTTGCAAGAAGAGCAGCGCCATATAAAAGGAGCAATTTAATATTTTATGACGAAGAAATTATAGGTCCATACTTAAAAAGTGGAAAGATTCAAATAATATTTGCAGGAAAAGCACATCCAAATGATTATGAAGGTAAAAATATTATTTCTGATATAGTAAAAATGACCCAAAAATATCCAAATAGTGTAGTTTTCCTTCAAAATTATGATATGGAAATAGGTGCTATGCTTACAAGAGGATGTGACGTTTGGCTTAATAATCCAAGACGTCCTCAAGAAGCTTCAGGAACATCAGGAATGAAAGCTGCAATGAATGGTGTTTTAAATTGTAGTATTTTAGATGGATGGTGGCCTGAAGCATGTATTCATGGTGTAAATGGCTGGCAGTTTGGTGATGGTTTTGGAGTAGATGATTTTCAAACTTTAGAAGAACTTGATGAACATGATGCTAAAGCTCTTTACAAGGTTCTTTTGGAAGAAATAGTTCCAACTTATTATAATAATAAGAAAAAATGGGAAGAAATGATGAGAAAAAGTATAGAAACTACACAAGAAAGATTTTCAGCAGCCAGAATGTTAAAGGAATATTACGATTTAATGTATATAAAAAGAAAGCCCTAAAGTTTTAACTTTAGGGCTTCAGATTGTTGACAAAGTATAATTTTAAAAAGAGAATCCATCACAAAAAAAGGATTCTCTTTTTTTATGTCGAAATATAATAATATACGAAGTAATAAAGGAGGATAAGTATGCTAACAATCAACAAAGATAAAATTCGTAGAGAACAAGTTGAATTTATCTCTGTTGACCAATTGGTTCCAGAAGATCATTTAGTTAGAAAAATAGAAAAAGCTATCAATTTTGATTTCATATATGATCTTGTAAAGGACATGTATTGCTTAAATAATGGGAGACCAAGCATAGATCCTGTTGTATTAATTAAAATAGTTTTAATTCAATATATGTTTGGTATAAAA
>NZ_FNUK01000026.1 GCF_900108045.1 Caloramator fervidus | reverse complement strand
TTTTTTTTAGTTTCAACATGAAATTCAACGAAATCATCACCATTTACAATATTTTTTACGAAAACATCTTTTAAATTAAGCAAATTATTGATAAAATTATTCCTAAGCACTTTATCAGATGCCTCCTTTCAAAATATTTTGTGGGTTAATTATATTTTAGCAAAGCTGGCATCTGAATAAAGTGCTTTTTTGTATTTAAAGAAAAAATGTTGAGGTTTATTTACCACCCCAACATTTATTATAGAACCGTATTATCTCTTTGAGAATTGTGGAGCCCTTCTTGCTTTCTTTAAACCATACTTCTTTCTTTCTACCATTCTTGGGTCTCTTGTTAAGAATCCTGCCTTCTTTAATACAGGTTTTAATTCTGGATCAGCTTGAACTAATGCTCTTGCTATACCATGTCTTATAGCACCTGCTTGGCCAGTAAATCCGCCACCATGAACATTTACAAGAACATCATATTTATTTAAATTTCCTGTTAATACTAGTGGTTGCTTTACTATAACCTTTAATGTTTCTAATCCACCAAAGTAATCATCTAAAGTTCTTTTATTTATAATTATGTTTCCTTCACCTGGAACCAATCTTACTCTAGCAACAGATGTCTTTCTTCTACCTGTTCCATAGTATTGAACTCTTTCCATCAGTATATCCTCCCCTCAGGCTCATTAATACTTAAGTTCAAGTACTTCTGGCTTTTGTGCTTCATGCTTATGAACTGGTCCTCTGTAAACCTTTAATTTCTTAAACATCTTTCTTCCTAGTCTGCCCTTTGGAAGCATTCTTCTAACTGCTTCTTCAATTGCAAGTTCTGGCTTTGTTTCAAGAAGTCTTCTGTAGGATATTTCCTTTAATCCACCTGGATATAATGAGTGATGTCTGTACATCTTTTGATCTAATTTCTTTCCTGTTAAAGCAACCTTTTCTGCATTTATAACTATTACGTAATCTCCGCAGTCAACGTGTGGTGTATATATTGGTTTGTGCTTTCCTCTTAATATTGCAGCTATTTGGCTAGCAAGTCTACCTAATGTCTTATCAGTAGCATCAACTACATACCACTTTCTTTGGATTTCTTCCTTTTTTGCCATGTAAGTTTTCATCGCTTTCCCTCCCTAATTTAATCCTATATATTTATCTTAAAGGATCCGGGGCTAGTGGTCCTTTTTTGGCGCATAATCACACTATTTTATTTTAATACAACTATCCCGGCGTGTCAATAGTATACCTTCTCTAAACATAAACCTTGCGCTGGCGCTGTAGGACCTGCTTTACTTCTATCTTTACTTTTAATGATTAAAGGAATATCTTCCGCTCTTATCTTTCCTTTTCCAACTTCTATTAAAGTTCCTGCTATTATTCTAACCATGTTATATAAAAAACCATTTGCTTCTATCTCAAACCTTATAATGTCTCCATCTTTTGTAAAATCTAATTTTCTTATGGTTCTAATACTGGTCTTTACAGAACTTCCAGTACTTTTAAAAGCACTAAAATCATGTTCACCTAAAAAATACTTAGATGCTTTAACCATAGCTTCAAAATCTAAAGGCTGAGGTACATGTGCAGAAAAATTTCTCAAAAGTGGAGATGCAATCCTTCTATTTAATATAGTATAACTATATTTTTTTCCTATACTGTTATACCTCGAATGAAAATCCATAGGAACCTCACAGGATTCAATTATTGCAATATCCTGTGGCAAAATGCTATTTAAAGCATAACAAATTTTGTCTGAAGGTATTGTAGTATTAGTATAAAAATTGGCTACTTGTCCTCTTGCATGAACCCCTGCATCAGTTCTACTTGAACCTATAAGCTCAACTTGTTCCTTTGTCAATTTCTCAATAGCTTTTTCTATTACTTCTTGAATTGATATTCCATTTTTTTGTCTTTGCCACCCACAATATCTTGTTCCATCATACTCAATAACCAACTTTATGTTTCTCATCTACCATCGCCTACTCATTATACAAATTATTGAAAATACAATAAAAAACAAAATAGCAATGTAATCCCTAGAAGTTACTTTTAACTGTTTTAATCTAGTTCTATTTTCTCCACCTCTATAACACCTTGCCTCCATAGCAAGAGCAAGATCATCAGCTCTTCTAAAGGCACTTATAAAAAGAGGAACTAAAACAGGAACCAAGCTTTTAGCTTTTTTAATTATTCCTCCTGTTTCAAAGTCTGCTCCCCTTGCCATTTGAGCCTTCATTATTTTATCCGTTTCATCTAATAAAGTAGGAATAAATCTTAATGCAATAGTCATCATCATAGCAAGCTCATGGGCAGGAACCCCTACCCTTTTAAAAGGATTTAAAAGCCTTTCAATTCCATCAGTAAGTAATATAGGTGAAGTGGTTAATGTAAGTATAGAAGTTCCAACTATTAATAATATTAGTCTTAAAGACATAAAGGCTGCAAGGTCAAGACCTTTATCAGTAAAAGGAATAAAATTAAATAGCTTATATACAACTTTTCCTGGAGTTAAAGTTGCATTTAACAAAGCTGTAAAAAGTATAAGCCAAATTACACCTTTTATCCCATTAAACAAATACTTTATAGGTATTTTTGCTGCTAATATCACTAAAAAGGTAAAAATCATTATAACTAAATAGCCATAATAATTATTTACTAGAAAAATTAACACTATATATAAAAACGACAATAATATCTTTACCCTTGGGTCAAGCTTGTGAACAAAAGAATCGCCAGGAAGATATTGTCCAATAGTAATATCTTTGATCATATTTTTCTCTCCTTAAATAGCCTTAATATCTCCTTTTTGGCCTCATCTACCGTTATTATTCCATCCTCCACTTCAAATCCAAGCTTTTTCAATCTAATAAAAAGCTGAGTAACTTGAGGAACAGAAAGCCCTACTCTCTCAAGTATTTCAATTTTTTTAAAAACTTCCTTAGGAGGACCATCTATTACAACTTTTCCTTTATCTAATACAATAATTCTATTTGCAAGCTCAGCTACTTCTTCCATGCTGTGGGAAACCATTATTATCGTCATTTTATATTCCTTATGCATTCTCTTTATCTGATTTAATATATCCTCTCGCCCTTTAGGATCTAATCCTGCTGTTGGTTCATCCAATACTAAAACCTTAGGCTCCATCGCCAAAACTCCTGCAATAGCCACTCTTCTTTTTTGTCCCCCACTAAGCTCAAAGGGAGATTTATCTTTGTATTTTTCATAATCAAGCCCTACTATTTCCATAGCTTTTTTTACTCTTCTTTCTATCTCAGCTTCATCTAATCCCAAATTTCGAGGACCAAAGGATATATCCTTGAAAATTGTTTCTTCAAAAAGTTGATGTTCAGGATATTGAAATACTATCCCTACTTTTTGCCTTATATTTTTTAAATTAACACCCTTTTCATTAATACATATACCATCTACATATACTTTTCCTGACGTTGGTTTTAAAAGTCCATTAAGCTGTTGAATCAATGTTGACTTGCCAGAACCTGTATGTCCTATAAGGGCTACAAATTCTCCATCTTTAATTTCTAAATTTATATTATCAAGGGCCCTTTTCTCAAAGGGAGTATTAGGCATATAAATATAAGTTAAACCTTCGATTTTAATTGACATAAAGCATCCACCATCTCTTCTATATTTAAAATATCTTCCCTTATATTTAGCCCTTCCTTTTTTAGCTCATGGGCAAGCTGCATCATTTGAGGAATATCCAATCCTAGTTGTTTTAATAAACTCACATTTTTAAATACTTCCCTCGGCGTTCCATCTAAAACAACTTTCCCATCCGACATAACTATAACTCTATCTGCTTCAACCGCTTCCTCCATAAAGTGAGTAATTAAAACTATGGTTATACCTTCTTTATTTAATCTTTTTATAGTTTCCATCACTTCTTTTCTTCCAGAAGGATCAAGCATAGCAGTAGGTTCATCTAAAACAATACAGGATGGTTTCATTGCTAAAACTCCAGCTATTGCAACCCTTTGCTTTTGACCTCCTGATAACAAATGAGGTCCATGTTTAGCATATTCAAACATATCTACAGCTTTTAGCGCCTCATCTACCCTTTTTCTTATATCCTCTGGTGGAACACCTAAATTTTCTGGTCCAAAAGCTACATCCTCTTCTACAATGGTTGCAACTATCTGATTGTCGGGATTTTGAAAAACCATTCCTACGTTTTTTCTAACATCCCACACTTTATCTTGATCTTTTGTATTTATCCCTAAAACAATAATATCTCCTTCATCAGGAACAAGTATTGCATTAAAATGTTTAGCTAAGGTTGACTTTCCAGAACCATTATGGCCTATTATAGCAATAAATTCCCCTTTTCTTATTTCAATATCTATACCATTAAGAGCTATCCTCTTTTTTTCTTCATCATAATCCTTCTTATAATAAAAATAAACGTTTCGTGCTTTTATTATTTCCATAAGAAAAACACCTTCTTTTGTAAATTAAGAAAAAAGGGATTAAGTATAAAAATACTTAACTTAATCCCTTTTAACTTACACAAGCTCTATTATAACCATTGGTGCTGAGTCTCCTCTTCTTGGACCAAGCTTTAATATTCTTGTATATCCACCATTTCTTCCTTCATATCTCTTAGCTATATCGTTGAATAGCTTTCTAACAACTTCTTCTTCTCTTATATATGCAAGAACTTGTCTTCTTGCATGTAGATCTCCTCTTTTTGCAAGAGTGATCATTTTCTCAGCAATGCTTCTAAGTTCTTTAGCTTTTGCTTCAGTTGTTATTATTCTGCCGTCCTCTGATTTAAAGAAGCTTGTAACTAAGTTTCTTAACATTGCAACTCTATGATCAGTAGGACGACCTAATTTACGGTGTCCCATGTACTTTGCCACTTTCTATCCCTCCTACTCCTCTGACTTCTTTAAACTAAATCCTAATGATTCTAATTTTTGTTGAACTTCCTCTAAAGATTTTTTACCAAGGTTTCTAACCCTCATTAAGTCTTCTTCAGTTTTTTGAACTAAATCTCCAACTGTATTAATTCCTGCTCTCTTTAAGCAATTAAACGCCCTTTGTGATAAGTCTAACTCTTCAATTGTCATTTCTAAAAGCTTATCCTTCTTTTCTTCTTCCTTATCTATAAGAACTTCCACATCATCTACATTATCAGTTAATGATAAGAATATCTTAAAATGTTCTATTAATAACTTAGCTGAAAGGCTTATGGCATCATCAGGAGATAGTGTCCCATTAGTCCAAAGTTCAAGAGTAAGCTTATCATAATCTGTTCTTTGACCTACACGAGTATTTTCAACAATATAATTTACTCTCTTTATAGGAGTATAAATTGAGTCCACTGGAATAATACCTATTGTATGGGATTGCTCCTTGTTCTTTTCTGCTGGAACATATCCTCTTCCTTGATTTATTGTCATTTCTATATAGAGCCTTCCACCTTCACTTAATGTTGCTATGTGATGATCTTTGTTTACAATTTCAATGGAACCATCACACTTTATATCTTTGCCAGTAACAACGCATGGACCTACTGCATCTATAATTGCTGTTTTTGGGAATTCACCCTCTGCCTTTATAGCAAGCCCCTTTATATTAAGTATTATCTCAACCACATCTTCTTTAACATTAGGAATAGTTGAGAATTCATGCAATACACCATCTATTTTAACAGAAGTCACGGCTGCGCCTGGCAATGAAGAAAGAAGAACTCTTCTCATTGCATTGCCAAGCGTAGTTCCATAACCTCTTTCAAGGGGCTCTATAACAAACTTAGCATAATTATTAACGTCATCACGTTCAACACATTCAACTTTTGGTTTTTCAATATCAAACATTTAACTAACCCTCCTTCAAGAAGCTTTAACACCGAGGGCAACTGATTCTATTATCAATTAGCTATTACTTGCTGTAAAGCTCAACTATTAATGTTTCATTTACAGGTATATCTATGTCTTCTCTTTGTGGTAATGCTATTACTTGTCCTTCCATCTTTTCCTTATCAACAGTTAACCACTTTGGAACTGTTGTTGCAACTTCCTTTAATGATTTGAATAATTCTAATTCCCTGCTCTTTTCTTTTACCGCTATAACATCATTAACTTTTACTTGATATGATGGAATGTTAACCTTTTTACCGTTAACTGTAAAGTGACCGTGTCTTACAAGTTGTCTTGCTTCTGCTCTTGATCTTGCAAATCCTAATCTATATACTACATTGTCAAGTCTCATTTCAAGAAGTCTTAAGAGATTTTCACCAGTGATACCTTTTTGTCTTTCAGCTTCTTCATAGTATCTTCTAAATTGTGCCTCTAATACACCATAAATTCTCTTTGCTTTTTGCTTTTCTCTTAATTGCATACCATAGTTAGTAAGCTTCTTCTTATTATGACCATGTTGGCCTGGAGCGTATGGTCTTCTAACTAAAGCACATTTATCTGAATAGCATCTATCTCCCTTAAGATATAACTTAACTCCTTCTCTTCTACATAATTTGCAGGATGGTCCTGTATATCTAGCCATTTAATTACACCTCCTATAATCAGACTCTTCTTCTCTTTGGTGGTCTACATCCGTTATGTGGAATTGGAGTTACATCCTTTATAAGGCTAACTTCAAGTCCTGCAGCCTGTAAAGCTCTTATTGCAGCTTCTCTACCTGCTCCTGGTCCTTTTACATAAACTTCAACAGTCTTCATTCCATGTTCAATTGCTGCCTTTGCTGCAGTTTCAGCAGCCATTTGCGCAGCAAATGGAGTACTCTTTCTTGAACCCCTAAATCCAAGTGAACCAGCACTTGACCAAGCTATAGCATTTCCATTTAAATCTGTTATAGTAACAATTGTATTGTTAAATGTTGATTTGATGTGAGCAGCACCACGTTCAACATTTTTACGTTCTTTTCTCTTTCTTACCTTCTTGCTCTTAGCCTGTGCCATTCAACGTCCCTCCTTTATTATTTACCAGCTTTTTTCTTGCCACCAATAGTTCTTCTTGGTCCTTTTCTTGTTCTAGCATTTGTTCTTGTTCTTTGTCCTCTAACTGGCAATCCTCTCTTATGTCTTAATCCTCTATAGCAACCTATTTCCATTAATCTCTTAATGTTTAAGGCGATTTCTCTTCTTAAATCTCCTTCAACTGTATAGTTCTTATCTATGTGTTCTCTAAGTTTTGCAACTTCTTCCTCTGTAAGATCCTTAACCCTTGTATCTGGATTTATTCCTGTAGCTTGCAAAATCTTATTTGCACTTGATCTTCCTATACCATAGATGTAAGTTAATGCTATTTCTATACGTTTTTCTCTTGGCAAGTCAACACCAGCAATTCTAGCCATTGTATTTTTACACCTCCTATAGACTAATTAAAAACTTTATATTAAACACCAGCCTTCGGTGCAGCCGCGTTCAAATTAACCTTGCTTTTGTTTATGCTTTGGATTTTCACAAATAACCATTATTCTTCCATGTCTTTTTATAACTTTGCACTTTTCACAAATTGGTTTAACTGATGGTCTAACCTTCATGGCTATCCCTCCTTATTTTCCTCTCCAAATTATTCTTCCACGACTTAAATCATAAGGTGAAATTTCAACTGTTACTTTATCACCTGGTAAAATTTTTATAAAGTTCATTCTAAGCTTCCCAGAAATATGAGCTAGTATAACATGCCCATTTTCTAATTCTACCTTAAACATAGCATTTGGTAAAGCCTCAATAACAGTTCCTTGTAATTCAATAACATCATCTTTTGCCATAAGGTGGATGCACCTCCTTACAATAACCCCATTGACTGCAGTGCCTTCCTTAAATCTGCATCCTTTATTTTTTTGTTATTTAATAAAGCTTCTTGTATATCCTTTGCATACCAATCATGGAATACAAGATGTTTTATCTTTTTTTTCTTTGGTTTTTCTATTTTTCTTAAATCTCCATCTGCAATAAGGACATAATTTTCATCAACTATACCAACAACTATAAAGTATCTTCCCTTATCTCTTCCTGCCCTGGAATGAACTATTTGTCCAAGGGCAATTCCTTCCATATAATCCACCTCTATTTTATATTATTGTCAATATTTCTGGACCATTTTCAAGAATAGCCACAGTATTTTCATAATGAGCCGATAATTTTCTATCTGCAGTAACAACTGTCCATCCATCATCAAGCTCAATTACAGCAAAAGTTCCTAAATTAACCATCGGTTCTATTGCCAACACCATGCCAGCAGCCAACTTAGGACCTCTCCCGGGCTTTCCAAAGTTAGGAACAGGAGGCTCCTCATGAAGTTGTTTTCCTATGCCATGACCAACATAATCCCTAACCACAGAAAAACCATTATCTTCAACATACTTTTGTATAGCATGGGAAATATCCCCTATCCTATTTCCTACAATAGCATATTTCAATCCTTCAAAAAAGCTTTGCTGTGTAACCTCTATGAGCCTTTCTGCTTCCTTTGAAATTTTTCCTACTGGGAAAGTCCTTGCTGCATCGCTATGAAAACCATCCAATAAAACTCCGCAGTCAATGCTTATTATATCGCCTTCTTGCAAAACTCTATCACTTGGTATTCCATGAACCACTTGTTCATTGATAGAGGTGCATAGGCTTGCAGGAAAACCGTAATATCCCTTAAAGGAAGGCTTTGCTCCACAAGATACAATAAATTCCTCTGCAATTCTATCAAGTTCTTTAGTCGTCACTCCTGGTTTTACATGCTTTTCAAGAAGTAGCAGAAGCTCTGCAACAATTCTACCTGCTTTTTTCATTTTTTCTATTTCACTTTTTGATTTTAGATATATCATTTAGATTCTCTCCCTAAAATAACACAGATATCTTCAAAAACTTTTTCAATATCCTGTGAACCATCCACGTTCTTAAGTAACCCTTTTTTAGCATAGTATTCTATTATAGGTTGAGTTTGTTCTTTATAAACCTTCAAACGCTGATTTACAGTTTCTATAGTATCATCTGCTCTTTGAACTAATTGTGATGAACAAAAATCACAAATTCCTTCTACTTTTGGGGGGGTAGTTTCTACATTAAAACTTGCTCCACAGTTTGGGCAAACTCTTCGTCCAGTTAATCTTTTTATTAAAAGATCCTCTGGAACATCAATGTTAATTGCTGCATCAAGTTTTAGATCTTTACTCTTTAAATATTCATCCAAAGCTTCTGCCTGTGCCACATTTCTTGGGAAACCATCTAGTAAAAAGCCATTAGCACAATCTTCTTGTTCAAGCCTTTTTAGACAAATCTCTATAGTTAAACTATCTGGAACTAACTGACCACTATCAAGATATTGCTTTGCTTTTAACCCTAATTCAGTTTTTTCTGCAATATTTTTTCTAAATATATCTCCTGTTGATATATGAGGTATTGAAAAAGCTGATACTATCTTTTTTGCTTGAGTACCCTTTCCCGCACCAGGCGGTCCAAGCAAAACTATTCTCATTTATATACCTCCAAACTAAATTATTTAAGGAAACCTTCGTAATGCCTCATTGATAACTGTGCTGTAAGCTGTTTATTTATTTCTATAGCTACGCCTACAACTATTAACAGAGCTGTTCCTCCAAACTGTATATTCCCTAAATGTGTAACATGTTGCAATACTATAGGCAATACTGCAACTAATGATGCAAAAAATCCACCAATAATTGTCATTCTATTTAATATTCTTGTTAAATACTCTTCAGTTGGTTTTCCAGGCCTTATACCTGGAACAAAAGCACCGCTTTTTTGTAAGTTTTGAGCAACTTCATCTGGTTTAAAAGTAACTGAAGTATAGAACCATGTAAAGAATATTATAAGAAATATATAAACTATAGGATAAACCCATCCTTTAGGACTTAAAAAGCCTGTATTAAATAACACATAAACAGGATGAGTAGGATCTAAAAATAACTGAGTCATTATTTGAGGAAATTGAAGAACAGATATAGCAAAGATTATGGCAATAACCCCTGCTGAATTTAAATTTATTGGAATATGTGTGCTTTGCCCACCATAAGTTCTAAGCCCAACTTTTCTTTGAGCATATTGAACGGGGATTCTCCTCTCCCCAAGGTCCATAGCAACAACTCCGCCTATTACTAAAATTGCAAAAGCTATGAATAACACAACTTCTATAATATTTGCTGAACCACCTTTTATAGCAACTGCAATTGAATAACCCATTGTAGGTATCCTTGCTAATATTCCCGAAAAAATTATCATAGATGAACCATTTCCTATACCATACTCTGTAATCTTTTCACCTAGCCACATAACGAAAGTGGTTCCTGCTGTAAGGGTTAAAACTATCAATAAAATTTGTCCTAAAGAATCCTTTAAAAGAGCCCCATTATTTCTTAAATACAAAGCTATGCTAAGCGCCTGAATTAATGCAAATACAACTGTTCCATATCTTGTATATTCTGCAATCTTTTTTCTTCCTTCTTCTCCTTGTTTTGAAAGTTCTTCAAGCTTTGGTATTGCTATAACAAGTAAGCTAAAAATAATTGAAGAATTTATATAAGGAACTATACCAAGAGCAAATATACTAAATTCTTTAAAGGCTCCTCCAGAAATTATGTCTAAAAATCCAAAAAGAAGCCCTTGATCAACTAGAGACTTTAATTGATTAATATCAATGCCAGGCACGGGAATAAAAACTCCCGCCCTGTATACCATAAGTAACAAAATTGTCACTAAAATTCTTTTTCTTAAATCCGGAATGCTAAAAGCATTACGTAAGGTTTTTAACATTATTAAATCACCTCTATTTTACCTCCAGCAGCCTCTATCTTCTTAACAGCTGACGCGCTGAACTTATGAGCCTTTACTGTTAATGCCTTCTTTAATTCTCCGTTTCCAAGAACCTTTACGCCATCCATTAACTTTCTTATTATTCTATTTTCAAGAAGTAACTCTGGAGTTACAACTGTTCCTTCTTCAAATCTATTTAAATCTTCAACGTTAACTATAGCATATTCCTTTGCAAATATGTTTGTAAATCCTCTCTTTGGAATTCTTCTGTGAAGTGGCATTTGACCGCCTTCAAATCCTGGTCTTACTCCGCCACCTGATCTTGCCTTTTGACCTTTTTGACCTCTACCTGCAGTCTTTCCTTGACCAGTTGCAGTACCTCTACCCTTTCTCTTTGGCTCCTTTCTTGTTCCGGGAGCTGGTCTTAACTCATGTAGCTTCATTTAAAGCACCTCCCTCGTATTATACTTCTTCTACCTTTAGCATGTATTTTACTTTATTTACCATACCTCTTATTTGAGGAGTATCTTCATGCTCAACAGTTTTTCCAATCTTTGTTAAGCCGAGGGCTCTTACTGTAGCTCTATGGTCGGGCTTTTTGCCAATTGTGCTTCTAACAAGAGTAATTCTTAGCTTACCCACGGTCTTTCCCTCCTAACCTAAAATCTCTTCTACTGTCTTACCTCTTAGCCTTGCTATTTCTTCTGGAGTCTTAAGCTTCATTAATGCATCTATTGTAGCATTAACAACGTTTCTTGGGTTGTTTGAACCAAGTGACTTTGCTCTAACGTCCTTTATACCAGCAAGCTCAAGAACTGCACGAACTGCACCACCAGCAATAATACCTGTTCCTTCTGGAGCTGGCATTATAAGAACCTTAGATGCTCCAAAATCTCCAACCATTTCGTGTGGTATTGTAGTTCCGTATCTTGCAACCTTTATAAGATGCTTTTTAGCATCTTCTATTGCTTTTCTTATTGCATCTGGAACTTCAGCCGCCTTTCCTGTTCCAACGCCTACATATCCATCTTCATTTCCAACAACAACTAAAGCGCTAAATCTGAAGTTTCTACCACCTTTAACAACCTTAGCAACTCTATTTATATAAACAACTTTTTCTTTAAGCCCTTTGATCTTGCTTGGATCTATTCTCATCTATTTCCCTCCTTCTCCATTAGAAGTCAAGGCCTGCTTCTCTAGCGCCTTCAGCAAGTTCTTTTACTCTTCCATGATAAATATATCCGCCTCTATCAAAAACAACCTTAGTAATTCCTTTTTCTAATGCTCTCTTTGCAATAAGTCTTCCAACTTCTCTTGCAGCTTCTTTATTGCTTCCTACTTTAATCTTATCTCTTAGTTCTTTATCTAAAGTTGAAGCTGCAACTAAAGTAACCCCAAGCTCATCATTTATAATTTGTGCATACATATGCTTTTCGCTTCTATATACATTTAATCTTGGACGTTCAGCTGTTCCAAAAACTTTTTTACGAACTCTTAAATGTCTTTTCTTTCTTTGTTCGTTTCTGGATGGCTTAGTAATCATCAAACCTCACTCCTTTCTATTACTTCTTACCAGTCTTTCCTTCCTTACGTCTTATAACTTCATCTATATATTTAATACCTTTTCCTTTATATGGTTCTGGTTCTCTTACGCTTCTAATTCTTGCTGCAACTTGACCAACTAATTCTTTATCAATACCTTTTACAACTATTTGGTTTGCAGCTGGAACTTCAAATTCAATGCCTTCAACAGGTTCTATTTCAACTGGATGTGAATATCCAACGTTTAATACCAATTTCTTACCTTGCTTTGCCGCTCTATAACCTACACCAACAAGTTCTAAAGTCTTTTGGTATCCTTCAGTTACACCTATAACCATGTTTTTTATAAGAGATCTTGTAAGACCATGTAATGCCTTTGTTTCCTTTTCATCATCTGGTCTTGTAACTATTACTTTTCCATCTTCAACTGCTATATTAACCTTTTTGCTCATTTGCTTTGTCAAAGTTCCCTTTGGCCCTTTAACTGTTACTTCGTTGTTATCGCTTACAGTAACAGTTACGCCTTGAGGTATAACTACAGGAAGTCTACCTATTCTTGACATGACTGCACCTCCTATTCTTCAAAATTACCAAATGTAGCAGATAACTTCTCCACCTATTCCTTCTTTTCTTGCTTGTTTGTCAGTCATAATTCCTTTTGATGTTGAAAGAATTGCTATTCCAAGTCCTCCAAGAACTTTTGGAATGTTATCCTTTTGTGCATATACTCTTAAACCAGGCTTTGAAATTCTTCTTAAACCTGATATTACTCTTTCTTTATTTGGACCATATTTCATTATAAGTTTAAGCATTGGAACAGAACCATCTTGATATTCTTCTATTCCTGCTAAGTATCCTTCCTCAACCATTATTTCTGCAATTCTTTTCTTTATCTTTGAGGCTGGAACTTCTACATATTCGTGTTTTACTATATTTGCGTTTCTGATACGAGTTAGCATATCAGCAATTGGGTCAGTCATAACCATATTTTCTGGCCTCCTTTCAACTTATATATTACCAACTTGCCTTCTTGCAACCTGGGATTGCACCCTTGTAAGCCAATTCTCTAAAGCATATTCTGCAAACGCCGAACTTTCTAAGAACAGCGTGTGGTCTTCCGCATATTCTACATCTTGTATATGCTCTTGTTGAGAACTTTGGTTTTCTTTGCCACTTGGCAATCATTGCTTTACGTGCCACAAAACTCCCTCCTTTATTATTGAGCGAATGGCATTCCGAGTAATCTTAATAATTCTCTAGCTTCTTCATCTGTCTTTGCTGTAGTTACAAACACGATATCCATTCCTCTAACCTTTTCTACCTTATCATAATCAATTTCTGGGAATATCAATTGTTCTTTTATACCAAGAGTATAATTTCCTCTTCCGTCAAACGCCTTATTTGATACTCCTTTGAAGTCTCTAACTCTTGGAAGCGCAATGTTAAATAACTTATCAACGAATTCATACATTCTTGCGCCTCTTAAAGTTACCTTACATCCTATTGGCATACCTTCTCTTATCTTAAAGTTTGATATTGACTTCTTTGCTCTTGTAACAACTGCTTTTTGTCCAGCTATAAGAGTAAGATCATTTACTGCAGCTTCTAAAAGCTTTGGATTATCCTTTGCATCACCAACACCCATGTTTATAACAACCTTTTCAAGTCTTGGAACTTCCATTATGCTTTTATATCCAAACTTTTCACGTAAAGCTGGAACTACTTCTTTTTCATATTTTTCCTTAAGTCTTGGAACCATTTAGTTAACCTCCTTTCAAGGTTTAGAATGTCTCATTGCAATGTTTGCAAACTCTAACCTTTGATCCGTCTTCTAAGAATTTATGAGCTATTCTTGTTGGCTTATTGCACTTTGTGCAGTAAAGCATAACATTTGAAGCATGTATTGGAGCTTCTTGCTTTATAATTCCACCTTGTCTGTTTGCCATGCTTGGTTTTACGTGCTTAGTAACTATATTAACTCCTTTAACTATTACTCTATTCTTTTGAGGAAATACCTTTAATACTTCACCTGTTTTTCCTTTATCCTTGCCAGTTATTACAAGAACTGTATCTCCTCTTTTTACATGAACCTTAGGCATTCAGGCCACCTCCCTTTATAGTACCTCTGGTGCAAGTGAAATGATCTTTGTAAATTCCTTGTCCCTTAATTCTCTTGCTACAGGTCCGAAAATTCTTGTTCCCCTTGGTGTCTTGTCATCTTTAATTATAACTGCTGCATTTTCGTCAAATCTTATATAAGTTCCATCTGGTCTTCTCAAACCTTTTACTGATCTTACTACAACAGCTTTAACAACGTCTCCTTTTTTTACAACACCTCCGGGTGTTGCACTTTTAACGCTAGCTACTATTACATCTCCAATGTTAGCATACTTTCTATTTGAACCGCCAAGAACCCTTATACACATTATTTCCTTAGCGCCTGTATTGTCAGCAACCTTTAATCTTGTTTGTGGTTGAATCATAGGTTAAACCTCCTTTCAGAGAAATTATTTTGCTCTTTCGATTATTTCAACAAGTCTCCATCTCTTTTCCTTGCTAAGAGGTCTTGTTTCCATTATCTTAACAATGTCACCAATCTTAGCTTCATTGTGTTCATCATGTGCCTTAAACTTAGTAGTTCTTTTTACAGTCTTTCCGTAAAGTGGATGACGAACAAGTCTTTCAACAGCAACTACTATAGTTTTATCCATTTTATCTGAAACTACTTTTCCTATTCTAACCTTTCTAAGTCCTCTTTCCACAGGCTATACCTCCCTTCATTATCTGCCCATAGCCTTAAGCTCTTTTTCTCTCATTATTGTCTTAAGCTGTGCTATTGACTTTTTAACTTCCCTAATTCTCATTGGGTTTTCAAGCTGACCAGTTGCATGTTGGAATCTTAAGTTGAAAAGCTCAGCCTTTAATTCTGTTATTTTCTTTTGGATTTCTTCAGCAGTTGCTTCTCTCATTGCCTTTAATTCATTAGCCTTCATTTACATCACCACCCATCTCAAAGTCACGTTTTGTTACAAACTTTGATTTAATAGGAAGCTTATGGGATGCAAGTCTCATTGCTTCTCTTGCTACTTCTTCGCTAACTCCGCTTAATTCGAACATAACTCTTCCTGGTTTAACTACTGCTACCCAGTATTCTGGAGAACCTTTACCTGAACCCATACGTGTTTCAGCTGGCTTTCTTGTAACTGGCTTATCTGGGAATATCTTTATCCAAAGTTTTCCGCCTCTTTTTACGTATCTGTTTATAGCAATTCTTGCCGCTTCAATTTGATTGCTTGTAATCCAACCTGGTTCAGTTGCAACCAAACCGTATTCGCCGTAAGCAAGAGTATTACCTCTTGTAGCTTTACCCTTCATTCTTCCACGTTGAACCTTACGATGCTTTACCCTCTTTGGCATTAACATATCCAATTCCTCCTTCCTGATCACATTTATTTGTTAGCAGCTTCTGTTGTTTCTGTAGCTTGTGGCTTTCTCTTTCCAAGAACTTCTCCTTTGTATATCCAAACCTTAACTCCTATCTTACCATAAGTAGTAAGCGCTTCTGCAAAACCGTAGTCTATATCTGCCCTTAAAGTTTGAAGTGGAATAGTTCCTTCATGATATCCTTCAGTTCTTGCCATTTCAGCACCGCCAAGTCTTCCTGAAACAGCTGTCTTAATACCCTTTATACCAAATCTCATTGCTCTTGAGATAGCTTGCTTCATAGCTTTTCTGAAGGATACTCTCTTTTCAATTTGAGCTGCTATATTTTCAGCAACAAGTTGAGCATCTATTTCTGGATTCTTAATTTCTACTATGTTTATAATTATGTTCTTTCCAGTCATCTTTTCAAGTTGTGCCTTTAATTCTTCTACTCCTTGACCACCTTTACCGATAACCATACCTGGCTTTGCTGTATGAATATTGATTCTAACCTTATTTGCTGTTCTTTCTATAACTATCCTTGAAATACCAGCCTGATAGTATTTATTCTTTATATACTTTCTTATTTTGTAATCCTCAATTAAAAGATCAGCAAAATGTTTATCATCAGCATACCATTTTGAATCCCAATCCTTTATTATACCTACTCTTAATCCATGTGGATTTACTTTTTGACCCACGCGATGACCCTCCTTCCGATTATGCCCTTTCCTTTAATACCACTGTTATGTGGCTTGTTCTTTTCTTTATTTCAAATGCTCTACCTTGAGCATGTGGTTGGTATCTTTTTAATGTTGGTCCTTGATTTGCATAAATTTCAGCAATATAAAGCTTTGATACATCCATACCATGATTGTTTTCAGCATTCGCCATAGCTGATCTTAAAAGCTTTTCAACTATTGGAGCTGCTGCTCTTGGAGTAAGCCTTAATATTGATAAAGCTTCTCCTACATCTTTTCCTCTTATTAAGTCAATTACAACCTTAACTTTCCTTGGTGATATTCTGACATATCTTGCATGGGCTTTAGCTACTTTTGCCTCCATCGAAGCACCCTCCCTTCATTACTTCTTAACCTTTGATGACTTTTCTGTATCATCATGTCCTCTAAATGTTCTTGTTGGAGCAAATTCACCTAACTTATGTCCAACCATATCCTCAGTTATATAAACTGGAACATGCTTTCTTCCATCATAAACAGCTATTGTGTGTCCTACCATTTGTGGAAGTATTGTTGATCTTCTTGACCAAGTCTTTATAACTTTCTTTTCTCCTGTTTTATTCATTTCCAAAATTTTCTTTAATAAATGATCGTCACAGAAAGGTCCTTTCTTTAATGATCTACCCAACTTTGTTTCCTCCCTTCTAGGTTATTTAGGAAGCAGAGCATATAAGGCAAGCCTTATATTTCTGCTCCCTTAAATTACTTTCTTCTCTTAACAATAAACTTATCTGAATACTTCTTCTTCTTTCTTGTCTTGTATCCAAGAGTTGGTTTACCCCATGGAGTAAGTGGTCCTGGATGACCGATTGGAGCCTTACCTTCACCACCACCGTGTGGATGGTCAACTGGGTTCATCGCTGAACCTCTTACTGTTGGTCTTATACCCATGTGTCTCTTTCTACCTGCTTTACCTATTCTAACAAGTTCATGGCTTAAATTACCAACTATACCTATTGTAGCTCTACAATCAAGTCTTACAAGTCTTATTTCACCGGATGGAAGTCTAACGTGAGCATAATCTCCTTCTTTTGCAAGAAGTTGTGCTGAAGCACCAGCTGCTCTTGCTAATTGTCCACCTTTTCCTGGATATAGCTCAATATTATGAATAAATGTACCTACTGGTATATTTCTAAGTGGAAGAGCATTACCTACTTTAATATCTACGTTTTCTCCTGACATTACAACGTCGCCAACTTTTAATTCATTTGGAGCAATTATATATCTCTTTTCACCATCTGCGTAAGTTAATAAAGCTATAAATGCTGTTCTATTTGGATCGTATTCTATTGCAGTAACCTTTGCTGGTATATTGTCCTTATCTCTCTTAAAGTCTATAATTCTGTATTTTATCTTATATCCGCCACCTCTATGACGAACTGTGATTCTACCTTGATTATTTCTACCTGAGTGCTTTTTCAAAGTAATAACAAGTGACTTCTCAGGTTCTTTCTTAGTTATTTCTGAATAATCAAGAACTGACATATTTCTTCTACCTGGAGAAGTTGGCTTATATACTTTGATTCCCATTCTCTTTCCCTCCTTCATCTCGCTTATCTGGCATCAAGCCAATAACGCTTATTTTATTAAGCTCCAAATCCTTCAAAGAATTCTATTGCCTTGCTATCTTCAGTTAACTTAACAATAGCCTTTTTATAATCTGGCTTCTTACCAAAGCTTAATCCTACTCTTTTTCTCTTTCCTTGGTAATTCATTGTTTTTACTGATTCAACCTTAACACCAAATATTTCTTCAACTGCTCTCTTTATCATTGACTTATTCGCATCAGGATGCACGAGGAAAGTGTATTGTCTTAAAGCCATTTGATTCATTGTTTTTTCAGTTATTATTGGTCTTATTATGATATCATAATTTGTAAGCTTCATTATGCATACACCTCCTCGATTAACCTTACTGCATCCTGAGTTACTATAAACTTGTCATACTTTAATATATCATAAACGTTTAAGTTGTTAACTGGTAATACATGCGCATTTTCAATATTTCTTACTGACTTGTAGATTATTTCGTCTGATTCCTTAACAACTATCAATGTCTTATCTGCATTAAACTTTTTAAGCATTTCAACTATTGTCTTTGTCTTTGGAGCTTCTAAAGTTAACTTATCAAGAACTATTATTTGATTTTCAGCAACCTTTGATGAAAGAGCTGACTTTAATGCCACTCTCTTAAGCTTCTTTGGTAGCTTGTAGCTGTAATCCCTTGGTTTTGGTGCAAATACAACTCCACCATGTCTCCATTGTGGTGCTCTTATAGAACCTTGTCTTGCTCTACCTGTTCCCTTTTGTCTCCATGGCTTTCTTCCACCACCGGAAACTTCTCCTCTTGTTAATGCTGATTGAGTTCCTTGTCTTCTATTTGCAAGGATATTTACAACAACCTGATGCATTGCTTCCTTGTTTATAGGAGCACCAAATACTGCATCAGAAAGCTCTATTTCACCAACTTTTTCAGCATTCATATTAAATAAATCCACCTTAGGCATCCTACATCCTCCTTTCCTTTGCATTATGCCTTCTTAGCAGCCTTAACAGAGTCTCTTATTATTACAAGACCCTTCTTTGGACCTGGAACAGCACCTTTTACAAGTATAATATTCTTTTCTGGATAAACCTTAACAACTTCAAGATTTAATACTGTTACCCTTTCTGCTCCCATGTGTCCTGGCATTTTCTTACCCTTGAATGTTCTTGCTGGGAAAGTTGATGCACCCATTGAACCAACTCTTCTATGATACTTTGAACCGTGGGACATTGGTCCTCTTTGAGCATTCCATCTCTTTATAACACCTTGGAAACCTTTACCCTTTGATGTTCCAGTTACGTCTACTCTTTCACCTTCAGCAAATATATCGACTCTAATTTCGCTTCCTACTTCATATTGGCTTACATCATCAAGTCTTAATTCTTTTAAGAATCTCTTTGGAGTTACATTTGCCTTTGCAAAATGTCCTCTTAATGGTTTGTTAACAAGTTTTTCTCTTATATCTTCAAAACCAACTTGTATAGCATTGTATCCGTCTGTTTCAACTGTCTTCTTTTGAACTACTACACATGGACCTGCTTGAATAACTGTTACTGGAATGACCTTGCCGTCTTCTGTAAATATTTGAGTCATTCCTAACTTTCTTCCTAGTATACCCTTTTTCATTTTGGCACCTCCTTAAATATTAGCGGAATGCATTACGCATTCATAATATTAGAGCTTTATTTCAATATCAACACCAGCTGGTAAATCCAATCTCATAAGAGCATCAACAGTTTTTTGAGTTGGATTTAATATATCTATAAGTCTTTTATGAGTTCTGATTTCAAACTGTTCTCTTGAGTCTTTATACTTATGAACAGCTCTTAAGATTGTTATTACATCTCTTTCAGTTGGTAGTGGAACTGGTCCTGATACTGAAGCTCCTGTTTTCTTTGCTGTTTCTACTATTTTTTGAGCTGATGAATCTAGTAGATTATGATCGAAAGCCTTAAGCTTAATTCTTATTTTTTGCTTTGCCATTTTCTTACCCTCCTTTTCATCGCACGCTTTGTTTATTAACGCACGACAACGGTAGCTTAACACACATATCCGGGTGTATCACTTTGTTGTCCATACTTCACTACCTTTGTCGCCCGATTCTTGATCAGACATACTCAGCAAGAATTCCCCGAAAATACGGCAACCTCTTGCTTCATCGCAATTTCATATTACAACTCTTATATTTTACAATATTATTTCTAAATTGACAAGACCTTTCTTTATATTTTTTATAAATTTTAAGGGTAACCCCTAATACTACATTTTTCACCTCAAATCGTTTAAAGCCCACACTTAATAACATATACCATATTATTGCGATATAGTCAACTTCTTATTGTAAATTCATAAAAAAGGCGACGGAAGGCCGTCGCCTTTTTATTATTCAATAATCTTAGAAACAACGCCAGCGCCTACTGTTCTTCCACCTTCTCTTATAGCAAATCTTAATCCTTCTTCCATTGCTATTGGTGTTATAAGTTCTACTTCCATTGTTACGTGGTCGCCTGGCATGCACATTTCTACGCCTTCTGGTAACTTAATTGTTCCTGTAACGTCTGTTGTTCTGAAATAGAATTGTGGTCTGTATCCGTTGAAGAATGGAGTATGTCTTCCTCCTTCTTCCTTCTTTAATACGTATACCTGTCCTTCAAATTTCTTGTGTGGGTTTACTGTTCCTGGCTTCGCAAGAACTTGACCTCTTTCTATTTCATCTCTGTTAATTCCTCTTAATAATGCTCCTATGTTGTCTCCTGCTTCTGCTACATCAAGAACCTTTCTGAACATTTCTACTCCTGTTACTACTGTCTTCTTCTTTTC
>NZ_FNUK01000027.1 GCF_900108045.1 Caloramator fervidus | reverse complement strand
GTTTTCTTGTTCTGAATAGGAACGTCTTTAATTTTTTGGGTTCTGTAGTCATGGACTTTAGAAGTAGTAGAGCCACAAGAAGGGCAAACATGAGATTTTTTTTTAGTTTCAACATGAAATTCAACGAAATCATCACCATTTACAATATTTTTTACGAAAACATCTTTTAAATTAAGCAAATTATTGATAAAATTATTCCTAAGCACTTTATCAGATGCCTCCTTTCAAAATATTTTGTGGGTTAATTATATTTTAGCAAAGCTGGCATCTGAATAAAGTGCTTTTTTGTATTTAAAGAAAAAATGTTGAGGTTTATTTACCACCCCAACATTTATTATAGAACCCAAATTTTAAAATTAATTATAATTGCTTTAATTTATTACATATTTCAAAAAATTATACTTGATTATTTAAAAAAAATGTCGTAATATTATATATGCAACTTATATTTGAAATGTTAAGAAAATTTGCGGGATTTTAAAATCCTGCAAAAGTGCAAAAAATAAGCAAAGGAGGAGCTTGAATGAAAAAGTTAATTGCATTAATGGCAACTTTAACGCTTACAGTAGGTCTTTTTTCAGGATGTGCAAAACAAGAATCACAACAACCTCAACAACCCAATAAGCCTCAAATAAGAATAGGACTTGCAACAGATGAAGGTGGAAAAGGTGACAAGTCCTTCAACGATGCAGCTATAGCTGGTTTAGAAAGAATTAAAGCTGAATATGGAATAGAACCCCAAATAATTGAATCAAGATCAGCAGATGATTATGAACCAAACTTAACTACACTTGCTGCTGATAATGACCTTATATTTGGTGTTGGATTTAAAATGGCTGATGCTTTAAAAACTGTTGCTCAAAACAATCCAGATAAGAAATTTGCCATTGTTGACTCTGTTGTAGATCTTCCAAATGTTGCTTCATACGTATTTAAAGAAGAAGAAGGCTCATTCTTAATGGGAGTTATTGCAGGGAAAATGACAAAAACAAACATAGTTGGTTTCCTTGGAGGAAGTAAATTTGAACTTATTGAAAAGTTTGAAGCTGGATTTAGAGCAGGTGTAAAGGCTGTAAATCCAAAGGCTAAGGTTATAGTTCAATATGCAAATACATTTAGTGATGTTGCTTTAGGATATGAAATAGCAAAGAAGATGTATAATGATGGTGCAGATGTTATCTATCATGCAGCAGGTGGTGCTGGGCTTGGACTATTTAATGCAGCAAAAGAAATGAAAAAATGGGCAATAGGTGTTGACTCAGACCAAGCTGTTTTAGTTCCAGATAAGGCTGATGTTATACTTGCATCAATGATAAAAAGAGTTGATACTGCAACATATACAGCTGCAAAAGCTGCAATAGAAGGAACATTTAAGCCAGGAACTATTGTGCTTGGATTGAAGGAAGATGGTGTTGGAATATCAAAAACTATTAATCCAGCTGTTCCAAAGGAAGTTATAGATCTTGCTAATAAGTATAAGCAAGCTATTATAGAAGGTAAGTTTACTGTTCCATCCAAGCCTTCAGAAGTTGATTCATTCCAAGCACCACAAATATGATTGCATGCTAGATGCTTTTGCATCTAGCTTTTTTTAAACTTATGGAAGGAGGAATATAAGTGGAAAAGGTTATTGAAATGAGAGGCATCACCAAAATATTTCCAGGGATTATTGCAAACGATAATGTAAACTTTGAATTAAGAAAAGGCGAAATCCATGTTTTACTTGGTGAAAATGGTGCTGGAAAAACTACTTTAATGAATATTTTATATGGATTATATCAGCCTGATAAGGGAGAAATATACGTAAACGGTAAAAAAGTTGACATAAAAGGACCCTCTGATGCAATAGCCTTAGGAATAGGCATGGTTCATCAACATTTTATGCTTGTTCATAACTTTACTGTTGCAGAAAATATAATACTAGGAAGTGAACCTAAGGTTGGATTAAAGATTGACTATAAAAAAGCAGTTAATGATGTAAAGGAATTGGCTGACAAGTATGGTTTTAAAGTTGACCCAAATAGCATTATTGAAGATATAACTGTAGGTCAGCAACAAAAGGTTGAAATATTGAAGGCTTTATATAGAGGAGCAGAGATATTAATACTCGATGAACCTACAGCTGTTTTAACTCCTCAAGAGATAGAAGAATTAGGGCAAATATTGAAAAATCTTGTTAAGGAAGGTAAATCTATAATTTTAATTACCCATAAGTTAAAAGAAGTTATGAATATGAGTGATAGAGTAACTATAATAAGAAGAGGAAAGATTATAGATACTGTTAACACTAAAGATGTTGATATGGATACTTTAGCAGAGATGATGGTTGGTAGAAAGGTTAATCTTGTAGTTCAAAAAGATCCTCCAAAAGTAGGAGATGTTGTTTTAAAGATTGAAAACTTAGAAGCTTTGGACCACAGAAAACTTCCAAAGTTAAAAGGAGTTAACTTAGAGGTTAGAGCAGGTGAAATATTAGGGATTGCAGGAGTTGATGGAAACGGTCAAACTGAACTTGTAGAAGTTATAACAGGACTTAGAAAAGCAACTGGTGGAAAAGTTATTTTAAATGGACAGGATATAACAAATAAAACTCCAAAGGAAATTATTGAAGCAGGAATTAGCAATATTCCAGAAGATAGACATAAGCACGGATTAGTATTAAAGTTTTCACTTATAGAAAATGCAGTTTTAGGACAGCATGATAAAGAGCCTTTTTCAAAAGGAATATTAATGAATTATAATAAGATTAGGGAGTATGCTAAAAAGCTTATAGATGATTTTGATGTTAGAACTCCAAGTGAAGAAGTCCATGCAGGAGCTTTATCGGGTGGTAATCAGCAAAAATTTATAGCTGCGAGAGAAATAACTAAGGACCCATACCTTTTAATAGCAACTCAGCCAACAAGAGGTTTAGACGTTGGAGCTATTGAATATATTCATAAAAGGTTGGTTGAAGAAAGAGACAAAGGAAAGGCTGTTTTATTGGTATCTCTTGAGTTAGATGAAGTAATGGCGCTTTCAGATAGAATTGCAGTTATGTATGATGGTAAAATAGTAGGTATCTTAGATGCTGACAAAACAAATGAAATGGAATTAGGTATATTAATGGCAGGTGGAACTTTAAAGAAGGAGGGAGAACATGACAAGCAATAACACAAAAAATGCAGTTAATAAGAGGTATATTCAAAACGCAATAGACGTTTTGATGTTCCCTCTTATTGCTATAGTTTTAGGCTTGTTTGTTGCAGTATTTTTTGTAATGTGGGCAAAAAACTTAGGTTTTTTTGATGGAGTAGCAACATTATTTTCCGCCATTTGGGAAGGAACCTTTGGTAAAAGAGCAAATTTTATAGAAACTTTAGTTGCAACAACTCCACTTATATTTACAGGACTTGCACATTCAGTGGCATTTAGAACAGGTCTTTTTAATATAGGGGTTGAAGGGCAATTTATTATGGGAATGTTAGCAGCTGCTCTTATAGGTTTAATACCGGGAATTCCATCTTTTATTCATGTTATTTTAGTTTTGTTAGGTGGAGTAATTTTTGGTGCAGTATGGGCTGCTATTCCTGGATATTTAAAAGCTAAGGTAGGAACAAATGAAGTTGTTAATACAATAATGATGAATTTTATTGCTATGAATGTTTCAAATTATTTTGTAAAGGGACCTATTCATAGGGAAGGTTCAGCTTCTTCAAAGATGATTTTAGAATCGGCACAGCTTTATAGGTTTTTAGGGCCATCAGAAAGAGTAAATATCGGTTTGTTTATAGGGCTAGTGTTAATTTTTGTAATATATTGGCTGCTTTGGAAAACTACGATAGGATATGAACTAAGAGCTGTTGGTTTAAACAGACATGCTGCTGAATATGGTGGAATTAATTCAAAGAAAAATATAGTTTTAGCTATGGTAATTTCAGGTGCAATAGCTGGGTTAGGTGGAGCGGTGCATGTTGCAGGAACAATACACAAAGTTCACCAGTTAGTTGGTTTTACTAATTATGGATTTGATGGAATTGCGGTTGCACTTTTAGCTAAAAGTCATCCTATAGGAGTTTTATTTTCTTCTTTGTTATTTGGTGGTTTAAATTCTAGTGCAAGAATTTTACAAAAATATAGAATACCAAAGCAAATTGTATATATAATCCAAGGTATAATAATAATCTTTGTAGCTGCCGATTATATATACAAATGGTTTAAAGAAAAGAAGAAAAAGGAGGCAATCAAGAATGCATAGTATAACTATATCACTGTTTGTCTCATTAATTGCAGCTACGTTGAGACTATCAACTCCAATAATCTTTGCAGCTTTAGGAGGAGTTATCTCAGAAAGATCAGGAGTTGTTAATATAGGTCTTGAAGGTATAATGATAGCAGGGGCGTTTTTTGCAGTATTAGGCTCATATCTTACACAAAATGCTTGGGTAGGTATTTTATTTGCTATATTAGCTGGAATGGGAATAGCTTTGATTCATGCTGTATTAAGTATAAATTTAAGGGCTGACCAGACTATATCAGGGGTTTCTATAAATATATTTTCTGCTGCGTTAATGAGCTTTTTGCTTTTCAAAATATTTGCAAGGGAAGGGCAAACGGATGGAGTAACTCAGCTTAGTTATCCAAAAGAATTCTTCAAGAGTATTCCATTTATTGGAAATTTACTAGCTGAATTAAATTGGTTTGTGTTTATTGCTTTTATTCTTGCTATATTGCTTCATTTAATGCTATATTATACACCACTTGGGCTTAGAATAAGATCTGTTGGAGAACATCCAAAGGCTGCAGATACTTTAGGTATAAATGTATATAAGATAAGATATTTATGTGTTTTACTTTCAGGTGCTTTTGCTGGATTAGGTGGAGCTTCTCTTTCTCTTGGAGCAACAAACCTCTTTAGAGAAGGTATGGTAAGCGGTAAAGGATTTATAGCTTTAGCGGCTATGATTTTTGGAAATTGGAAGCCATTTGGTGCTTTAGCGGCAAGTTTATTGTTTGGATTTGCAGAAGCTTTTAGAATAGTAGCACAAGGTTTTGGATGGAAAGTTCCAGATGAAGTTTATTATTCATTCCCATATGTGTTAACAATGCTTATGCTTGCAGGATTTGTTGGAAAGACAACTCCTCCAGCAGCAGATGGTATACCCTATACAAAAGGGGAAAGATAAAGCAGGCTTTAGCCTGCTTTTAATTTTGTTAAATTTTATATATAATTCTATTTAGATTAGAAATATTTTGGTGGGGGAAAAGTATGTTTCAATATGATTTATCTTTAAAGCAGGAACAGAAATTGTGTTTGAATATGGAGATGAAACTTTCTTTAAATATTCTTCAAATGAATGTTTTGGAACTAGAAAAATTCATTTATGATGAAGTTCAGAACAACTTTTTATTGGATATAGATGAAGAAGATTTTGTAAAAAAGATAGAATATTTTAAAAACGGCAATAAAGATGTATATTATGAATTAAATGATGATGAAAAAACTAATGTAGAAATTGAAGATAATCAAGAAAAATCTCTTTATGATATATTAAAAGAACAGCTTAGGCTTATAAAACTTGATAATAAAAAATACTTAATAGGGAATTATATAATTGATAATATTAATGAATATGGATATTTAGAAATTTCAGTCAAAGAAATAGCAAAACGATTAAATGTAAAAGAAAATGAGGTAGAAGAAGTTGTAAAAATAATTCAAACTTTTGAACCTAGTGGAGTAGGTGCTAGGGATTTAAAGGAATGCTTGAAAATTCAATTAAAAAATTTAAATATTGATGATCCTTTGATTTTTATGATTATAGATAAACATCTTGAAGATGTTGCAAAAAATAACTTTAATAAATTATCTAAATCTTTAAAAGTAGATAAAGATAAATTAATAGAATATGTTAATATAATAAAAAATTTAAATCCTAAACCTGGAGCATCATTTATAAGTAAAAAAAACTATTATGTTGTTCCTGATGTTATAGTGGATTTTAAAGATGGTGAGTTAATATTGGATATATATGAAAAAAATATCCCAAGTTTAAGAATAAATAAATTTTATTTACAACTTCTTAATGAAGGTTCAGAAATTGAAAAACGCTTTATTAAAGATAATATAAAAAAAGCTATGGCAGTAATTAGAGCTATTGATGAAAGAAGAAAGACTTTAGAAAAAATATTTTTTGCTTTAGTAAACCAGCAAAAAGAATACATATTAGGAATGAAGGAAAAAAAACCTTTAACTCTTAAAGATTTAGCATATATGACTGATTTACATGAGTCCACTATAAGTAGAGCTTTAAGCAATAAATTTATTCAAACGCCAAAAGGGATAATTCTTTCTAAGGAACTTTTATCAAAAGGAATAAACATATCTTATGATAATAAAATATCTGTAAGTTATATTAAAAGTCTTATCATAGACATTATAAAAAATGAAGATGTAAATAGACCTTATTCTGATATGGAAATTTCAAAAATACTTAGTCAAAAAGGAATATCCATATCAAGAAGAACGGTTGCAAAATATAGAGAAGAGTTAAATATATTACCTTCAAATTTAAGAAAAAAACATAAAAAATGATATTGAAAAAATATGCTAAAAATGTTATATTTGAAATAGAAAAGAGGGACAGAATTAGTATCATAGGGACAATATATGTCCCAAGGCTTTTGACTTGAGGAGTGATTATTTCTTGAAAGAAATCCTTTTAATACAGCAAAAAATAATTCCTGAAATGATAGAGCTTTTAAAAAAAAGATTTGATATACTAAGCAACATATATTATAACCAACCTATAGGTAGAAGAACTTTATCTCAAGAATTAAATTTAGGTGAAAGGGTTATAAGAACTGAAGTTGAATTTTTAAAAAATCAAGGTTTAATAGAGGTTACTCCAGCAGGAATGATAATAACAAAAGAAGGAGAAAAAATTCTAGGAGATCTTAGAGAATTGATATATGAAATAAATAACTATAAGCACGTAGAGGAGAAGTTAGAACGTTTTCTGAAAATAAAAAAAGTTATTATCGTTTCTGGAGATTCTGAAAAAGATAAAACTGTTTTAAAGGAAATGGGAAGAGTTTGTGCCAATTATGTAAAGGATTTAATTTATGACGGTTCAATAATTTCTATTACAGGTGGAACTTCCGTTGCCCAGGTTGTTGAAAATTTTCCTAAACTAAACACAAAAGGTGTTTTAGTAGTTCCTGCAAGAGGTGGATTTGGCAGAGATGTTGAAACGCAAGCTAATACTTTAACTGCTAATCTTGCTAAGAAGATAAATGCAAATTACAGGCTTTTACATGTTCCTGATAATATAAGCTTAGAAACTTTAGAGACAATAGCTAATGAACCAGAGATAAAGGAAATATTAGATATATTACCTAAAACAAATATTTTGATCTTTGGAATTGGAAGAGCTGATGAAATGTCAAAAAGAAGGGGAATGGCTAAAGAACAAATAGATGAGCTTATTAAAAAAGGAGCTGTTGCTGAAGCTTTTGGATATTATTTTAATAGTGAAGGTGAAGTGGTTTTTAGAACTTCTTCAATTGGTATAAATTTTAGTGATGTGAAAAATATTAAAAATGTAGTTGCGATAGCAGGAGGAAAAAATAAAGCAGAGGCTATAATTGCTACAAAAATAAATAATCCTAATATGGTGCTTGTAACCGATGAGGCAGCAGCTAATGAAATGGTTAACATGTTAAGCAATAAGTAAAAGTTAAAACTTTTACTTATTTAATATATACTTTAGGAGGGATATTATGACAATTAAAGTTGCTATTAATGGTTTTGGAAGAATAGGAAGAAACGTATTTAAGATTGCTCAAACTAGATTAAACAAAGATATTGAAATTGTAGCTATTAATGACTTAACAGATGCTGCAACATTAGCTCATCTTTTAAAGTATGACTCACTTTATGGAAAGTTTGAAGGTAGCGTTGAAGTTAAGGAAAATGCAATAGTTGTTAATGGAAAAGAAATAAAAATATTTGCAGAAAAAGATCCAAAGAATTTACCATGGAAAGAACTTGGTGTTGATATAGTAATTGAATCAACAGGATTATTTACAAAGAGAGAAAAAGCAATAGCTCACATTGAAGCAGGTGCAAAAAAGGTAGTTATAACTGCTCCTGCAACAGATGAAGATATAACAATAGTTATGGGTGTTAATGAAAAGGATTATGATCCTGCAAATCATCATATTATTTCAAATGCATCATGTACAACTAACTGTTTAGCTCCATTTGCAAAGGTTCTTCATGAAAAGTTTGGAATAATAAAAGGATTAATGACAACTGTTCACGCATATACAAATGACCAAAGAATACTTGATTTACCACACAAAGACTTAAGAAGAGCAAGGGCAGCAGCACAATCAATAATACCAACCACAACTGGTGCAGCTAAAGCTGTTGGTAAAGTTTTACCAGAATTAAAAGGTAAATTAAATGGATTTGCATTAAGAGTTCCAACTCCAACTGTATCAGTTACAGATTTAGTTTGTGAAGTTTCAAGACCAACAACTGCAGAGGAAGTTAATGCAGCATTAAAAGAAGCAGCAGAAGGAGAATTAAAGGGAATATTAGGATATTCAGATGAGCCACTTGTATCAATGGATTACAAAGGAGACCCAAGATCATCAATAATAGATGGACTTTCAACTATGGTTATAGATAACATGGTAAAAGTTGTTGCATGGTATGATAATGAATGGGGTTATTCAAATAGAGTTGTTGACCTTGTAAATTACATAGCTGCAAGAATGTAATTTAAACGTCCGGTTTTGGCCGGACGTTACTTTCAGATATGGAGGGGATAAAATGAATAAAAAAACTGTTAGGGATATAGATGTTAAAGGAAAGAAAGTTATAGTAAGATGCGATTTTAATGTTCCTCAAGATAAAGATGGAAATATTACTGATGATAGAAGAATAGTTGCGGCATTACCAACGATTAAGTATTTAATAGAAAATGGTGCAAAGGTTATATTAATGTCTCATCTTGGAAGACCAAAAGAAGGGTATGATCCAAAATATAGTTTAAAACCTGTAGCTGAAAGATTATCACAACTATTAAATAAAGAGGTTAAGCTTGCTGAAGATCCTGAAGTTGTAGGTGAAAATGCTATTAGATTGACATCAGAAATGAAGGAAGGGGACGTAGTATTACTAGAAAACGTTAGATTTGTAAAGACTGAAACTAAAAATGATTTAGAATTTGCTAAAAAACTTGCTTCTTTAGCAGATATATTTGTTAATGATGCTTTTGGAACGGCTCATAGAGCTCATTCATCAACTGCAGGAATTGCACAGTTTATTCCAGCAGTTGCAGGATTTTTGATAGAAAAAGAAATATCGGTAATGGGAAAAGCATTAGAAAATCCAGAAAGACCTTTTGTTGCTATTTTAGGTGGAGCTAAGGTTTCTGATAAGATAGGAGTTATAAACAACTTATTGGAAAAAGTTGATAAGCTTATAATAGGTGGAGGTATGGCTTACACTTTCTTAAAGGCTCAGGGCATTAATATAGGAAATTCTTTACTTGAAGAAGATAAGATAGATTATGCTAAGGAAATGCTTGAAAAGGCAAAACAAAAAGGAGTAAAGGTTTATCTTCCTGTAGATCATGTTGTAGCTAAGGAATTTAAAGAAGATGCAGAACATATGGTAGTTGATGTAGAAATACCAGAGGGATATATGGGATTGGATATTGGTCCTAAAACAATAAAGTTATATGAAGAAGCTTTACAAGATGCAAAAACAGTTATTTGGAATGGACCTATGGGTGTATTTGAATTTAAAGCTTTTGCAGTAGGAACTAAAGCTGTTGCTGAAGCTTTATCAAAGCTTGATGCAACTACGATAATAGGCGGTGGAGACTCTGCTGCTGCTGTTGAACAGCTAGGTTATTCTGAAAAGATGACTCATATATCAACAGGTGGAGGAGCATCACTAGAATTCCTTGAAGGTAAAGAACTTCCTGGAATTGCAGCGTTAAACGATAAATAAGGAAGATACATTGTATCTTCCTTTTCTACCTTTAGTATTAAGGAGGAAAAAAGATGAGAAGACCAATAATAGCAGGCAATTGGAAAATGAATAAAACTGCAAGGGAAGCTGCTCAACTTATATTAGAGTTAAGGGATAAAGTAAAGGATGCTAAGTGTGAGGTAGTTGTATGTCCTCCATTTACTTCATTGGCTCAAGTAATAACTTTGGTAGAAGGAACAAACATAAAGGTTGGAGCTCAAAATATGTATTTTGAAGAAAGTGGTGCTTTTACAGGTGAGATATCTCCTGTCATGCTAAAGGAACTTGGAGTAGAATATGTAATAATTGGTCATAGCGAAAGAAGAATTATCTTCAAAGAAGATGATGAACTTATTAACAAAAAAGTAAAAGCGGCTTTTGTTCATGGTTTAACTCCTATTCTTTGTGTTGGAGAGACATTAGAAGAGAGGGAGAGCAATAAAACTTTTGAAGTTATAGAAAATCAATTAAGAAACGATTTAGATGGCTTAGATGCTCAAAAAGTTGCAAAAATGGTCATAGCTTATGAACCTGTATGGGCAATTGGCACAGGAAAAACTGCAACAGCTCAAGATGCAAATGAAGTTATAAAGTTTATTAGGGATTATATTAGAAGAAATTTTGGTGAAGAAGCAGCACAAAATGTTAGAATACAATATGGTGGTAGTGTAAAACCATCGACTATAAGGGAACAAATGGCTCAAAGCGACATAGATGGAGCCTTAGTTGGAGGAGCAAGTTTAAATGCATCAGAATTTGCAGCAATAGTTAATTATAAGGAGGATTAAAATGAGAAAAAGACCTAGAATACTTATAATTCTAGATGGCTGGGGAATTAATGAAAGAAAAGAATGGAATGCTATTGAAAATGCAGAACCTAAAAATTTTAAATATTATTGGGAAAATTATCCTCATACTAAGTTAAGCGCCTCTGGCCTTGATGTTGGTTTACCTAAAGGTCAGATGGGAAATTCTGAAGTTGGACATTTAAATATAGGAGCAGGTAGAATAATATATCAAGAATTTACAAGAATAAATAAAGAGATAGAAGAAGGAAATTTCTTTAAAAATGAAGTATTTTTAAAGGCGATTGAAAATTGTAAAATTCATAATTCATCAATGCATTTATTTGGATTATTATCTGATGGTGGAGTTCACAGTCACATAGAACATTTAGAAGCCCTTTTAAAGCTTTTTAAAGAACATGAATTGACTAAGGTATATGTTCATGCCTTCTTAGATGGTAGAGACGTTCCACCTCAATGTGCTTTGGAATATATAGATAGAATAGAAAAATACATGAAGGAAATAGGAGTAGGAAAAATAGCCACTGTATCTGGAAGATATTATGCAATGGATAGAGATAAGAGATGGGAAAGAACCCAACTTGCTTATAATGCAATAGTAAAGGGTCAAGGAGAAATAGCAAGGTCAGCAAAAGAAGCAGTAGAAAAATCCTATGCAGAAAATAAAACAGATGAGTTTGTAATTCCAACTGTTATTCTAGAAAATGATAAGCCTATTGCTACGTTAAAGGAAAATGATTCTGTAATATTCTTTAACTTTAGACCAGATAGAGCAAGGCAGTTAACAAGGGCTATTGTAGATGTTGATTTTACTGGATTTAACAGAGAATATTTTAAAGTATTCTTTGTATGTATGACGCAGTATGATAAAACTATTGAAAATGTTGAAATAGCTTATAAGCCAGAAAAATATAAAAATACCTTTGGAGAGTTTTTAAGTAGTTTAGGATTAAAACAGTTAAGAATAGCAGAAACTGAAAAGTATGCCCATGTTACTTTCTTCTTTAATGGAGGAGTTGAAGCTCCATATCCAGGTGAAGACAGGATACTAATTCCTTCTCCTAAAGTTGCTACTTATGATTTAAAACCTGAGATGAGTGCTTATGAAGTAACAGATAAGGTATTAGAAATGATTGACAGTGATAAATATGATTTTATAATATTAAATTATGCAAATCCTGATATGGTTGGACATACTGGAGTATATGAAGCTGCAGTATCTGCTATAAAAGCAGTAGATGAATGTTTAGGAAAAGTAGTAGATAAGGTATTATCAAAGGGTGGTGCGGCTTATATAACTGCCGACCATGGAAATGCAGAGATGATGTTAGATTATGAAACAGGTGAACCTTATACTGCTCATACTACAAATCTAGTTCCTTTCATAGTAGTAGGTGAAGGGGATATTAAATTAAAAGAGGGCGGTAAATTAGCTGATATAGCACCTACTATAATAGATTTAATGGGTTTTGAAATTCCTGTAGAAATGACAGGAAATAGTTTAATAGAAAAATAAATAGAAAGGGGAATGAAAATGAAAAGATATGTTGAAATTATTGACATTTATGCAAGAGAAGTTTTAGATTCAAGAGGAAATCCAACTGTTGAAGTTGAAGTTGTTTTAGAAGATGGAACTGTAGGAAGAGCAATTGTTCCATCAGGTGCTTCAACAGGAGCATTTGAAGCTGTAGAATTAAGAGATGGTGATAAATCAAGATATAATGGAAAAGGAGTTTTAAAGGCTGTTGACAATGTAAACAATGTAATAGCTCCTGAATTAATAGGCATGAATGTTTTTGACCAAACATTGATAGATAAAATGCTAATAGAACTCGATGGCACTGAAAATAAAGGAAAACTCGGTGCTAATGCAATACTTGGAGTTTCACTAGCTGTTGCAAGAGCAGCAGCACAAAGCTTAGGACTTCCATTATATCAATACATAGGTGGAGTTAATGCAAAAGTTTTACCTGTTCCAATGATGAACATATTAAATGGTGGAAAACATGCTGATAATAATGTTGATATACAAGAATTTATGATAATGCCTGTTGGTGCTCCAAACTTTAAAGAAGCTTTAAGATGGTGCGCAGAAGTTTACCATTCATTAAAGAAGACTTTATCAAGCAAGGGATATAATACTGCAATTGGAGATGAAGGTGGATTTGCACCAAATCTTAAGTCAAATGAAGAAGCTATTCAAGTTATAATTGAAGCTATTGAAGCTGCAGGATATAAGCCAGGAGAACAAATAGCAATTGCTATAGATGCTGCGGCAACAGAACTTTATAAGGAAGATGGAAAGTATCACCTTGAAGGAGAAGGAAGAGTATTAACTTCAGAAGAAATGGTTAACTTCTGGGAAGAATTAGTTAATAAATATCCAATAGTATCTCTTGAAGATGGTTTAGCAGAAGAAGACTGGGATGGTTGGAAGTTGTTAACTGAAAGATTAGGAAAGAAAATTCAGCTTGTTGGTGACGACCTATTTGTTACAAATACAAAGAGACTTGAAAAAGGAATTAAAATGGGTGTTGCTAACTCAATCCTTATAAAACTTAACCAAATAGGAACATTAACAGAAACATTAGAAGCAATCAAGATGGCTGAAAGAGCAGGATATACAGCAGTTGTATCCCATAGATCTGGTGAAAGTGAAGATACAACAATTTCAGATCTTGTTGTAGCAGTTAATGCAGGACAAATTAAGACAGGTGCTCCTGCAAGGACAGATAGAGTTGCAAAATACAACCAATTATTAAGAATTGAAGATGAGCTTGCAGATGTAGCAGAATATCTAGGTTCAAAGGCTTTTTACAATGTAAAAAGATAAAAATTTAAGTAAAAGCTAAAGGCTTTGACCTTTAGCTTTTACTTTTATATTAAGATTGTAATTGATTTTTGCATATGATAAAATATAAGCTATAAACTTGGGATTTTAAGGAGGTGAGGGTTTTGAAAACTTTTATAACAGTAGTTCATGTTATTGTAAGCTTAATAATTATAATAACAGTTTTAGCTCAACCTGCAAAAACATACGGTTTATCAACGGCTATTTCTGGAGGAGCAGAAACTTTCTTTGGAAAAAATAAAGGAAGAACATTAGAAGCAAAGCTTAGAAAACTTACAGCTGTAGCAATGATTCTGTTTGTTATTACTTCAATGCTTTTAGTTTATTATATGGGGAGGTAACTAATTTTAGGGGGATAACAAGGATAATTTTAATTTTAGCTCCTTTTCGTGGAGCTATTGTTTTATTCAAAATTTCTAAAGTTGATGCTGAGGCTGTATGCTAACTCTAGTTTTAATTTTTGAAATATTCATAAAAAGTTTCGGCATTAACTTTAGAAGTTTTGTTGACGAAAATAGGGTTACAGGTTAAATTTTGAATAAAATTTTATAAGATGGAAAAAATATTTAGGAGGGGTTGTAAATGAATAGGGATTTAGCTTTATCCCATGTTAAAGAAAGGGTTAAGAATGAAAATTTGTTAAAGCATATGTTTGCAGTTGAAGCTGTAATGAGAGCGCTTGCCAAAAGATTAAATCAAGATGAAGAAAAGTGGGCAATATGTGGTTTGGTTCATGACATAGATTATGAAGAAACTGCAGATTTACCAGAAAAACATAGTATAGTTGGGGCAGAAGTTTTACAAAGTTTGGGTTATCCTGAGGATGTTGTATATGCTGTTAAGGCTCACAATGAAATTCACGGTTTTCCAAGGTTAAGTCTTCTTGATAAGGCTTTATGGGCAGCAGATCCAGTTACAGGGCTTATTATAGCCTCTGCTTTAGTTTTACCTGATAAGAAGCTAGAAAGTTTAACTGTAGAATCTGTTCTTAAAAAGATGAAGAAAAAAGATTTTGCAAAAGGAGCAAACCGAGAACAAATAAAGTCTATAGAAGATATAGGAATTAGTTTGGAAGAATTTATTAGTATATCTCTTGAAGCTATGAAAAATATTGCAAAAGATTTAGGTCTTTAAGGAGTGATCATATGAGTAAGATAAAAGATTCTATAATTGAATTTTTAAAGAAAGATACATACAAGCCTATGTCTTTTGAAGAGCTGGTAAAAGCTTTTGATATTGATAGAAGCGAAGTTGGAGAGTTTTTATCTATTCTTGATGAAATGGAAGAAGAAGGCTTAATTTTTAAGACTAATAAAGAAAAATATGCTCTTCCAGAAAAGATGAACATAATTATTGGTAAGCTACAAGGACATCCAAAAGGATATGGTTTTGTAATACCAGAAGACCCTAATTTGATGGATGTTTTTGTTGCCGCAGAAAATATAAATGGAGCTATGCATAATGATAAGGTTGCGGTAAGAATAATTAAATCTGCAACTAAAGAAAAAACCGCAGAAGGAGAAATAATTAAAATATTGAAAAGAGCTAATACTAAGATAGTTGGGACTTTTGAAAAGAATAAGTATTTTGGCTTTGTTGTTCCAGATGATAAAAGAATTTATCAGGATATATTTATATCAAAATCAAATATAAATGGAGCTAAAAATGGTGATAAAGTAGTAGTTGAAGTTACAAAATGGCCTGAAAAAAGAAGAAATCCAGAGGGAAAAATAGTAGAAGTTCTTGGAAATAAAAATAAACCTGGGATAGATATTTTAGCTATAATTAAAAAGTATAATCTTCCAGAAGAGTTTCCAAAAGAAGTTGAAGAATATGCTAACTCAATTCCAGATGAAATACCTGAAAAGGAGATAGCAAGAAGAAGAGACCTGAGAAATCTTAAGATAGTGACAATTGATGGAGAAGATGCGAAGGATTTAGATGATGCTGTATCAATTGAAAGATTGCCTGACGGCAGGTTTAAACTTGGGGTTCACATTGCAGATGTTACATATTATGTTAAAGAAAAATCTCCCCTTGATAAAGAGGCTTTTAAAAGGGGAACAAGTGTATATTTAGTAGATAGAGTAATACCTATGCTTCCTAAGAAATTATCAAATGGAGTTTGTAGTTTAAATCCTCGTGTGGATAGATTAACTTTATCCTGCGTTATGACCATAGATCAAAATGGTAAAGTAGTTGATTATGAAATTTTTGAAAGCGTAATAAGAACTTGCGAAAGAATGACTTATACAGATGTTACTAAAATTTTAAGGGATAAAGATGAAGAACTTATTAAGAGGTATGAATATTTATATGAAGACTTTAAAGCAATGGAGGAGCTTTGTAATATATTAAACAGAAAAAGAATGCAAAGGGGAGCTCTTGATTTTGATTTTGAAGAATGTAAAATAATACTTGATGATAGAGGAAGGCCAATCGAAGTAAAACCCTACGAAAGAGATATAGCAAATAGAATAATAGAAGAGTTTATGATTGTATGCAATGAAACTATTGCAGAACATATGTTTTGGACAGGAATTCCTTTTGTATATAGAATTCATGAAGATCCTGATCATGAAAAGATAATGCATTTTAATGAATTTGTTCATAACTTAGGTTATAAAGTAAAGTTTGCAAAGGATATACATCCTAAGATGCTTCAAGAAGTTTTAGAAAGTGCAAAAGGGAAAAAAGAACAACCTATTATAGATATGCTTCTTTTGCGTTCTTTAAAACAAGCAAGATATTCTCCTGATTGTACAGGACATTTTGGATTGGCATCGAAGTATTACTGCCATTTTACATCACCTATAAGAAGATATCCTGACCTTATAATTCATAGAATTATAAAAGAGCATTTAAAAGGAAAAATAGATGAAAATAGAATAGAAAAACTTAGAACAATAGTTGAAAAGGCAGCAAAACAATCAAGTGAAATGGAAAGATTAGCAGATGAGGCTGAAAGAGAAACAGAAGATTTGAAAAAGGCAGAATACATGGCAGAAAGAATTGGAGAAGTATATACAGGAATCATATCCTCAGTTACACACTTTGGGATGTTTGTAGAACTTCCAAATACTATTGAAGGGTTAGTTCATATTAACAATATGAACGATGATTATTATATTTTTGATGAAAATCTATATGCACTTGTTGGTAGAGAAACTAGAAAGATATATAGGTTAGGAGATGAGGTTAAAGTTAAGGTATATAAAGTAGATGTAGATAACAGAAATATAGATTTTGTTCTTGTAGAAGATTAATTGGCACTCTTGATAGAGTGCCTTTAATTTTGTTGTATTGAATTTAAAAAATTAATTGTTATAATATTTTTAGAAGGGGGTATTTATGTGAAGCAAAAACAAGAAAAAAGGATTTTAGTAGAAAATAGGAAGGCAAGGCATGACTACTTTATAGAGGAAACATACGAAGCAGGAATAGAATTATTTGGGACAGAAGTAAAATCAGTAAAACTTGGAAAAGTAAATTTAAAGGATAGCTATGCAGAAGTTGTAGATGGTGAGATTTTTGTATATAACATGCATATTAGTCCTTATGAAAAAGGAAATATATTTAACAGAGACCCTTTAAGGCCTAAAAAATTGTTAATGCATAAGTCTGAAATAAGAAGGTTAGCAGGCCTTGTATCACAAAAGGGGTATACCCTTATTCCTCTATCTTTATATGTTGTAAGAGGTCTTGTAAAAGTTGAACTAGCGCTAGCAAAGGGTAAAAAACTTTACGATAAGAGAGAAGAAATAGCAAAGAGAGATGCAAGAAGAGAAATAGAAAAAGAATTTAAGATTAGAAATTTATATTAATCTATTGATTTTATAAGAAAAATTTGTTAGAATATATTTGCTAAGCATGTATTACTATCGTGGGGGCGTCTTGGCTTTCGACGGGGGCAGTAGGAATTTGGGAAGCGAGCCGTGGAACTCGGAACCACGTTAAAAACCGAGACAAAAAATAAACGCAAACGATAATTTAGCTTTAGCTGCCTAATTAGTAAAGGCAGCCGTCCTACCCAAGAGGCCCACGGCTTGGGATAGGGCGTGAACTAGTGGGGAACGGGCCTATCTAAGCTTTGCGATAGGTCGGCATCTATGAAGCTACCGAAATCCGAATCCTGTCAGTGGGAGTCGGATGGAGGGAATGTTAAAACACTGACTGCGCTCGGAGATGCCTAAATTTCTACGCCTTCGGACAGGGGTTCAACTCCCCTCGCCTCCACCATGTTTGAACAACATATTGATACGATAGCTAGAAGTCTTGAGAAATCAGGGCTTTTTTGCTTTTTTGGCTCTATGTCAATAGTTGGGGTGGGCAAATTATTCAGATGCCCGCCCTTGCTAATTTCCAAGGAGTTTTTATGTAATTGAGATTAATTTAAGCAAAAGCTTTAAAAATGGGCATGACAAAAAGGCCAATCAAAGGTTGGCTTTTATAAAAGCTCAGCGTATTGTTTATTTTTGCACGTAGTTTGGTATAGGTTTAAGAAGAAAACCTTTAAAGACTGACTTAGGTCGACTAAGGTTTTCTTCTTAAATTTTTTGCGCGAGGCCGTTAAAAATTGTTGTAGATTTAATAGTT
>NZ_FNUK01000028.1 GCF_900108045.1 Caloramator fervidus | reverse complement strand
GGCCTTGCACCCGCTGCTATTCCACATGTTGCCATACCTACAACTATCCTCGTTGTCGTTCTATCTTTTCTTTGATTAACCCTATCAAGCGTCCTCTTCCTTATTTCTTCTAATTCTTTTAATGTTTTCATTAGGAAGCACCTCCACCTATCTCAGTTATATTTTCCCTTATAAATTCTTTTAACCATAAAAGTATTTCTGGATTATTTATCTCTTGTAATCCTAATACTTTCTTAACCTCTCTTGAATCAAACTTAAACTTTTTACCATTAAAAGAATGTTCATATATCAAATCAACATTAGGATTTAAAAGTATAGAAACTATAGTATCCTCTATTCTACCAAGCGGTGGTCTATCAATGTGATTATATTCCATATAAGCAATAACTTCTGTTCCCTTGCCTATTTCAGAATTAATTTTTAAATTGCCATTACACCTTAAACATGTGCTTTCAAAAAGTGAAAGTCCAAGTCCAACCTTTCTTGTTGTTCTAGTTGTAAAAAAAGGATCTTTAACATTTTTCAAAATTTCTTCACTCATACCCTTTCCATTATCCTTTACTTTAATAACAAAACTATTTTTTAAAGTATCTTCTAATACATAAATCTCTATAATTGTAGCATTAGCATTAATAGAATTTTCTACTATATCCATTATGTGAAGAGAAAGCTCCCTCATAAGCTCTCCTTAAATTTATTCATATTCTTTTAATATATTTGGAATATCGTCAGGTGTAATTCTTCCATATACTTTTTCTCCTATAACCATTACAGGAGCAAGACCACATGCACCTAAACATCTTGTAGCTTCAAGAGTAAATTTTCCATCCGCCGTAGTCTTTCCTACCTCTACATTAAGCTCTTTACATAACCTATCAATAAGTCCTTGTGCACCCTTAACATAACAAGCAGTTCCAAGGCATACCCTTATTATGTATTTTCCTTTTGGCTCGAAAGAAAAATATGAATAAAAAGAAGCTACTCCAAAAATTTCAGCCATTGGAATATTAAGTTCTTGTGAAACTACCTTTAATACATCTTCTGGTAAATATCCATATATATCTTGTATCTTGTGCAATACAGGTATTAATCCACCTTTCACTGTCTTATATTCTTCAATTACCTTCTTAACTTTCTCTAATCTTTCGTCTACACACTTTCCTCCACAACAACAATTTTGATTCATTGAGCTCACACCCCTTACTAAATTTTTATGTATACAAAAATTTACATGACTTTGTGGTATTTTTAACAATTATATAACAAAACCCCTATACTATTGCTACTGTAGTATAACATAAATAATTCAATAATTCAATGGTTATTATTTACAAAATAAATAAAAACAAAAATTTTGCTAAAATTTAAAATCAATCATTGAATAACTTACTCAAATCCTAAAAATAAAAATAAGAATCCTCAACACTTGAGGATTCTTATTTTTAGCTATTCTTTAACTTTCTTAACTCTTCTAATAACTTATCATTTAATATTTTTATATGCGTTCCTTTCATTCCTAAAGACCTTGATTCAATAACTCCGGCACTTTCAAATTTTCTTAAAGCATTAACTATTACTGATCGAGTTATACCAACTTTATCTGCTATTTTACTTGCAACTAATAATCCTTCATTACCTTCTAATTCATTAAAAATATGTTCTACTGCTTCTAATTCAGAATATGATAAAGTTCCTATTGCAAGCTGAACTACAGCCTTTTTCCTAGCTTCTTCTTCTATTTCCTCCTGCTTTGATCTTAATATCTCCATTCCAACAATAGCTGCACTATATTCTGCTAATACAAGATCTTCATCATTGAATTCTGAACCATATCTTGCTATTAAAAGCGTTCCTAATCTTTCTCTATTACCTATTATAGGAACTATGGTTGTGAACTTATCTACGTATACACATTCCTTTTCTTTATCAAAAACACAAACTCCTTCATTTTTTAAATTAGATCTTGTTTCATTGATTTGTAAAATTTTGTTATTATAATCTTCAGGGAGTTTTTGCTCGTTCACAACAATTTCTTTTAATACATCGCATTCAAAGGAATCTACTATGCTATATCCAAGTACTTTTCCTTTTCTGCTAACAACATAAACATTACAATTCATTACGTCACTTAATATTTTACAAATATCTGAAAATACAACAGGTTCAGTGGCAGACTTTTGAAGTATTTTGTTTAATATTCTGGTCTTTTCCAAAAGAGTTGCCATATCTTTTACACCATCCTTTCTATATTATAAATTTTGTAGTATCATCTTGTTTATAAATATTTTTAAGCTTATCTTTTACATACTCACGATTTATTATAACTTTTTTGTTAGGAATATCTGGAGCTTCAAAAGATATATCCTTTAAAACTTCCTCTAAAACTGTATGCAATCTTCTTGCACCTATATTTTCAAGTTGCATATTCATAAAATATGCAACTTCTGCTATTTCATCGATTCCATCCTCAGTAAATTCAATTTCAACTCCATCTACCTTTAATAATTCTATATATTGCTTTGTCAAAGCATTCTTAGGCTTTAAAAGTATAGCTTTAAAGTCATCTTTATTTAAAGCTTTGAGTTCTACCCTAACAGGAAATCTTCCCTGTAATTCAGGAATTAAATCAGTCACTTTAGATACGTAAAATGCTCCAGCTGCTATAAACAAAATATGATCTGTTTTTACAGGACCATATTTAGTGTTTACAACACTTCCTTCTACAATAGGCAAAATATCTCTTTGAACCCCTTCCCTTGAAACATCTGGTCCATATCCTTTACTTCGACTAGCAATTTTATCTATTTCATCAATAAAAACTATTCCATCTTCCTCCGCTCTTTTTCTTGCTTCTTCATAAACAAGATCCATATCTATAAGCTTTGATGCTTCCTCTTGCTCAAATATTCTTAATGCTTCCTTAATCTTTACCTTTTTCTTTTTTTTCTTTTTAGGAAATATATCACCCAAGATATCACTAAAATTTATATTTAACCCCTCTATATTGGGACCTGCCATAATTTCTATAGGCATAATAGAAGAATCTTCGATTTCAATTTCTATTATCATATCATCTAATAATCCATCGTTAAGTTGCTTTAATATTTGCTCTCTTTTAAGTTGTAATTCACTTTCATCATATTGTATTACTTCCTGATTATTATCCTGTTGAAAACCAAATATAATATCAAATGGATTTTTTACATTATTGTTTTTTTTAGAAGGTATAGGTGCTAATATATTTAACACTCTTTCCTTAGCCATTTCTGCTGCTTTTTCTCTAACTTCATTCATTTTTTCTTCTTTGACAAGTCTTATAGCATCTTCCATTAAATCTCTAATTATAGAATCTACATCTCTGCCAACATATCCAACCTCAGTAAATTTGGTAGCTTCAACCTTAACAAAAGGAGCTTTTACAAGTTTTGCGAGCCTTCTTGCTATCTCTGTTTTTCCTACTCCTGTTGGGCCTATCATTAATATATTTTTAGGCATTATATCATCTTTAATTTCACCAATTAAAGCTTTTCTCCTATATCTATTCCTTAAAGCTATAGCTACTTTTTTCTTTGCTTCATCTTGTCCAACAATATATTTATCTAATTCTTTTACAATTTCCTTCGGTGTTAAATTATTCATTGATACTCCCCCTTTAGGGATTATAATGTTTCAACAACTATATTATCATTAGTATAAACACAAATTTCTGATGCAACTTTCAAAGCTTCTTTTACTATTTCTTCAGGTTGTAAATTGGTATTTCTTCTTAAAGCTCTTGCAGCAGCCAATGCATACATACCACCAGAACCTATAGCAGCAACTCCATCATCAGGTTCTATAACTTCCCCATTCCCTGAAATAATTAATAATGCATCTTTGTTTGCAACTATCATCAACGCCTCTAACCTTCTTAAAATTTTATCGCTTCTCCAATGACTTGCAAGTTCAATAGCAGCTTTTTTTATATTACCATTTGATTGTTCCAATTTTTCTTCAAATTTTTCAGATAAAGTAAAAGCATCAGCTACTGAACCTGCAAATCCTATTAAAACTGAATCATTATATATTTTTCTAATCTTTTTAGCAGTATTTTTTATTATAGCACTTTCTCCAAAAGTTACTTGACCATCCCCTGCCATAGCAACCTTATTCTCATTTTTGACTGCAACAATTGTTGTCGCCTTAAACATTTTAGCACCTTCCTTAATCTTTTTTATTAATTTTTTGTTAAAAAAAATTAAATTTTTTAAAAAGTCATTTAATTTTGTAAAAAAATGTATAGAAATTTGATATTTTATTTTTCTTAATTTTGTGAATAATCAAAATTGTTCCTAATATTAAGTAAGATTAATATATCACAAATTTTAAAATATATCAATACAAAAGTTAAGATTCTTCTATATAACCGCATTCTTTATCTTCACAAACCAAAACATTTTTATCTTTTTGCTTTTTTTCATATAAGATTTTACCACATTTTGGACATTTTTTGTTAGTTGGTTTATTCCAACTTGCAAAATTACACTCAGGATAATTACTACATCCATAAAATATTTTTCCAGTTTTAGACCTTTTTATAACTATTTTGCTTCCACATAACGGACATAAAACATTAATTTCTTCAATTAAAGGTTTTGCATTTTTACATTCTGGATACCCTGGACAAGCCAAGAACTTCCCAAACTTACCTGATTTTACTACCATATTTCTACCACATTTTTCGCATTTTATATTAGTTTCTTCCACTTTTTCTTCCACTTTTATTTTGTCTAACTTTTCCTCTGCTAATTTTATTTTCTCCTTGAGAGGTTTATAGAATTCATCTACTATATCAATCCAATTTTGGTTACCACGTTCTATTTCATCTAATTTACTTTCCATTTCAGCTGTAAAATCTACGTCAACTATATCTGCAAAATATTCCTTTAAAAGTTCAGTAACTATTTCTCCTAGTTCAGTTGGTTTTAAATATTTCTTATCCCTTATTACATATTTTCTCTCTAAAATTGTACTTATTATTGGAGCATATGTACTCGGTCTTCCTATTCCATATTCTTCAAGAGCCTTTACTAAAGTTGCTTCAGTGTATCTTGAAGGAGGCTGAGTAAAATGTTGTTTAGGTTCAATTTTATCAAGCTGGAATACTTCCCCTTCTTCTATATCAGGAAGTATTTTATCCTGCTCTTCTTCATCAGTTTTATAAACACTCAAATATCCCGGAAATTTTAAAACACTGCCACTTGATTTGAAAATATATCCATTTGATTCAAATTCTATACTAATAGTATCAAATATAGCATCCGCCATCTGACTTGCAACAAATCTTTCCCATATTAGTTTATAAAGCCTATATTGATCATTATTCAAAGAATCCTTAACTTTTTCAGGTGTTCTCAAAACAGATGTAGGCCTTATGGCTTCATGGGCGTCTTGGGCTCCCCCTTTTGTTTTATAATTCCTATTTACCTGCGGCAAATAATTTTGACCAAAAGTATTTAATATAAAGTTTTTAGCCATATCTTTAGCTTCATCAGATATTCTAACAGAATCTGTCCTCATATATGTAATAAGCCCTACTGTCCCTTCCCCTTTAATATCTATACCTTCATAAAGCTGTTGCGCAATTTGCATAGTTTTCTTAGTTGTAAAATTTAACTTTTTATATGCCTCCTGCTGTAGTGTGGAAGTTGTAAAAGGCGGTAAAGGATTTTTTCTTCTCTCTTGATTTTTTACTTCTTTAACACGAAATATATCATTTATATCTTTTATAATCTGTTCCGCTTGAGACTCGTTTGAAATTTTTATTTTTTCTTCTCCCTTTGAGGCTAATTTTGCTTCAATAACTCTATTATCATTTTTTAAAATTGCAGTAATTGTCCAATATTCTTCTGGAATAAATTCCCTTATTTCCTTTTCTCTATCACATATTAACCTCACAGCTACAGACTGAACTCTACCTGCACTAAGTCCCCATTTTATTTTTTTCCACAACACCGGACTTATTTCATAACCTACAAGTCTATCTAATATCCTTCTTGCCTGTTGAGCATTTACTAGATTCATGTTTATATTTCTAGGATTCTTTATTGCATTTGTTACCGCATTTTTAGTTATCTCATGAAATTCAATTCTACACTTTTCATCCTGATCAATCCCTAATATATTAGCAAGATGCCATGATATAGCCTCTCCCTCTCTATCAGGGTCTGTAGCAATATATACCTTACTACATTTTTTGGCTTCCTTTTTTAGTTCTTCTATTAATTCTCCCTTACCCCTAATAGTTATATATTTAGGTTGATAATTATTTTCTATATCAACACCAAGTTGACTTTTTGGTAAATCTCTAATATGCCCCATAGATGCCTTTACTTTAAAATTTTTACCAAGAAACTTGCTTATAGTTTTTGCTTTAGCAGGTGACTCAACAATTACCAAAGCCTGCGCCATCCTATCCCCTCCAGCATTACACAAGTATATGTATTATAACAAAATATCTTACAAAATTCTATACTTTAATTATCATTTAACATTACATAATTTCCAAAACCTCTTTTTATTACACCTTTGCATTCAAGCTTGCCTAAAACTGATAAAACTTCACTAGTTGACATATTAGATTTTTCCACTATTTCTTCTACAGTTGCTGCACCTACCCTTAATATATTTATTATGTACAATTCTAATTCATTATAACCAATAAAATCCTTATCTTTCAAGCTAATTCCAAATTCCACTAAAATATCTTCTATATTAGATATTAACTTTGCCCCATCTTTAATTAAATTATTAGTTCCTACACTTGTTTGACTAAATATATTCCCAGGAATTGCAAAAACATCTTTACCTTGTTCTAGTGCTAATCTTGCAGTTATTAACGAACCACTTCTCTCTGTTGCTTCTACAACTAAAACATAGTCAGCAAGACCACTTATTATTCTATTTCTACGTGGAAAATTTTGAGGGAAAGGCTTAACATCAGGTAAAAACTCTGTTATTATGCAACCTTCTTTAATAATTCTATCTATTAATTCTTTATTACTAGAAGGATAGATATGTTTAAAACCGCTGCCTAAAATTCCAACAGTAATTCCTCCTGCATCTAAACACCCTAAATGAGCTGCTGTATCAATTCCTTTTGCTAAACCACTAATTATTTTTACACCATAATTGCTTAAATCTTTAGAAAACTTATATGCTACTGTTAAACCATAATTACTTGCTTTCCTTGAACCTACTATCGCTATACTTTTTTCAAAATCTACTAAATTTCCTTTAATAAATAATCCTACGGGAGGATCATGGATATATTTCAATTTATTTGGGTATTCTAATTCATTATATAATACTAACTTTATATCATTATCTTTAATAAAATCAATGATTTTATAAATCTTATCATCTTTTTTAAGTTCAACAAATTTTTTAGCTTCATAAATATTCATTCCTAAATTAATAAGGTCAAATTCATCCATATGATAAATACTGCATATATCATATCCTTTATCTAAAATACTTATTTTTATTTTCTCATTAACATTAACACCTATAAACCAAATTTTATAATATAGTTCTTGTTCCATAATATCACCTTTATCTACATAACTTTCTATCAAGCATTCTATACTGAATCGCTTCTGCAATATGTTTCTCATTAATAATATCAGAATCTTCAATATCCGCAATAGTTCTTGCAACTTTAATTATTTTTACATATCCTCGTGAACTTAAATTCAAATTTTTAAATGCACTTTCAAGTAATCTATCAGCATCTTTACTCAACTTACAATATTTTTTAATATGCTTGCTTTTCATCTGAGAATTGGTAAAAATCCCATCTTCCTTAAATCTTTCACGTTGAATTTGCCTTGCTTTACAAACTCTATTTCTGATATCCGACGAAGACTCTTCATCTAAATTATTTCTTAACTCTTCATACCCAACAGGTTCAACAGAAATATGTATATCCAATCTATCTAACAATGGACCAGAAATTCTATTTAAATAATTTCTAATCTGATTTTCAGAACAATGACATTGTTTATATGGATATCCATAATAACCACAAGGACAAGGATTCATACTAGCAATAAGCATAAAACGAGCTGGATAACTTACTTTTCCTTTTACCCTAGATATTAAAACTTGCCCATCCTCTAAAGGTTGTCTTAAAGATTCTAAAACATCTCTTCTAAATTCTGGAAGTTCATCCATAAATAAAACTCCATTATGAGCTAAAGAAACCTCCCCAGGAAGTGGATTGCTTCCTCCACCAATAAAAGATGCATATGACACAGTGTGATGAGGACTTCTAAAAGGAGGAATAGTAATTAATTTTCCCTTCTCCTTTAGTAAACCAGCAACGCTATAAATTTTTGTAACTTCAATTGCTTCATCTATACTTAATTTAGGTAAAATAGTTGGAACCCTTTGAGCTATCATACTTTTTCCGCTTCCTGGAGGCCCTATCATCAAAACATTATGTCCTCCACTTACAGCTACTTCTATGGCTCTTTTTACAAATTTTTGTCCTTTAACTTCACTAAAGTCAAACTCATATACATTATCTTCTTCTTTTCTACTTTGTTTTACTAAAAATTCAGGATCAGAATTAGTATTAATTAAATCTACAACTTCATTCAAATTATTTACAGGATATATATATACATCATCTATAAAACTTACTTCTTCCCAATTTTCAAAAGGAATAAAAATTTTTTTGAATTTTTTTCTAGCCTCTAACACCATTGGTAAAACCCCTCTTACTCCTCTAATTTCTCCATTTAGAGACAACTCTCCAATAAATACCGTATCAATTGTTTTATGATATTCTATAATCTTCAAACAAGACAATATACCAACAGCTACTGCTAAATCAAGATGAGGCCCTTCTTTCTTTAAATCCGCAGGAGCAAAATTTACAATAATTTTACACGGTTCAAGTTCATAACCTGAATTTTTAATTGCAGACTTTACTCTTTCCTTTGATTCTTTAACAACTGTATCTGGAAGCCCAACCATGTTAAAAGATGGCAATCCACTTTGAATATCTACTTCTACTTCTACCAAAAAACCTTCTATTCCTAATAAAGATATAGTATAAATTTTACTTATCATACTAACCACCTCAAAAAATAATTATTACCTTTAAAATTGTATTTAAACCTTTTATTAAAAAATAAAAAAATCCTAAAAGTAAAGATACTTTTAGGATTTCCTATTCAAAAGCATTTTTAATTAAACATATGGACTTTACTTTTTGTTCTGCATCCAATAATACTTCTATTACATCAAATCTTACATATGAACTCAAAATTTTTTTCTGAGCTAAATATAAACTTGCTAATTTTTTTAACTTTATTTGTTTAAAACAATCAACAGCTTCTCTAGGATACCCAAGTTTAATACCTTTTCTTGTTTTAACTTCCACAAAAACTAAATATTTGCCGTCACGTGCTATAATATCTATTTCACCAAATTTTGTCCTAAAATTTCTTTTAATAATATAATAACCATTGTTTATTAAATATTTAACAGCAATTTGCTCTCCAATTTTTCCTAAATTGCTTTTACTATTCATATTATATCACCTAATATACCTTTTAAAAATGACTTTCTATGAATCTCACACGGACCATATTTTAATATAGACTCTATATGCTTTTTCGTTCCGTATCCTTTATTTTTTTCAAAATCATAATAAGGATATTTAGCCGAAATTTCTTTCATATATTTATCCCTTTCAACTTTTGCTATTATAGATGCTGCTCCTATTGAAACAGATAAATCATCTCCTTTAATAAGGGATAAATAGGGGATTCCCAAATCTAAATCTATTGCATCTATAAGCAAAAAATCAGGAAAAACTTTTAAACTATCTACCGCTCTTTTCATGGCAATTTTTGTTGCTTCAAGTATATTATATTTATCTATTTCCTCTACAGTAGCATACCCTATAGAAAAATCTATAGCTGTTTCCTGTATTTTTTTTGAAAGTTCTAATCTTGCCTTCTCAGTTAACTTTTTAGAATCCCTAATTCCTATTATAGGCTTTTTAATATCTAAAATAACAGCTGCTGCAAATACAGGACCGGCTAATGGTCCCCTACCAACTTCATCAACACCAGCTATATATTTGTATTTTTCACACAGTTGATTCTCATATTTACAACGCTCTTGGTATTCTCTTTCTAAATCCATTTTTATTTTTAACCTTCGTTCATATTTTTCAAAAAGTTTTATAACATTTTTTCGATTATCTTCTTTCATAATTTGTACTTTTAACTTTTCAATTTCATCTAAATTGTTACATTGAGCCAATATTTCCTCAATTTGTTTTAACTTCAACATCTGTTTCATCCCCATCCATATCTAAAGGTCTCTCTAAAGAAATTCTTCCTAATTTGGCATTTCTAAAATCTTCAAAAATAATATTAGCTGTTCTATATAAATCAACATCCCCACCTGAAACAATACAACCTCTTTTTCTTCCTATATCTTCCATGAGAAGATATGCATCATTTTTTATATCAACCTTATATCTTTCCTGTAAAATCTTTGGATTCGTATGTAACATTTCTTCTAAAAATTTAACACAAAGCTCAACAATATCTAATATTTCCTCCTTTATAGCTTTAACATAGGCCAAATGCAACGCTACTTTTTTATCTTGGAACTTAGGCCATAAAATACCTGGTGTATCTAATAATTCAAATTCTTTATTAACTTTAATCCACTGTTTATTTTTTGTAACTCCAGGCCTATCCCCTGTTTGAGCAGAAGACTTTTTTGATATTTTATTAATAAATGTTGATTTCCCGACATTGGGTATTCCTAATACCAAAGCTCTTATAGGCCTTCCTACTATCCCCCTTTTTTGAATTCTCTCTATTTTATCACTTAATAATTCTTTTATTAAGGGATATATCTTATTCATATTTTTTCCTGAAATACAATCTATATCAATAGCAATAATTCCTTTATTTTTGTAGTATTCTATCCATTCTTTAGTTATATTAGGATCTGCAAGATCAGATTTATTAAGCAAAATAATTTTTGGCTTATTTTGAATAAGCGTATCTACATCAGGGTTTTTACTACTTATAGGAACTCTTGCATCTAAAAGTTCTAAAACTACATCTATAAGCTTTATAGATTCAGATATTTGCTTTTTAGTTTTTACCATATGTCCAGGATACCATTGTATATTCATGTATATGCCTCCTTAATATAGGCTTAAATTCTATATATGTTTATTATAACCACAAATTAAACAAATTCAAGTAAAATTAAAAAAGAGACTGATAAACAGTCTCTTTACTCAATAATTTCTTTAACTTTAGTAGCAGCCTTACCAACTTTCTTTCTGAGATAGTAAAGCTTAGCTCTTCTTACTTTACCTCTTCTTACAACTTCAATCTTGTCAATAATTGGTGAATGAACAGGGAAAGTTCTTTCTACACCAACGCCATATGAAATTCTTCTTACAGTAAATGTTTCTCTTATACCACCGTTTTGTCTTTTTAATACAATACCTTCAAAAACTTGGATTCTTTCTCTGTTTCCTTCTTTTACCTTTACGTGAACCCTAACAGTATCACCAACATTAAAGTTTGGAAGGTCTGTTCTTAATTGTTCTTGTTCAATTGCTCTGATAATATCCATCATGTTCTTTCCCTCCTTCCCTCATAGACGTTCATAGCCCAAGCTAGAGGAACGCCCGTTTTCACACAAGGTTTATTATAACACACATGTTTTATTTTGACAATACAATAATTTATTTTTTTATTGTTTTATTAAATTACCCAACAGCTATTTTATTATTCTAAGTATAAATGTTCATTTTTTCTCCTCTTACAAAACCTACTAATCTTATATTTAATGTTTTTGCTAAGTCAATAGCCATATTGGTGGGAGCAGAATGAGAAATAACTAATGGTATTTTTGCCTTCGCTGCTTTTATTAACATATCAGATGAAATTCTACCCGTAATAAGCAGTGATTTATCTTGAAAATTTATATCATTTAATATCCCAAATCCAATAACTTTATCAACAGCGTTATGTCTTCCTATATCATCTACTCTAAATATGATATCATTATCACATAAAGCTGCGCTGTGAACTCCACCTGTTTGCTTAAACATATTTGATTCTTCATTAAATTTTTTCATTACTTTTAATATCGACTGATAATCCATTTCTACATTATGCTTTAATATATTTAACTGCTTTCTATAAATATAATCTATGTGTATACTTCCTTGTCCACACCCTGTAGTCAGTACACGCTTTATATTAATTTTTCCAATAGAACGATTTAAATTTATAAAAGCATTCTGCTTATTTATTATAATATCTTTAACATCTTCCTTTGTATCTATAATTCCATCAAAGAATAAAAATCCATAAATTAACTCCACAATGTTAGTTGGTAAACACATCAATGTAATATAAAACTCATTATTAATGAATATATTTATTGGATACTCAACAACCACTAAATCATTTAACTCTTCTACATTGTCTTTAAAGTATCTTTTAATTTTATAAAGCCTGATTCCTTCCATCCACTTCAACCCTTTCAAATCTACTTTTTATTATTTCAAGATCACTTAGGTAATTTAAATTAATAAACATCTCTAAATCAGTTGAAAAACTTCGCGCAACTTTTTCTTCTATTATGAAATAATTTGATTTGCTTATAATGTCAAAAAGCTTGTATTTACCATCCTCTAAACTTTTTTTAAACAAAGAAATCATATCTTTGGAATAAAAGGAATATAATGGTTCAACCCAATTTCCTTTTTGTGTTAAAATACAATCATATTTACTCTTTTCTAAAATACTATTCATGTAGTAAATATATTGTAAATTTAAAAATGGCATATCACATGCCATAACAAATAAATGTTTAGATTTTGAATTCAAGAGAGCTGTATAAATTCCGCCAGCTGGACCACATTCTTTATATTCGTCTTCAAAAACATTTTTATAATAAAATCTATTTTTATTATTAGTTATTAAAATAACTTCTTCAAAAGCTTCTGATAATTTTTCAATTATTATATCCAATAATAATCTACCATTTAGCTTAATCCTACATTTATCAAATCCCATCCTAGAACTTTTACCACCACACAATATAGCAGCTGTTCCTAAAAGTTTCATTGTATCCTCCTTTAATTATATAGGATGCAGTAATTACTGCATCCTATAATGTTTTGGATATATTTTCAGCCTTTGTTAAAGGTCGTTTATATAAATAGTAATATGAAAATCCTAGCATGATTCCTCCACCAATTATGTTGCCTAATGTTACAGGAACTATATTAGAAATAGCATGAATTATATCTACCTTTGCAAGCTTATCAAGATGTAATTGTAATGCTTCTGCATAAGCAGGATTTGACTTTGCTAATATACCTGCACTAAAATAAAACATATTAGCAACGCTGTGTTCAAATCCTGCTACAATAAATGCCATTATTGGAAACCAAATAACAAAAACCTTTGACACTATGTCTTTTGCAGCATATTGGGCCCATACTGCTAAGCAAACCAAAATATTGCATAGTATCCCACTAAAAAAAGCTGTTGAAAAATTAAGTCCTCCCTTATAAGCTGCAACTTTTATAAAATATCCCCCAAGTTTTCCACCATTTACATCAAACACTCCTGCTGCATAAGCTAAACAAGCAATAATAATTGATCCAATTATATTACCTAAATAAACAATCCCCCAGTTTCTTAAAACCCCTGAAAAAGGTATCTTACCATCCTTATATCCTACAAGCAATAAGGTATTACCCGTAAATAACTCTCCACCGCTTATTATTATCATCATAAGCCCTACTGGGAATATAACTCCTGCTATAAACTTTGAAAGTCCAAAGTTTTCTATGCTGTGAGCTGCAGCAGCCGATGCAATAGCACCAAGGGCTATATATGCACCCGCTAAAATTGCACCTAATAGCACAGTATTAAAGCTTCCTTTAGACTTTTTCACACCTACATTAATTGCTTCATCAACTAATTCTGGTGGTGTCAACATTCTTTTTTCCATACTATCATCCTTTCTTAGTTAATTTGTTTTATAACTTCAACCAACTTTAAATATTTTATGCTTTTTTTATCCTAACAGCACACACCTTTAATTCTGGTTCCTTTGTTACTTCATCATAAGCTGTATTTGTTAAAACATTAGCGCTACCATCAGCATAATGGAATGGCATAAATACTACACCTTCATTTACAACGTCTGTAATCTTTGCCTTAACTCTTACACTTCCCCTTCTTGAAGTAACCTCTACTAAATCTCCATCTGAAATTCCATATTTTTTTGCATCCATCGGATTTATCTCCACATAACTTTCTCCAGCAATCTTCATTAATCCTTCGTTTTTGCCAGTCATAGTCATTGTATGATAATGGTAAAGTATTCTACCTGTTGTCAATATAAATGGATATTCATCATCTGGCTGTTCTGCAGAAGTCCTATATTTTGTAGGCTTAAACAAACCTTTTCCTCTTGCAAACTTATCTTTATGAAGTATCTTTGTTCCTGGATGATCTTTAGTTGGACACGGCCACTGAATTCCTTCATTTTCTATTCTATCATAATCAATTCCTGCATATTGTGGTGTAACTTTAGCTAACTCATCAAATATATCCCTTGCACTTTTGTATGAACATTTATAGCCCATTCTATTCATAATATCAACAATTATTTCCCAATCTGCCTTAGACTGTCCTACATTATTTATGGCCTTTCTTACCCTTTGAACTCTCCTTTCAGTGTTTGTAAATGTTCCATCCTTTTCTGCAAAACTTGCGGCAGGTAATACAACATCAGCATACTGTGCAGTTTCTGTTAAAAATATATCTTGAACTACAAGGAATTCAAGCTTTTCAAGGGCTTCAATAACATGTTTTGTATCAGGATCTGATATGACAGGATTTTCCCCCATTATATAAAGTGCTTTAAGTTTTCCTTTAATAGCCTCATGGAACATTTCTGAAACAGTAAGCCCAGGTTTATCAGAAAGCTTAACTCCCCATGCTTTTTCAAACTTTTCAACATTTTCTTTTATATGAACCTTTTGATATCCTGGAAAAACATCTGGAAGTCCACCCATATCACAAGCACCTTGAACATTATTTTGTCCTCTTAATGGATTAACCCCACAGGATTCCTTTCCAAGTTTTCCACATAGCATTGCAAGATTTGCAATTGAATATACGTTTTCTGTTCCTGTAGCATGCTGAGTTACACCCATCGCATAAAGTATACATGCTTTATCAGCCTTTGCATAGATCCTTGCAGCTTCCCTAATTAAATCTGCTTTTACTCCCGTAATTACTTCAGCTTTTTCCGGAGTATAATCTTTAACAACTTCTTTTAATTCATCGTAGTTTTCACATCTTTCCTTGATAAATTCTTCATCTTGTAAATTTTCTTCAATTATTACATTCATCATAGCATTTAATAAAGCCACATTAGTTCCTGGTTTTAGCTGCATGAATACATCAGACAACTTTGCAAGTTCAATTTCTCTTGGGTCTGCTACTATAATTTTAGCTCCCTTATTTTTTGCTCTCTTTACAAATGTTCCTATAACTGGATGGTTTTCAGTAGTATTTGATCCGATTATAAATATTACTTCTGCATCCTCAATTTCTGCTATGCTATTAGTCATAGCACCACTTCCAAACGTAGTTGCAAGACCTGCAACTGTAGTGCTATGTCAGAGGCGAGCACAATGATCAATATTGTTTGTTCCAATCACCGCCCTCATAAACTTTTGCATTATATAATTTTCCTCATTAGTGCATCTTGCTGAAGTTAATCCTGCTATACTATCAGGTCCATATTTTTCTTTTATTTCAGTTAATCTTCCAACTATATAATCATATGCTTCTTCCCATGTAGCTTCTTCAAATTTGCCATTTTTCTTTATTAATGGTGTCTTTAATCTATCTTTGTGATTAATAAAGTTATATGCAAATCTTCCTTTCACACATAAAAGGCCTCTGTTAGGTTCACCAAAATAAGGCTCAACACCAACAACTTTATCATCTTTAACTAATAAGTATAACTGACATCCAACCCCGCAATATGAACAAGTTGTCCTAACCTTTTTAACTTCCCAAGTCCTATATTTCATCTTTTTCTTTGGCATAAGTGCACCTACTGGGCATACTGCAACGCAGTTTCCACAAGAAACACATGTAGAATTTGCTATACCCTTATCAAATGGAGTAGTAACATGGGTTTTGATACCTCTTTGAGCAAAACCAATTGCCCCTGTACATTGAAGCTCATTGCATACTCTTACACATTTACCACATAATATACATTTATTAGGATCACTGTAATAAAACTCATTAGATTCATCAACATCATATTCTTTTTTATTTGGTTTAAAAGTTGATCCTTTTATACCATATTTATAACATAAATCTTGAAGCTTACACTCCCCCGACTTTTCACAAGTTAAACAATCTAAAGGATGGTTTGCTAATATTAAATTTAATATTTCCTTCCTAGCATCAACAACCTTTTTGCTTTCAGTCCAAATAACCATTCCGTCTGTTACTGGTGTTGAACAAGCTGCCATCAAATTCCTTGCACCTTCAACTTCTACAACGCAAATTCTACATGTTCCACTTGGCTTTAATCTATCATCATGGCAAAATGTTGGTACTTCAACCCCTACTTCTTTACATGCTTCAAGTATAGTTAAACCTTTTTTAACTTCAAACTCACTTCCATTTATCTTTATTTTTAGCATCTAATCACCTCTTTTCTGTTTCGATCTTATATAATATTTCTTCTAATCCTAATGCTTTTGCCCAACTTACAGGCTCTAATTTCCCCTCAACTCTTATGTATGGTGTTTCTACATCATCAAGATATTTTAACTCATTTCCAATCTTTCCTTTTAAACATAGTGGCCTTCCTTCGCTAGGCGCCTTTGGAGTTACATAAACCGCTTTCCCATGCTTTCTAGCAACTTCAAATTTACATCCATAATCACAAAATGTGCATGTAAATTCTTCTTTTGAAACCTCCCAATGCCTTGCTTTACCTGATGCTCTTTTATCTTTTAATGCTCCTACTGGGCATACTGCTACACACCTAAAACAAAAGGCACAGTCTGAATCTTCATAAGGTTTATCAAAAGCAGTTGTTACTTTTGTTTTAAATCCCCTATATGCAAATGTTAATACTTTTCTTCCTTCTACTTGTGCACATGTCCTTACACATTTACCACAAAGGATGCACTTGTTCATATCCCTTACTATATACGGATTTGAATCTTCCAATTCATAATTATGTCTCTCTCCATCTATTTGCCCAAATTTCACATCGTATCTATAAGCATATTCTTGAAGCTTGCACACACCGGCCTTTTCGCAGGTTAAGCAATCATTAGGATGATTTGCCAAAAGAAGTGCAAGTATTTCTTTTCTTGCTTTTATTACTTTTTCACTCTCTGTATAGACAACCATCCCTTCTTGAACTTGCGTTGCACATGCTGCCATAAGACTTTTTGCTCCTTCTACTTCAACCACACATATCCTGCATCCTCCATAAACCTCAAGCATTGGATCATAGCATAAAGTAGGGATATCTATTCCTAACTTCTGTGCTGCACCTAATATAGTAGTACCCGAAGCTACTCTAATCTTCTTTCCGTTTATAGTTAAGGTAATCATGTTACCACTCCTATCCCCTTACAATTGCTTTAAATGGACACTTTTCTATACATACTCCACATTTTATACACTTATTTTTGTCTATTACAAATGGTTCTTTTACCTTTCCGCTTATTGCGTTTGCTGGACAGTTTTTAGCACATATTCCGCAACCTTTGCACTTGTCTTGTAAAATCTTGTACTGTAGCAAGGCTTTACAAACACCTGCTGGACATCTCTTTTCCTTTACATGTGCTTCATATTCATGTCTAAAGTATTTTAATGTTGATAATACTGGGTTTGGTGCTGTCTGTCCAAGTCCGCATAATGATGCTGATTTTATAGTATATGCCAATGATTCAAGCCTTTGTAAATCTTCTTCTGTTCCCTTTCCTTCACAAATCTTTTCAAGTATCTCAAGAAGTCTCTTTGTTCCTTCTCTACATGGTGTACACTTTCCACAGGATTCATCGACCGTAAATTCAAGATAAAACCTTGCAACGTCTACCATACAAGTATCTTCGTCCATTACTATCATACCGCCTGATCCCATCATTGAACCTAAAGCTGTTAA
>NZ_FNUK01000029.1 GCF_900108045.1 Caloramator fervidus | reverse complement strand
CTTGCCAAGGGCACAGCTGGGTAGCCATGTTCGGACGGGATAAGCGCTGAAGGCATCTAAGCGCGAAGCCCACCCCGAGATGAGATTTCCCACGCGAGAGCGGTAAGACCCCTGGAAGACTACCAGGTAGATAGGCCAGAGGTGTAAGCGTCGTAAGGCGTTTAGCTGACTGGTACTAATAGGTCGAGGACTTGATCTACTTGTGCAGTTGTGTATATCCGGTGGTGATGGAGGTAGGGAAACACCCGTTCCCATTCCGAACACGAAGGTTAAGCCTACCTTCGCCGATGGTACTAGGCTGGAGACGGCCTGGGAGAGTAGGTGACTGCCGGGTAAGTTTGGCCCAGTAGCTCAGCTGGTTAGAGTGCCGGCCTGTCACGCCGGAGGTCGAGGGTTCGAGTCCCTTCTGGGTCGCCAAATGCCGGCTTAGCTCAATTGGTAGAGCAACTGACTTGTAATCAGTAGGTTGTAGGTTCGAGTCCTATAGCCGGCTCCATAATCTAAGGGCAAGGAGAAATCCTTGCCTTTTTTTATTAGGAGGGATTTTTATGTTTTATAGAATAAAACAGTTTTTTCAAACCTTTGTTGCTAAGTTAGAGAAAAAAGATTATGATTTTATAAATTTTTATTTAAATTCTAAGGAAAAGGAATTATTTTATAAGTTAAACAAAGCTGATCAATATCATAGTTTAAAGGTTGCAAGACAAGTTATAGATAGATCAGTAAAAGAAGGATGTTATGATATACTTCTTGTTAAAGCTGCTCTTTTACATGATGTAGGAAAAATAAATAGCGGTCTTAATGTTTTAACAAAATCTATTATGGTTATTTTAGATAGAATGTTTTCTAGACAGCTAAGAAAAGTGAAAAAGATTAAGTTTATAAAATATTATTATGATCATCCTAAAATTGCAGTACAATACTTGTATCCTACAGATGAATATCTATTATTTCTTATTGAAAATCATCATAATTACAATATAAACGATAAAAAACTTAAGTTGCTGCAGGAGTGTGATTGCAAAAATTAGAATATTTTTAATTTATGAAAAATATGTTATAATAATATAAAAACTAGGGGGGATATTATTGAACTACAAAATTTTATTAATAGACGATGAAGAAAATATAGTAAAGGGTATTAAATATAATCTTGAGAACGAAGGTTATCAGGTTGATGTGGCCTATGATGGTGAGACAGCTCTTAGAATGATATTTGAAAACATTTATAATTTAATTATAATAGATATAATGCTTCCTCATTTTGATGGAATGCAAGTATTAAAAAAGGTAAGGGATAAATCAAAATCTATCCCTGTATTAATGCTTACCGCAAAGGGATATGATGAGGATAAAGTGAAGGCTTTTGAACTTGGAGCAGATGATTATCTAACAAAGCCTTTTAGTATTGCAGAGCTTAAAGCAAGGGTAAAGGCTCTTTTAAGAAGAGCTTATGAAGTATCTAATGTAAAAGTAGACATTATAAAAAGCGGAGATATTATGATAGATGTTGCTTCAAGAAGGGTAAGTATTTGTGGAAAATCTGTCGATCTTACAGCTAAGGAGTTTGATATATTGTTTTTACTTGTAACAAATCCTAAAAAAGTTTATAGCAGAGAATCTCTTTTAGAAATTATTTGGGGTTATGATTATGTTGGAGATTCTAGAACTGTTGATGTTCATATAAGAAGATTAAGGGAAAAAATAGAAAAGGATCCTGCAAATCCTCATTATATTTTAACTAAATGGGGAGTTGGTTATTATTATAATGGAGAATAAATTAAGATATAGGCTTGTGTTTTCTTACTTTTCTATTATTTTTTTGTTAATTTTTCTTATTAATATTTCTATATATTTTATACTTCAAAATTTTTACATAGAATCTAAAAAAAGTGATATTTTATTTGCTGCAAAGACGGTTTTAGATTATATAGATGTATATTCTAATAAAGTAGATAAAGAAAAAATAAAACAAATTCAAAAGGATGTTTATTCTAAAGTGGTTATTATAATGGACAATAAGGTTTTATATAATGATTTTAATAAAGTTATATCTTATAATGAATTTATGAAAAGCGAAGTATTTACCAAAAAAATAAATATATCCGGTGAAGACTTTTATTTGTTATCTTATCCCATATTTAAAAACGGTATACATATTGGCAATGTTATTTTTATAAATCCTCTTGAGGAAGCTTTAAATAGGATTATGAATATAGAAAAACAAATTTTATTTGTATCATTTGTTATTTTAGGAATAGTATTTTTATATAGTTTTTATATATCAAAGACAATAGTAACGCCTTTAAATACAGTAGTTGATGCGATTGAAAATTTAAAGGATGATATAGTTTTAAGAGAAATTAAGGTTGATGGATATAAAGAAATAAGAAGGCTTTGTCAGGCTTTTAATGAGATGAATAAAAGGATCGTAGAACTTGATAAAAAAAGAAGACAGTTTGTAGCCGATGCGTCACATGAATTAAAATCTCCTCTTGCAGGTATGAAAGTTTTAGTAGAATCTTTAATTCAAGGAGGTTTTGAGGATAAGGCTGTTAGGGATGAGTTTTTACAAAGTATAAATAAAGAGATAGATAGGTTATCTAAGCTTGTTAATGGGCTTTTGGAGCTTGCTCAAATCGAGAATGCAGATGAATTAAAAATGACCAGTTTAAATATAAAGGAACTTTTAAAGGAAGTTATAAAAAGTCTTGAACCAATTGCAAAATCAAAAAATATAAGCATATACTTAAATGGAGATGGTATAATTCTTAATTTAAATAGGGATAATATGTTTAGAGCGCTATACAATTTAATAGAAAATGCTATAAAGTATTCAAACGAAAATTCAAAAATAGATATATTGATAGAGAGGGATGATGTAGCTAAGATAACCATTAGGGATTATGGAATAGGAATTCCAGAGGAAGACCTTCCATATATATTTGATAGATTTTATAGGGTTGATAAAACAAGAGCAAGAAAAACAGGAGGAGCAGGCCTTGGGCTTTCTATTGTAAAGCATATAATAAAACTTCATAAGGGGGATATAGAAGTTAAAAGCAAAGTAGGGGAGGGAACTGCTTTTATAATAAAACTACCTTTGGAGGTATAAATATGAAGAGGATACTCACTACTTTGCTTTGTTTTTTTATTATTTTAGGTTGTAAAAGCCTTGAAACCAAAATAGAAAATATAGATGTAGACCAAAAAAAGCAACTAGTGAATATTATACTTTATTATCCTGATGCTTCAAACAAATTAAAGGCTGAAGAAAGAAAGACTTTCTTAAATGCTTCATTGGAAAGGACTATAATAGAAGAGCTTATAAAGGGGCCTAAAACTTTAGGATATAAAAATCCTTTTCCAAAAGGAACAAAACTTATTTCTGTATCTAAAAAGGATGATTTAATTATAGTGAATTTATCTAAGGAATTTATAAAAAATCATCCTGGTGGTAAAGTTAATGAGGAATTAACAGTTTTTTCTTTAGTAAACTCTTTAACCGAGATACCTGGAATTAGAAAGGTTTTAATTCGAGTTAATGGAAAAACTTATGATACTTTAAAGGGAAATGTTTCTATAAATGTTCCTCTTATGAGAAATAGAAGTTATTTTGATAGAGACAAAAAAGCTTTACCTAACGAAATTTTAAAAAGGCAAATGACTTTAGAAAAGGAAGGAAGGTGGCTTGAAGCCTACCTTTTAATGTCTGACGATGAGAACAATACTTATAGAAAATATTATGATGATTATGTTAAGGAGATGGAGGAGACTAAGGCATTAGGATTTTTAAACGCAGATTTTGTTGTAGGTGGGTATATATTAGATCCTACAAAACAAAAAGCAAAGGTAAAAGTAAATTTTTATCAAGTTGATAGCTCAGGTAAAAAGGTTTTAGGAAAAGATTTATACTTTACATGTGTTAATATAGATGGTGCATGGCTTGTAGATTGGTTAACTGCACAGTAGGAGGGATTTTATGAAGGGGGATGAAAGAAGATTACACATATTAAATTTATTGAAAGAATCTAAAGTTCCTATTAAAGGGGGGGAGCTTGCCGATAGATTTTCTGTTACAAGACAGGTAATAGTTCAAGATATTGCAATATTAAAAGCCCAAGGCCATAATATAGTTTCAACTCCTCAAGGGTATATTTTTTTAGGAGGCCAAAAAAGTTATTCTAAAGTCATAGCAGTTAAACATTCTAAAGAAGAAATAGAAGATGAATTAAAAACTATAGTTTCTTTAGGTGGAAAGGTGATAGATGTTACCATAGAGCATAAGGTTTATGGTGAGATAACAGGAAAGCTTATGTTAAAATCTTTTTATGATGTTGAAAAATTTTTAGAAAAGCTAAGGCAAAGTAAAGACAAGCCCCTATTAGATTTAACTGATGGGGTACATCTTCATACAATTGAAGCTGAGACACAAGAAGATTTACAAAGAATAGTTAATGCTTTAAAAGAAAGGGGATATGTTATTTATGATTAGGGGGAAAGTAAAAAATTTTTGGGGAAAAGCTATAGCTTTTACATTTGTTATTTTATTTTTGTTATCCATGATATCAGGTTTTTTAGTTGATATTCAATGGTTTAAGGAAGTAGGGTACTTGGGAGTATTTTTTACCTCATTTAAAGCAAAGCTTATTATATTTTTGCCATCTTTTTTCATTTTTTTACTGGTTATATATTTTTATGCTAGGTTTTTAACTCAAAGTTATATTCAAATGGGGCAGGTAGTTTATGATGATTTTTATTTAAAGAGAAGAAATAAACTTATGCTAATTATATCAAGCATCATAGCCTTTGTTATATCCTTTATATTTACAAACGCCTTTTGGTATAAGATTTTAGAGTTTATAAATGGAGAAAACTTTAATTTAAAAGATCCTATTTTTAATAAAGATGTAGGATTTTTTATATTTAAACTTCCATTAATACAAGCTATCCTTGGATTTTTTATGACTATGCTATTATTTCTTTTTGTAATATCTTTTATATTTTATGCTATTGAAAAGGCAAGAGATGGAATTGTCAGCATTAGCTTTATGAAAAATTCAAAATCAAGATTTTTTGCAAAGCAAATTGCTTATTTTGCTTCTGCATTTTTACTTCTTCTTTCAGCAGTTTTTTATATAAAGGCGTTAAATCTTGTATATTCCCCAAGGGGAGTTGCTTTTGGAGCAAGTTATACGGATATCAATGTTACTCTTCCGTTTTTTAAGGTTTTATCTTTACTTTGCTTGTTTGCTTCTTTTGTAATGTTCTTTTTTATATTAAAAAGGAATATAAAAGGAATTATATCTGTCGCCTTAATCATTGTAGCTTTAATACTTTTTGAAGAAATAGCATCCTTTGTAGTTGAAAAAATTATAGTGTCTCCTAATGCAAGGGAAAAGGAGATGCCTTATTTAAAATATAACATAGAATATACAAGAAAGGCTTTTGGGCTTGAAAATGTAAAAGAAAGGGAGTTTGATGTAAAAAACGATCTTACTTTAAAGGATATACAGGAAAACAAAGATACAATAGATAATATAAGAGTAACAGAATTTTCTCAGTCTTTAGAGGTATTTAATCAAATTCAAGCTATAAGGAATTATTATAGATTTAATGATGTTGACATAGATAGATATGTAATAGACGGAAGGTTGAGGCAGGTATTTATTTCAGCAAGGGAGCTTGATAATTCTTTAAGGGATCCTAAATTTCAAACTTGGCAAAATAAAAAGCTTTTTTATACCCACGGATATGGAGCTGTAATGTCATATACCAATACGGTAACACAAACAGGACTTCCTCAATTTATATTAAAGGATATACCTGTTTCAGGAAAAATAAATATTGATAAGCCACAGATATATTTTGGAGAGATAAACAATGATTATATAATAGTAAATGCTAGAAACAATGAAATAGACTATCCTTATGGAAGTGGAGAAAAAGAAACTAGATATGATGGAAAAGCAGGGATAAGGCTTTCGCCATTAAATAGAATTATTTTTGCTTTAGCTTATGGGGATTTAAATATTATTTTATCCAGCAATGTAACTTCCGATTCTAGGATAATATTAAACAGGGACATAGTAAAAAGAGTAAAAAAGATAGCTCCATTTTTAAATTATGATGAGGATCCCTATTTAGTTATTGCAAATGGAAGGTTGTATTGGATAATAGATGCCTATACTGTTACGGATAGATTTCCATATTCTGAACCTTATTTTGGAATAAACTATATTAGAAATTCTGTAAAAGTAGTTGTAGATGCCTATGATGGAAAAGTAGATTTTTATTTAGTAGATAAAAATGATCCTATAGCTTTAACTATAGGAAATATTTATAAAGGGATTTTTAAAGATATAAAGGATATGCCGCAGGAGATTAAAAAACATCTTAGATATTCTGAAGATGTATTTATGGTTCAAGCAACAGTTTATGAAAAATATCATATGAAAAATCCTATTTCCTTCTACAATAGCGAAGATTTATGGTCTATTGCAAAATATAAAAATTCTGATGGAAGTGAAAGACCTGTTGAAGCAGTTTATCAAGTAATGAAAATATTTGATGATGAAGAGTTTTTACTTACAATACCCTATACGGTTGCTAAAAAGGAAAATATGGTATCATGGCTGGCTGTTAGAATGGATAAAAATTTAGGAGAGATGCTTCTTATAAGATTTCCAAAGGAAAAGGCTATTTTAGGTCCTCAGCAGTTTAATTCTAGAATAAATACCGATATTCAAATATCAAGTCTTATAACCCTTTTAAATCAGCAAGGTTCAAGCGTAATATTAGGGGAAACAAATATAATACCAATTAAAAATTCACTTCTTTATGTAAGACCTTTATATCTTAAGGCACAAGGCGGAAAAAGTCTTCCTGAGCTTAAAAAGGTTATTGTAAATTATGGTGATACCTTAGTTATGGAGGATAACATAGGCCTTGCTATTAAGAAGTTGTTTAATCAAACTATTTCAGAGCAATATAATGAGGAGGATTTAAAAACTTTAATAGATAAGGCAGATGAGACATATAAAAAGGCTATAGAGGCTCAGAAAAATGGTGATTGGGCAGGGTATGGAAAGTTTATAAAAGAATTAGAAAATATAATAGAAAAGTTAAAACAAAAAGCTAAGTAGAAGGTTGTAAAGATGCGGTTCTATGGTATAATTTCCATAGAACCCTTTTTGATTGGAGGTTTAAAAATGGACAGAAGAATCGAAAAGCTTGCTGATGTTCTTTTAAATTATTCTCTTAAAATAAAAAAAGGAGATAAACTTTTAATATCTGGAGGAGAAGCTACGTTGCCTTTAATTAAGGCAGTTTATAAAAAGGCCATAGAACTTGGAGCATTTCCTCAAGTAGATATAGGAATTGAAGATTTAACAGAAATGTTATTAAAGTATGGTTCAGAAGAACAAATTACATATGTTCCAGAATCTCAAAAAAGAGCTTTTGAAACAGTTGATGCTATTTTAACTATATGGGGAGATGTAAACACTAGGTTTTTAACAAATGTAGATGCTTCAAAGATGAAGCTAAGATCAAGGGGAAGAAAAGAACTTATGGAGATATTCCATAAGAGAATGGCAAATAAAGAGTTAAGATGGTGCGGAACTCAATTTCCAACTCATGCAAATGCTCAAGAGGCTTCAATGTCTCTTTCTGAATATGAGGATTTTGTTTATGGTGCAGGATTTATCTATGAAGATGATCCAGTAGCAAGATGGATGCAGATAAAAAAAGAACAGGAAAAAATATGTGAATATTTAAACAAAAAAGAAACTTTAAGGATAGTCTCAAAGGATACAGATATTACGATGAGTATAAAGGGAAGAAAGTGGATAAACTGCTGTGGAGAGGAAAACTTCCCAGATGGTGAAGTGTTTACAAGTCCTGTAGAAGATAGTGTAAATGGTTATATAAGATTTAGTTTCCCAGGGATATATGCAGGAAGGGAAATTGAGGATATATATCTTGAATTTAAAGATGGAAAGGTTGTAAAGGCAAAGGCAGCAAAGGGAGAAGATCTTCTTTTAGAGCTTTTAGAAACTGACGAGGGAGCAAAGTTTTTAGGGGAAGTTGCAATAGGAACAAATTATGGAATTCAAAAGTTTACAAAGAATATGCTTTTTGATGAAAAAATAGGTGGAACTATTCATCTTGCTATAGGAAGGGCTTTCCCTGAAGCTGGAGGAAAGAACATGTCTTCAATCCATTGGGATATGCTTTGTGATATGAAAGAAGAAGGAAAAATATATGCGGATGGAGAGCTTATATATGAAAAAGGACAATTTTTGATAAAATAAAATTATTGCATTTTTTGAAAATATTGAGATATAATATATTAAAACCGGTGATGGAGAATAGTAGATAAGGTTTAAACTTAAGAGAGCCGGTGGTTGGTGCGAACCGGTGTTTAGCCTTATTGAATCCACTCCAGAGGGTTTGCGATGAGCAAAACGGTTTGTGGCCGTTATACCACAAAAAGTGGACCTTAAGGTCAAATAGGGTGGCACCGCGGAAGGTAAGCCTTTCGTCCCTTTGGGGATGGAAGGCTTTTTATTATAAATTTTAAGGAGGGGAAGAGATGCTAGATATAAAAAGAATCAGGACAAATCCAGAAGAAGTAAAGGAAGCTTTAAAAATTAGAGGAGAGGCCTTTACCCTTGATATGATAGACAAGGTTGTAGAACTTGATGAAAGAAGAAGACAAATACTTGTAGAGGTAGAGGCTTTAAAGAATAAGAAAAACACTGCTTCACAAGAAATTGCAAGGCTTAAAAAGGAAGGAAAAGATGCTGAGGAACTTGTTAATGAGATGAAGGAGCTTTCAGACAAAATAAAGGAAATGGATGATGAGCTTGCAAAGATTGAAGAGGAGATAGAATATTTGCTTCTTAGAATTCCAAACATTCCTCATAAAGATGTTCCAAAGGGAGAAACTGATGAGGATAATGTTGAAGTAAGAAGATGGGGAGAACCAAGAAAGTTTGACTTCGAGCCTAAGGCCCATTGGGATATTGGAGTAAATCTTGGAATACTTGACTTTGAAACAGCAGCAAAAGTTACTGGTGCAAGATTTACTTTCTACAAAGGGCTTGGTGCAAGGCTTGAAAGAGCCTTGATAAACTTTTTCCTTGATCTTCATACAGAAAAGCATGGATACATAGAAGTATTTCCACCATTTTTAGTGAATAGAAAGAGTATGACAGGAACAGGTCAGCTTCCAAAGTTTGAAGAGGATGCTTTTAAGGTTTCAGATTTTGATTATTTCTTAATTCCAACAGCTGAAGTTCCTGTAACAAATATGCACATGAACGAAGTGTTAGATGGTTCAAAACTTCCATTAAAATATGTTGCTTATTCAGCATGTTTTAGATCTGAAGCAGGTTCAGCAGGAAGGGATACAAGAGGCCTTATAAGACAGCATCAATTTAATAAAGTAGAACTTGTTAAATTTGCAGATCCACAAAAGAGTTATGAGGAACTTGAAAGCCTAACAAGGGATGCTGAAGAAGTTTTACAGCTTCTTGGACTTCCATATAGAGTTGTTTTGATTTGTTCAGGAGATTTAGGGTTTACAGCTGCTAAAAAGTATGACATAGAAGTTTGGATGCCAAGCTATGGAAGATACGTCGAAATATCAAGTTGTTCAAACTTTGAAGATTTCCAAGCAAGAAGAGCAAACATAAGGTTTAAGAGGGATCCAAAATCAAAACCAGAATATGTTCATACATTAAATGGTTCAGGCGTTGCTGTTGGAAGAACAGTTGCAGCAATACTTGAAAATTATCAACAAGAGGATGGTTCAGTAATAGTTCCTGAAGTTTTAAGACCATACATGGGTGGAATAGAAGTAATAAAATAGAAGTGTTACCCCACTTTTTAAAAAGTGGGGTTTTAATTTCCTATAGAAATTTTAAAAAATATGTTGACAATATTATATTAAGTTATTATAATAATAAGTGTCCGACACGGAGAGGTGGTCGAGCTGGTTTAAGGCACCGGTCTTGAAAACCGGCGTGGGGGCAACTCCACCGTGGGTTCGAATCCCACCCTCTCCGCCAATTTTTATATAGCATATGGTGTGGAGAAGTACTCAAGTTGGTCGAAGAGGCGCCCCTGCTAAGGGCGTAGGTCGGGAAACCGACGCGCGGGTTCGAATCCCGCCTTCTCCGCCAGAAGCCGCACAAAGTGCGGCTTTTTAACTAAACATGCGCCCGTAGCTCAGCTGGATAGAGTAGCTGACTACGAATCAGTTGGTCGGGGGTTCGAGTCCCTCCGGGCGCACCAGTATTTTCAAGGATTCCACAAATTGCAGTAAGTTGCAGTAAGCAAAAAATACTGCAATTTTACTGCAACGGGAGAAAAATTTATTTTGCAGGTTGTTATTTAGCAGCCTGCATTTTTATTTTGCTGCACAATTCCAAGGTTAATTATGAGTTAAAAGGACGTTATAAATTGGAACGTCCTTAACATGTGGCGATAAATTATCGATACCTTGCAGCCTTATGAGATAATCTAAAGGTATTGCCAAGTCGGTAATGCTTTTAAATGTGTCCGTAAGTTGGGGATACCTTAAAAATCGATTTTAGCTTTAACTGACGTCCAGAAATAGGAGCATATTTAAGGGGTAAAATATAGAGGTGATATATTTATACCTTTAGATGTTTTATTATTTAGTTCCTAAGGCTAAACATGGAGAGTAAGAATTTAAAATCGATTTTAGTTTTGACTCTATCGATGTGATATCGGAGTAGATGAGGTATAAAATCAAAGGGTAATATGTTTATACCTTTCAAAATTTTCATAGTTAAGTTTCAAAGAGAAAACGTTAGAAGGAAGGCCTTAAAATCGATTTTAAAGCTTCGGCCTTCTACAAGGGTTTGAAATTCGACCGGAAGTGGGCGAAGGAATGAATTTATTAATAATATATTGCAAGATACCTTACTATGGCAGGGTATCTTGCATAAGTGATTATTGAAACAAGAAAGAAGGGGAAAATTAAAGTTGCTCCACAAGGCCGGAGCAAAAATTAAAACCTTCCAGAAGGCCGGAACTTGAGGTTTTACACTTTTTGTGAAAAACTCTTATAAAGAAAATGGGGCGGCATTTTACCGTCCCATTTATTATTTTGCTATTTTTAGCTTAGTTATTTCATTCCAGTTTTTAGATGTTATATATTCAATAGTGTTAATATCATCTCTAATGCTATCAAGTTTTTCTTTAACTTTGGTTTTAAACTCTGTAAGGTCGGCCACTTGGTTAAATACTGCATTTAATTTTTTCTCCATGTTATCAAGTTTGTTGTTAATAGGTTCAAGTTTTTTATCAAGCAGTTCTTCAATTGCAGCCAAAAGATTTTTATTATCCATATAAAAAACCTCCGGAAGTGGTATTAATATTATAACACAAAGGGTAAAGGACATAAATAATCAGTTAGACTTTTTATTTTTATTATCTACTTCAAACAGATGATTAATTTTCATAGCTGCAGCTTTTTTAACTTCCGGTAAAACATGAGAATATATATTAAGCGTTGTTGTAATATCCTTATGGCCTAAAATTTCTTGGACTACTTTAGGATGTTCGTTAGCCTCAAGTAGCCTTGTAGCATAAGTATGACGCAGAGCATGGAAGTTTATATCGTCAATATTAGCTTTTTTAATTATTGCTTTAAATTTTCTATCAAGGTTTTTAGGGTCAATAGGTTTACCAAGTTCAGTGGCAAAGACAAGGTTATTATCTTCGTAAACTTCACCAGCTTTTAGCTTTTCTTCAAGTTGCTTTTTTCTATGCTCCTTTAATTCCTCTATTGCTGCGGGTGGTAATGGAATAATCCTAATCCCGGAGCTTGTTTTAGGTTCTTGAAATATTAAAATAGTATTTTTCTTTATACTTGGGTCAAAGTTCTTTACTCTTTTCAATGACCTTTTAACTTTTATTGTTCCTTCTTTCAAGTCCACATTATCCCACGTAAGAGCTAATAGCTCACCTTGTCTTAATCCCGTTGCAAGTGCTATAATAAAAGCAGCCTTTAAACGTTCTCCTTCAAGGGCTTGTAAAAATCTTTGTTGTTCCTCAAGTGATAATACCCTAATTTCTTTTTTACTTTGCTTAGGTAATATAGTTGCCTCTGTTACATTACGGGCGACTATATTATTTTTTACGGCCTGTTTTAATGCACCATGTAAAAGGGTATGAATATATTTAACGGTTCTTGGTGATAGGCCTTCTTTTAGCTTTTCATTGTAAAAAAGTTGTATATGCTCAGGCCTTAACTCTTTTAGCTTATAATGTCCTAATGCAGGGCTGATGTGATACCTAATCAAATACTCATAACTTTGCAGTGTTGAAGGTCTCAAGCTGCTTTTTTTATACTCAAATAGCCAAGTATTTAGCCAGCTGCCTAATGTAAGTTGTGAAGGCTCTACTAATACACCTGCATTATAGGAATTAATAGCCTTATTAATCTTATCGGCAACTTCCTGCCTTGTTTTCCCATAAAAGGTTAGCCTTTTAAGTTTGCCGTCCTCTTTTCTTCCAAGTGTAATTTGACCGCACCAAGTTCCGTTAGGTCTCTTATATATCGTTCCTTCGTTATTCCCTCTTTTCTTAGGCATTTATAACACCTTCTTTTAAGGTTTTAAAGTCAATGATTAGGTTTAAAGATTCTATTTTTAGTTTATCATCAAAGGTAAATTGTTCGGGTTCGGCATATTCGTTGTTTTCCTGCAGTTTATAAACAAGTATTTTAAAAGTATTAGGATTAATAATCCAGTATTCTTTAACTTTAAATTGGTTATACAGGTTTAGTTTTTTAACATAGTCAATGGCAGCCGAGGAAGGGGAAACAATTTCAATGATAAAATCAGGACTTCCGACAATGCCTTTATCGGTTAGTTTGCTTTTATCACATACTACAAAAAGATCCGGCTGAACAATGTTTTTAGATGAATAAATATCCTCACCTTCATTAATGAAAATAACGTCCAAGGGTGAGGAATAAACTTCACATGGTAGCTTGTTAGCTTTTAAATGATTATTGATTATAGTTACAAGCTCCACAATAAGTTTTTGATGTATTCTTGAAGGAGAAGGAGACATATTATAAGGCACACCATCAATAACTTGAATGTTTGTATTATCAGGAAGGTTTAAATAATCTTTAAATGTAAAAGGATTAAATGCAGTAAGGGGCATTTATAACACCTCTTTTAGATTAATTTTTTTACTTAAAGGGGGTCGCAAGTTGCGATACCCTTTAATGGAATCCGGTTATTGCTGCAGAGCTGAGATATACTATGTTTAAGGTTGGTGATTTAGCGGGGTTTGTGATATTAGTTAAGCACTTATAAAATATATTAGTTTTTTTGAGTTAGTTTATTAATTAGTTCAATAAATGTATTAAACGAAATAGGGTCTTTTTTTTCTAATATTCTTAATGTAATGAATGATAGAATTTCATCAAAATTTTTATCTATTTCGGAATATATTTCTTTAAGCTTTTCGTTAGCTTCAATTGAAATGGTATTAGCAAATACTTTAACTTTTGCTACTTCCAAATCTAATGATAGATTATCAATGGTGCTTGTTATTAATAAGGACTTATCAGTATTTACTTTTTTAAATTCTATAATAACTTCTTCAATAAGTTTTACTATGTTTTCAAACAAAGATATAAAATGAATACCAACAATATAATCTATTTTCAATAGTTCAATTGTTTTTTTTCTTATTTGTAAAAGGGTGCTTATAATTTTTTCTTTTTTCTCAATTTGTTCAATATTTTCTAACTCAATTAGCTTAATATTTTTAAATTCAATTTCTTCTTCCCAAGTCCTAAAATCACTTCTTCCTATCAAATAATCAGTTGTAACTTTAAAATAATCAGCTAATTTAATTAAATTATCAAAATTTGGTTCTCTATTTCCATTTTCATAATTGGCTATTGTTTGAGTTGATACATTAAGTTCTTCAGCTAATTCATTTCTTGAGACACTTTTTTCTTCTCTTAATTTTTTTAATCTTTCACTAAACAAACTCAACTTATCACACCTCCTACAAACAATTAGTTTAACTTTAATTATAAAACAAACTTATAGAATTAACAATATAAAAACTAAACGAATAACACAAAAAATATTTTAAACTTTATGTTGACATTAACAAACTGTTTGATATAATAAAATTGTAAAAACAAATAGAATAAGAGAGGTGATGTTATGATTAACACTTTTGGAGAAAAAATCAAGCATTTAAGAGTAAAAAAAGGATTTAGTTTAAGAGAATTAAGTCAAAAAACAGGAATTGCTTTTTCTACTTTATCCCTAATTGAAAATGGTAAATCCTCACCAAGGCCTAAAACAGCAAAGGCCATAGCTGACGCATTGGAAGTTGACTTTGACGAGATTTTCAAAATCGTATGACATCGTAAATTACAAGGGCATGACTTCCTAAGTTGGAAAGACATATAAACGAAAGGTGGTGATAAAATGTGTCAATACATCCAGCAGCAAGAAAACATAATTGAAGGCCTAATCAACGACATAAAGAATCTAAGTTCTCAAAATGCGGAGCTTATGATAAGGCTAAAGATACTTAAGACGGAAAATGAGCTTTTAAGAAGAAAATTAGAGCAGCTGGAGAGCTGCAGGGAAAATTAAATTACAAAAGAAAGGGGTTTTAAGTATGTCAAAGTTATCACTTGAGGAAAGGGAAACAATAATCCTATTCAACGAAAAGGACAAAGAGGCAGAGATTTTCACTTATAACAAGCCTTTGATAAGAAAGCTTAAAAAGTATGCAGAGGCGAATCCGGAAGGAGTTAAATTTAAAAAAGATAATGGCGATGGTGGGTTAACCTTTATTGTATTGAAAAATTGGTTATCAGTTAGGCCTCCGAGAAAACTATCAACAAAACAAAAAGAGATTTTAGTCAATAGGTTAAAAGGTCAATTTTAAAATCAAAATTATTTTAAAAAGTTCCCAGAGGAGAGTATATTTTAGCACATCAAACACCGAGGTAATACATTTACACCTTTAAAAAATTTCATATCAAAAAAGTGCCTATTTAATAAGCAAAGGAAAGGGGTCTTTGATATGGAGCAAAAGCAATATGAAATTTACACAGACGACGCATTGAAGGAAAAGATACAAAGGCTAACGCTAAACATTGATGAGGCTGCAAAGTTGTTAGGTGTAAGTTACAATACAATGCTTAACTTGGTGCATAGGAAGGACTTCCCTAAGATACAGGCAGCTAAAAGAAGAATCTTAATTCCTAAAGAGGCCTTCTTTAAATGGGTGAATGAGGCAGCATGGAAGGAATAAAGGTTCGGAATATTCTTCCGGAGCTGCAGCCATGAAAGGTGGTGATAAATTGACAAGGCTTGAGAAGTTAAAAATGCAGCAAATAAGGTTACTAAAAAGGCTTGTAATGAAAGATGTAATTGAAAATCCTATGAAAAAAGAAAAGATAATTGAAAGGACGCAAAGAATAGTAAGAGCAAGACAAAGGTTAGAAAAAAGAATACATGGGAGGGTTTAAGGTGGAAACTGCTAAAGCTGATGAATTAAAGTTGGACGAGCATATTTTGAAAATCACAATTAATGGGGTTGTAATATATGAATCCGAAAAGGTTAAAAGACTTAGAGAGTTAGGAATAAAGTTCTTTCAGGTAAATGATATTTACTATAAGGGGGACAAGCAAAATGAAAATATCAGCAGCAAGGATAAATAAATGCTCCTCTTTAAAGGAGCTGCAGGAAAGATATAAATGCTTAATTGTTAAAAGGATTGCAGTAAATAGCCTAAAGTTTATCGTAACTTATTCCAACGGCTGCATTATAGCAGTTATAAATTCAAACGTTTGGAATGGGGGATTTTCGAACAAAAAATCTCAAAGGAGAAGGTGAATAAATGGCACATTACAGACAAGTTCATACGAATTTTTGGCAAGATAGTTTTATATTGGAGCTTACACCAGAAGAAAAGTATTTTTATATTTATCTTCTAACAAATAGCAAAACAAGTCAATGCGGTATTTATGAATTGCCTAAAAAAGTGATGGAGATTGAAACAGGCTATAATAGGGAAACAATTGATAAGTTACTACAAAGGTTCATTGAATATGGAAAAATTAAATATGATGAGATGACTAAAGAAGTTTTTGTTGTTAACTGGATTAAATATAACAAAATTGATAGTCCTAAAGTTAAGGCATGCATAGTAAAGGAGCTGCAGCAAGTAAAAAACAAACAATTTACTAAAGATTTTATTACCCTATGTAAGCAGTATGGATATAGTATAGATACCCTATTTATAGACTATGGGGAAGAAAAAGAAGAAGAAAAAGAAAAAGAAGAAGAAAAAGAAAAAGAATATAATAATACAGATTGTTGACAAAGTATAATTTTAAAAAGAGAATCCATCACAAAAAAAGGATTCTCTTTTTTTATGTCGAAATATAATAATATACGAAGTAATAAAGGAGGATAAGTATGCTAACAATCAACAAAGATAAAATTCGTAGAGAACAAGTTGAATTTATCTCTGTTGACCAATTGGTTCCAGAAGATCATTTAGTTAGAAAAATAGAAAAAGCTATCAATTTTGATTTCATATATGATCTTGTAAAGGACATGTATTGCTTAAATAATGGGAGACCAAGCATAGATCCTGTTGTATTAATTAAAATAGTTTTAATTCAATAT
>NZ_FNUK01000030.1 GCF_900108045.1 Caloramator fervidus | reverse complement strand
TTCCTGTTATTGTAAATACGTCTTCTACTGGCATTAAGAATGGCTTATCCTTATCTCTTTCTGGTGTTGGAATGTAGCTGTCTACTGTATCCATAAGTTCAAGTATCTTTCCGCACCATTGACAATCTCTGCTTCCGCATCCACATTCAAGTGCCTTTAATGCTGATCCTACTACTATTGGTGTGTCATCTCCTGGGAATTCATATTGATTTAATAGGTCTCTTATTTCCATTTCTACAAGATCTATAAGCTCTGGATCGTCTACCATGTCTGCCTTGTTTAAGAATACTACAATGTATGGAACTCCTACCTGTCTTGCAAGTAGTATGTGCTCTCTTGTTTGTGGCATTGGACCATCTGCTGCACTAACTACTAGTATAGCTCCGTCCATTTGTGCTGCCCCTGTTATCATGTTCTTTACGTAGTCTGCGTGTCCTGGACAGTCTACGTGTGCATAGTGTCTTGCTTCTGTTTCATACTCTACGTGTGCTGTGTTGATTGTTATTCCTCTTTCCTTTTCTTCTGGTGCCTTATCTATTTCGTCGTATCTTGTTGCTTGTGCTCTTCCATACTTTGATAATACAAATGTTATCGCTGCTGTTAATGTTGTCTTACCATGGTCTACGTGTCCTATCGTTCCTATGTTTACGTGTGGCTTGGTTCTCTCAAAATGCGCCTTTGCCATTTTTTCAATCCTCCTTTATTATTCGTTGTTATTCTTTGCTCTTGCACCAACTATTTGAGCTTGGATGCTTGCTGGAACTTCTTCGTAATGGTCAAATTGCATTACATAAGTTCCTCTACCTTGTGTCTTTGATCTTAGTGCAGTTGCATAACCAAACATTTCAGCAAGTGGAACATATGCTCTTATAACTTGTGCTCCACCTCTTGGTTCCATACCTTCTATTCTTCCTCTTCTTGAGTTGATGTCACCTATAACATCACCCATGTATTCTTCTGGAACAACAACTTCAACCTTCATTATTGGTTCAAGTAAAACTGGGTCTGCCTTTTGCATACCATTCTTGAAGGCCATTGAACCTGCAATCTTGAAGGCCATTTCTGATGAGTCAACTTCATGGTATGAACCATCAAATAGTATTACCTTAACGTCTACAACTGGATATCCAGCAACTACACCTGATAACATAGCTTCTTGAATACCGCTATCAATAGCTGGTATATATTCTTTTGGTATAACACCACCAACTATATTATTAACAAATTCATATCCCTTTCCTCTTTCTTGTGGTATCATTTCTATCCAGCAGTGACCGTATTGTCCTCTACCACCTGACTGTCTTACAAACTTACCTTCAGCCTTAACTGGCTTTCTAATTGTTTCTTTATAAGCAACTTGTGGCTTGCCAACATTACATTCAACCTTAAATTCTCTTTGAAGTCTGTCAACTATAATTTCAAGGTGAAGCTCACCCATACCAGCTATTATTGTTTGTCCTGTTTCTTGATCAGTATATGTTCTAAAGGATGGGTCTTCTTCTGCAAGCTTTTGTAAAGCAAGCGCCATCTTTTCTTGGCCAGCCTTTGTCTTTGGTTCTATAGCAACGTGAATAACTGGTTCTGGGAATTCCATTTTTTCAAGTATTATTGGTTTTTCAGGATCACAAAGAGTATCTCCTGTTATAACATCCTTAAGACCAACGCATGCACCGATATCTCCTGCTCTTATTTCTTCAACATCTTCCCTGTGGTTTGCGTGCATTCTAACTAGTCTTCCTATTCTTTCCTTCTTTCCTTTTGTTGAGTTTAAAACATATGTTCCTGCTGTAAGAACACCTGAATATACTCTTACAAAGGCAAGTTTACCAACAAATGGGTCTGCCATGATCTTGAAGGCAAGAGCTGCAAGTGGCTCATCATCGCTTGCTTTTCTTATGTCTTCTTCACCTGTATCTGGGTTAATACCTTTAACTGGTGGTATATCAACTGGTGATGGTAAGTATTCTACTATAGCATCAAGCAATAATTGAACTCCCTTGTTTCTGTATGATGAACCGCAAACAACAGGAACAAGCTCTCCGCTTATAGTAGCCTTTCTTAAAGCAGCCTTTATTTCTTCTTCTGTAAGTTCTTCTCCTTCAAGGTATTTCATCATAAGTTCTTCATCTGTTTCTGCAACAGCTTCTATAAGTTGTGATCTATATTCTTCAACTAAATCCTTCATATCTTCTGGAACTTCTGTTTCCTCTGCTTGTGTTCCAAGGTCATCAACATAAATTATCGCTTCATTTTTTATAAGGTCAACAACACCTTTGAAAGTATCTTCTTTTCCTACTGGAAGCTGAATTGGAACTGGCTTTGCTCCTAATCTGTCCTTCATCATTTGAATAACGTTGAAAAAGTCTGCACCCATTATATCCATCTTGTTAACATATGCTATTCTTGGAACACCGTATTTATCTGCCTGTCTCCAAACAGTTTCAGATTGTGGTTCAACTCCACCCTTTGCACAAAAAACTGCAACAGCACCGTCAAGAACTCTTAATGATCTTTCAACTTCTACTGTAAAGTCTACGTGACCTGGTGTGTCAATTATGTTAATTACATGACCTTTCCATTGACAAGTTGTTGCTGCTGAAGTTATTGTAATACCTCTTTCTTGCTCTTGAACCATCCAGTCCATTGTAGCAGCACCATCATGAACTTCACCAATCTTATGAGTCTTACCTGTATAGAATAAGATACGTTCTGTAGTTGTAGTCTTACCCGCGTCAATATGTGCCATTATACCTATATTTCTTACTTTTTCTAAAGGAATTGTTCTTGGCACAAATACTCCTCCCTTCCTTGTGCATATCTAATACTATACCCCTAAATGTTATGCACATTTAGGGGAGTAAAAATTACCATCTATAATGAGCAAATGCTCTGTTAGCTTCTGCCATCTTATGAGTATCCTCTTTCTTCTTAACAGCTGCACCTGTATTGTTTGCTGCATCAATTATTTCATTAGCAAGTTTAACTCTCATGTACTTTTCTCCTCTATTTCTTGCAGCTTCAACTATCCATCTTATACCAAGTGATTGTCTTCTGTCTGGTCTTACTTCAACTGGAACTTGGTATGTTGCACCACCTATTCTTCTTGCTTTAACTTCAAGCAATGGCATAACATTGTTCATTGCAGCTTCAAAAACTTCAAGTGGGTCTTTTCCAGTTTTTTCTCTTATTATATCAAATGCTTGATAAACTATTTTTTGAGCTATGCTTTTCTTCCCATCCCACATTACCTTATTTATAAGCTTCGCTACAACTTTGCTGTTGTATAGTGGATCAGGAAGAACTTCTCTCTTTGGAACGCTACCCTTTCTTGGCACTTTTCTTCCCTCCTTAACATACAAATTTAATCTCATCGGTACTCGGCATATATGCCGTCAAGTGCTCCATGCAATCTATATAAACCCGAAGGAGTTTATATTGCACACAGCACCATTAAAACATTACTTCTTTGGTCTCTTAGTACCGTATTTTGATCTTTGTTGTTTTCTGTTTGCAACACCAGCAGCGTCAAGGGCACCTCTTATGATATGATATCTAACACCTGGGAGGTCCTTAACTCTTCCACCTCTTATAAGAACAACGCTGTGTTCTTGTAAGTTGTGGCCTTCACCTGGGATGTATGCAGTAACTTCAATTCCATTTGTAAGCCTTACTCTTGCTATCTTTCTTAAAGCTGAGTTTGGCTTCTTTGGAGTCATTGTCTTAACAACTGTACAAACTCCTCTTTTTTGTGGACATCCCTTTAGTGCTGGTGATTTTGATTTTGATTTAACCTTTTCTCTACCCTTTCTAACAAGCTGGTTTATTGTTGGCATTTGTGCGCACCTCCTTCCAAATTAACACATTTATAAATAAAGCAAAAATGCTTTATCACTCATTTAATATACATGCCGCTGCAGCTCCTACATCTATGCCGCAAAGAGTTCCTAACTTTTTCATGGTCTCAACAAAAACAACCTCTACATTGTTTTGCTTGCAAAGTTCTAAGATTGGAGCTGTAACCTTAGCCTCTGCATCTTCTGCAATATAAACTATCTTAGCCTGACCATTTTTTATAGCCTTTGCGGTTTGTTTAGAGCCAACAACCTTTTTACCAACAAGTTTATTCATACTAACAATCCTCCTCTTTGATGAAAGTCATAAGCTTTCACCTTCATTGAGGAAATAATAAAACGCACAAAATCAATTTTAACATCTTAATAAAATATTGTCAATAGTATAGGTTAGGGGGAATCCCCCCTAACTTTATTCTTGTTCTTCTGTTGAAATTTCAATGCTTCTGTATCTTCTCATGCCTGTTCCTGCAGGTATTAACTTACCTATTATAACATTTTCCTTCAATCCTATAAGTGGATCTATCTTACCTTTTATTGCTGCATCAGTAAGAACCCTTGTTGTTTCTTGGAATGAAGCAGCAGAAAGGAAGGATTCTGTAGCTAATGCTGCTTTAGTAATTCCAAGTAAAGTAGTTCTTCCAACAGCTGGCCTTAAGCCCATCTTAATTGCTTTTTGATTTTCTTCTTCAAACTCAAACTTATCTACAAGACTTCCTGGAAGCATGTCAGTATCTCCTGACTCTTCTACTTTTACCTTTCTTAACATTTGTCTTATTATGATTTCAAGGTGCTTATCATTAATGTCAACACCTTGTAGTCTATAAACCTTTTGAACTTCTGCAAGAAGATATGCCCTTACAGCATCTTCACCTTTAATTCTTAATAAGTCATGCGGATTTACAGAACCTTCTGTTAAGATTTCTCCAGCTTCAATTCTTTGTCCGTCGTAAACTTTAAGTCTTGATCCATATGGAATTGGATAAACTTTTTCTTCTCCATCATCTGATATAACTGTTACAATCTTTCTCTTTCTATCTTCTGTAATCTTAACAACTCCAGCTTTTTCGCTAAGAATTGCAAGTCCCTTTGGTTTTCTTGCTTCAAATAGCTCTTCTACTCTTGGAAGACCTTGAGTGATGTCGGCACCAGCAACACCACCTGTATGGAAGGTTCTCATTGTAAGCTGAGTACCAGGTTCTCCGATAGATTGAGCCGCTATAATTCCTACTGCTTCTCCTATATTTACCCTCTCTCCTGTTGCCATGTTCATACCATAGCACTTTGCACATACACCGTATCTAGTCTTACATGTAAATACGCTTCTTATCTTAACTCTTGTTATTCCAGCCTTTTCAATCTTTGTATAAACTTCATCTGTAATGTATTCATTTCTCTTTACTATTACCTCTCCAGTTTCTGGATGAACAACATCTTCAGCTGCATATCTTCCTATCAATCTATCCTTTAACGCTTCAATTACTTCGTTTCCGTCTCTAATTTCTTCTACGTAAAAACCTTCAGTTGTTCCACAGTCTTCTTCTCTAACAACAGTATCCTGTGCAACGTCAACAAGTCTTCTTGTTAAGTAACCTGAGTCTGCAGTTCTTAAAGCTGTATCTGCAAGACCTTTTCTTGCACCGTGGGTTGATATAAAGAACTCAAGAACGTTAAGTCCTTCACGGAAGGAGGATCTAATTGGCAACTCTATAATTTTACCTGATGGGTTTGCCATAAGTCCTCTCATACCACAAAGCTGTCTTATCTGGTTCTTTGAACCTCTCGCTCCTGAATGAGCCATCATGAATATAGGATTAAACTTATCAAGGCTATTCATAAGGGCTTCTGTAACTGCTTCTGTAGCCTTTGTCCAAGTATCTATAACCTTTTCATATCTTTCTTCTTCGGATATAAATCCTCTTCTGAATAGTCTTTGTATATTATCAACTTGAGCATCAGCTTCTGCAAGTATCTTTGCCTTTTCTTCTGGTATTATCATGTCTGATACTGAAATTGTTATCGCTCCAATCGTTGAATAGTGGAATCCTAAAGCTTTTATTTTATCAAGTGTTATAGCTGTTTGAGTTGGGCCATACTTTTTATATACCCTTTCAACAATCTTACTTAATGCTTTTTTATCAACTAAAAAGTCTATTTCATAATCACAAACCTTTTCTGGGTCATTTCTATCTACAAATCCTAAATCCTGTGGTATAGCTTCATTGAATATTATCTTACCAACTGTTGTTTTTACTATCTTAGATACTTTTTGTCCATTTATCTCCTTAGTAACTTTTACATTAATCTTTGCATGTAATCCTATTTCCTTTAACTGATAAGCCATAAGGGCCTCTTCAGGACATGAGAAGTATTTTCCTTCTCCTGGTTCTCCTTCCTTTTCTATAGTTAAATAATATGAACCTAATACCATATCCTGTGTTGGAACTGTAACTGGTTTTCCATCTGATGGCTTTAGTATGTTGTGGGCTGCAAGCATTAAAAATCTTGCTTCTGCTTGTGCTTCAACTGATAGTGGAACGTGAACCGCCATCTGGTCTCCGTCAAAGTCTGCGTTATAAGCTGTACATACAAGAGGATGAAGCTTTATTGCTCTACCTTCAACTAAAACTGGTTGGAAGGCCTGAATTCCAAGTCTATGAAGGGTTGGAGCACGGTTTAAAAGAACAGGATGATCTTGTATAACTTCCTCTAGTATATCCCAAACTTGTGGATTTACCCTTTCAACCATTTTCTTAGCATTCTTTATATTATGAGCTATTCCTTTTTCAACTAATCTTTTCATAACAAATGGCTTAAACAATTCTAAAGCCATTTCTTTTGGAAGACCACATTGATACATTTTAAGCTCTGGTCCTACAACTATAACAGAACGTCCTGAATAGTCAACACGCTTTCCAAGTAGGTTTTGACGGAATCTTCCCTGCTTACCCTTAAGCATGTCTGAAAGAGATTTTAAAGGTCTATTTCCAGGACCAGTAACTGGTCTTCCTCTTCTTCCGTTATCTATAAGAGCATCCACTGCTTCTTGAAGCATTCTCTTTTCATTTCTAACTATTATATCAGGAGCTCCAAGATCAAGAAGCTTTTTCAATCTGTTATTTCTATTTATAACCCTTCTGTAAAGATCATTAAGGTCTGATGTTGCAAATCTTCCTCCATCTAATTGAACCATAGGTCTTAAATCTGGAGGAATAACTGGTAAAACCTCTAATATCATCCATTCTGGCCTATTTCCTGACTTTCTAAAAGCTTCAACAACTTCAAGCCTTCTTATTATTCTTACCCTCTTTTGACCTGTGCTGTTCTCTAGTTCTGCTTTTAATTCCTTTGATAACGCATCAAGATCTATCTCCTTTAAAAGTTCCCTTATAGCCTCTGCTCCCATTCCTGCTTTAAATGAACCTTCTCCATACTTTTCTATTGCTTCTCTATATTCCTTTTCAGTTAAAAGTTGCTTTTTAACAAGCCCTGTTTGACCTGGGTCAATTACCACATATGATGCAAAGTAAAGCACCTTTTCTAGAGCTCTTGGAGACATATCAAGTATAAGCCCCATCCTTGAAGGAATTCCTTTAAAATACCAGATGTGAGATACTGGGGCAGCAAGCTCAATGTGCCCCATCCTCTCACGTCTTACCTTAGACTTAGTAACTTCAACACCACATCTATCACAAACTATACCTTTATACCTTACTCTTTTATATTTACCACAATGGCATTCCCAGTCTTTAACAGGTCCAAATATTCTCTCACAGAAAAGACCATCCTTTTCAGGTTTTAAAGTTCTGTAATTTATAGTTTCAGGCTTTTTTACTTCCCCCTTTGACCACTCTCTAATCTTTTCAGGAGAAGCAAGGCTAATTTGTATGGCGTCAAAATTATTTAATTCAAACAAGGGCACAGCCTCCCTTCATAAATTATTCTTCATCATCAAAACCCATATCTTCATCAAATAAACCTAAATCTTCTTCTATATAATCTTCCATTCCAAAATCCATATCATCTTCATTATACTCTTCACTATATTCTTCCTCAGTAGTTGTTGATGGCATTGCGACATCATCTCTTATTTCCATTGTAGCTTGCATTTCATCGTATTCTTCATCGTAATCAACATCTTCCTTAATAGTAACTTCTTGGTTATCTTCACCAAGAACTTTAACATCAAGACACAATGACTGAAGTTCTTTAATAAGAACTTTAAAGGATTCAGGAATTCCTGGTTCTGGTATATTTTCACCTTTAACTATTGCCTCATATGTCTTAACACGACCAACAACATCGTCGGACTTAACAGTTAATAGCTCTTGCAACATATGAGCCGCACCATATGCTTCTATAGCCCAAACTTCCATCTCACCAAATCTTTGACCACCAAATTGTGCCTTACCACCAAGAGGCTGTTGAGTAACAAGTGAGTATGGTCCTGTTGAACGAGCATGTATCTTATCATCAACAAGATGGGCAAGTTTTAACATATACATATATCCTACTGTTACTCTATTTTCAAAAGGTTCTCCTGTTCTACCATCATAAAGTATTGTCTTTCCATCTGGGTCGTATCCTGCTTGAATTAGGCATTCTCTTATATCCTTCTCTGTTGCACCATCAAATACAGGAGTTGCAACATACCATCCAAGTTTCTTTGCAGCTCTTCCAAGGTGAACTTCAAGAACCTGACCTATGTTCATACGTGATGGAACTCCAAGAGGATTTAGAACTATTTGTAGTGGCGTTCCATCTGGCAAATATGGCATATCTTCAATTGGAAGAACCCTTGATATAACACCCTTATTTCCATGACGTCCTGCCATCTTGTCACCAACGGATATCTTTCTCTTTTGAGCTATATAAACTCTTACGAGTTCATTAACTCCTGGTGGGAGCTCATCTCCATTTTCTCTTGTAAATATCTTAACATCAACAACAATACCAGATTCTCCATGTGGAAGCCTTAAAGATGTATCTCTAACTTCCCTTGCTTTTTCACCAAATATAGCTCTTAAAAGCCTTTCTTCTGCAGTAAGCTCTGTTTCTCCTTTTGGAGTTACTTTACCAACTAGTATATCCCCTGCTCTAACTTCAGCACCTATTCTTATTATTCCTCTTTCATCAAGGTCTTTTAAAGCGTCTTCACCAACATTTGGTATATCCCTTGTAATTTCTTCTGGTCCAAGCTTCGTATCTCTTGCTTCACATTCATATTCTTCTATGTGTATTGATGTAAACACATCATTCATAACAAGTTCTTCTGAAATCAATATAGCGTCCTCGTAGTTATATCCTTCCCAAGTCATAAATCCTATTAGTATGTTCTTTCCAAGTGCTATTTCACCTTGATCAATTGATGGTCCATCAGCAATTATATCTCCTGCTTTTACTCTATCACCTTCATTTACTATAGGCCTTTGATTTATACATGTTCCTTGGTTAGAACGTTTAAATTTTAATAATTTATATGTCTCAATCTTTCCATCCTCATCTCTCTTTATTTGAATATAATCAGCAGTTACCTTAACAACAGTTCCATCTGATTTCGCAAGAGGAATAACCCCTGAGTCCTTTGCTGCCTTATGTTCTATACCCGTTCCTACAATAGGTGCTTCAGTCTTTATAAGTGGAACAGCCTGACGCTGCATGTTAGAACCCATAAGGGCTCTGTTTGCGTCGTCGTTTTCAAGGAACGGAATCATAGCAGTTGCAACCGATACAATTTGCTTTGGTGAAACATCCATAAGGTCAACTTCATGGGGTGATACAACAACTATATCCTTCTTAGCTCTTGCTGTAACCCTTTTATCTATGAATCTTCCTTCCTCATCAAGAGGTTCGTTTGCCTGAGCTATTATATATTGGTCTTCTTCATCTGCTGTAAGATATACAACTTGATCCGTAACTCTTCCTTCCTTTTTATCAACCACTCTATAAGGAGCTTCTATAAAACCATATTCATTAACCCTTGCATAAGTAGCAAGTGAGTTTATAAGACCTATGTTTGGTCCTTCTGGAGTTTCTATAGGACACATTCTTCCGTAGTGTGAATGGTGAACGTCTCTAACTTCAAATCCTGCTCTTTCTCTTGAAAGACCACCAGGACCTAACGCAGAAAGACGCCTTTTATGAGTAAGCTCTGAAAGCGGATTAGTTTGGTCCATAAATTGTGTAAGCTGTGATGAACCAAAGAATTCCTTAATAGCAGCAACAACTGGTCTTGTATTTATAAGTTGCTGTGGCGTTGCTGATTCAAGGTCCTGAATAGTCATTCTTTCCTTTATAACTCTTTCCATTCTGGAAAGACCTATTCTAAATTGATTTTGTAAAAGCTCTCCAACTGACCTTACCCTTCTATTTCCAAGGTGGTCTATATCATCAACATAACCTATTCCATAAGATAAATTTAAGCAGTAATTTATAGTAGCAAATATATCATCTTTTATAATATGTTTTGGAATAAGTTGATTCATTCTCTGCCTTATGGCATCTTTTATATCATCCTCGTTGTCAAATTCGTCAAGTATTTCTTTTAATGTTGGGAAGTGAACAAGTTCCTTTATATTTAAATCGCTTAAATCATAAGGCAATCCTAATTTTGTTATATCTACAAAATTATTTCCTATAACTCTTACTGGTTTTCCCTCAATCAAAACTTCAACTACGTTTACACCGCTATGCTGAATTAATTGAGCTTTTTCCCTATCTATTTTTTGTCCTTCTTCTATTAAAATTTCACCAGTAAGAGGATGAGCAATAGTATGAGCAGCTATTTGATTTACAATTCTATTTGCTAAAGATAGCTTTTTATTAAACTTATATCTACCAACCTTTGACAAATCATATCTCTTTGGATCAAAGAATAATCCCTCTAAAAGAGCCTTAGCACTTTCAACTGTAGGTGGTTCACCTGGTCTTAATCTTTTATATATTTCTAAAAGGGCATCCTCTTTTGTCTTTGTGCTATCCTTTTCAATTGTAGCCCTTATATGTTCATCTTCGCCAAAAAGGTGTATTATTTCATGATCTGATCCAACTTCCATTAAAGCTCTTATAAAAACAGTTAAAGGCAATTTTCTCGTTCTATCCAATCTTACATATAAAACATCATTAGAGTCAGTTTCATACTCAATCCACGCACCTCTATTTGGGATAACCGTAGATGAGTAGAGCTTTTTGCCGGATCTGTCTATAGTTTCAGCATAGTAAACCCCTGGAGATCTTACGAGCTGGCTTACTATAACCCTTTCTGCTCCATTTATAACAAACGTTCCTTGTTCAGTCATTAATGGGAAATCTCCCATATAAACTTCCTGTTCTTTAACTTCTCCCGTTTCCTTATTTACCAATCTAACCTTTACCTTTAACGGAGCTGCATATGTAGCATCTCTTTCTTTGCACTCTTCAACGGTATACTTTATATTATCATAATCTAATCTATAATCTATAAACTCAAGAATTAGATTCCCTGTGTAGTCAGTTATAGGATTTACGTCTTCAAAAACCTCTTTTAGACCTTCTTCGAGAAACCACTTGTAAGAATTGAGCTGAACTTCAATAAGAAGCGGCATATCGATTACTTCTTTGATTTTGCCAAAGCTCATTCGGGTTCTTCTTCCCACTTTTATAGGATGCACCATTAAATCTCACCCCTTGCTTAAGATAAATGCAGCACCTTAAAACTCCATTTTAATAGTTTTAACTATTAGCCTTCAAATTATACAATATATTCCTTTAAAAAAACAATAAAATCCCATTATTCATGCATTTTATTATACTATCACAATAAATTCAAGCTGTCAAGAAAATATTCAAAAAATGCAAAGCGCTGGCTTAAGCCAGCGCTTTTTAAAAACTAAATTACTTAATTTCAACAGTTGCTCCAACTTCAGCAAGCTTTGCTTTGATTTGTTCTGCTTCTTCCTTGCTTACGCCTTCTTTTAATGTCTTTGGAGCACCATCTACAAGTTCCTTTGCTTCCTTTAATCCAAGACCTGTTATTTCTCTTACAACCTTGATAACCTTTACCTTTTCTGAACCAGCATTTGCAAGTATTACATCAAATTCAGTCTTTTCTTCAGCTGCTGGAGCTGCTGCACCTGCTACTGCACCAGCTACTGCAACTGGAGCTGCAGCGCTTACACCAAACTTTTCTTCACATGCTTTTACTAATTCATTTAATTCAAGAACAGTCATATTTTCTATAGCTTGAATAATTTCTTGTATTGTCATTTACAAACACCTCCATTAAAATTTTTATTAATTATGCATTAGCTTCTTCTTTTTGTTTTCTAATAGCATCAAGCACATAAACAAACTTCGCAACTGGAGACTTGATGCTTCCAAGGAATTTTGCAAGAAGAACTTCTTTTGGTGGAATCTTTGAAAGTTCTTTAACTTTAGCAGTATCAAATAATTGTCCTTGAACAATACCTGCTTTTAGCTCAATAGCCTTATGATCTTCAGCAAATTGAGCAAGTATTCTTGCTGGTGCTGTTGGATCATCATAGCTGATTGCAAGAGCAACTGGACCTTCAAGGTAGCTTTCTATTGCATCAAAGCCAACTTCCTTTGCTGCTCTTAATGTCAATGTGTTCTTAACTACCTTGTATTCAACGCCAGCTTCTCTCATCTTTTTACGAAGCTCAGTGTCTTCTGCAACAGTTAATCCTTTATATGATGTTAAAATTATAGCTTGTGCCTTTTTAAACTTTTCAACAAGCTCTCTTACTTTTGCTTCCTTGATTTCTCTGTTGCCCACTTTGTGCACCTCCTTGCCCTTTATTCATGAGGCCTTTTACAAATATAAAAGGCCTCTCCGTAGACATAGAGAGGCCTAAATATCCTATCTAAAACCTCGGTAGGTTGGGATACCCCGTTACGCCTTTCGGCACCTACTGTCTACGGTTTGTTTCCTTATTCAATTTACAACGTTTATATTATAACATCATATAATAACGTTGTCAATATTATTCAAGAACTTTTAAAGGATTTATCTTAATTCCAGGTCCCATTGTGCTTGAAACAACAACACTCTTTATATATTGTCCCTTGGCTGCAGCTGGTTTTGCCTTTATTATAGCTTCCATTAATGTATGGAAGTTTTCAACTAGCTTTTCTGGACCAAAGGACTTCTTTCCAATTGGAACGTGAATTATACCTGTCTTATCAACTCTGTATTCAACCTTACCAGCCTTTATTTCTGCTATTGCCTTAGCAACATCAAATGTAACTGTTCCTGATTTTGGGTTTGGCATTAATCCTCTTGGACCAAGAATCTTACCTAATCTACCAACAACTCCCATCATGTCTGGAGTTGCAACTACAACATCATAATCAAACCAGTTTTCTCTTTGAATCTTATCAACAAGCTCTTCAGCACCTACATAATCTGCACCTGCTGCTTCTGCTTCCTTTGCTTTTTCTCCCTTTGCAAACACAAGTACTTTAACCTTTTTACCTGTTCCATGTGGAAGAACTACAGCACCTCTAACTTGTTGATCAGCATGTCTTGGGTCAACCCCAAGTCTTACGTGAGCTTCTATAGTTTCATCAAAATTAGCCTTTGCCGTTTGAACAGCAAGCTCCATTGCTTCTTTTGGTGTATAAAGAGTATTTCTGTCAACTAACTTTGCTGCTTCTAAGTATTTCTTTCCTCTTTTCATCTTTATCCCTCCTCGTGGTATTAACGGTTTTTACCTCCCACGCCGTAGCGTGAATTATTCTACAACTTCTATACCCATGCTTCTAGCTGTTCCTTTAATCATGCTTATAGCAGCTTCTAATGATGCAGCATTTAAGTCTGGCATCTTAAGTTCTGCTATTTCTCTTACTTGATCAATTGTTACTTTTCCAACCTTTTGCTTGTTTGGAACTGGTGAACCGCTTTCAATTCCAGCAGCCTTCTTTAATAGAACTGAAGCTGGTGGTGTCTTTAATACGAAGCTAAATGATCTATCCGCATAAATTGTGCAAACAACAGGTATTATAAGACCTGCTTGTTTTTCAGTTTTTGCATTAAATTCTTTACAGAATTGCATAATGTTTATACCATATGGACCAAAAGCTGGACCAACTGGTGGAGCTGGTGTAGCTTTTCCTGCTGGCAATTGAAGCTTAACAATACCTACTACCTTCTTTGCCATATTTTAGCACCTCCTTAAATTGAACATTATAATATTTTTTCAACCTGGTTGAAATCAAGTTCGACAGGGGTCTCCCTTCCGAACATGTTAACCAGAGCTTTAATCTTTCTCTTTTCTTTGTTAATTTCTTGAATTTGAGCTACAAAACCTACTAGCGGACCTTTTACGATCTTTACATTTTCGCCAACTTCAATATCAATATCCACAACTGGCTCCACTATTCCCATAGCCTCAACTTCCTCATCAGTCAAAGGAACAGGCTTTGATCCAGGTCCGACAAAACCTGTAACACCTCTTGTATTTCTTACCACATACCATGATTCATCTGTCATAATCATTTTAACTAAAACATATCCTGGATACTTCTTTCTTTGAACAATCTTAGTTACTCCATTTTTTTCTTCAACAACCTCTTCCATAGGAATCTGAATATCTAAAATAAGGTTGTGAAGATTTCTATTCTCTATTGTTTTTTCTAAGTTTGCTTTTACTTTATTCTCATATCCAGAATATGTGTGAATAACATACCATCTTGCCTTGTCCGCCATAGTTTAAGGGACCTGAGGGTCCCTCCCTCCTTTATCTTATATATTCTAATATTTTCTTAAGCACAAATCCAAAAACTGAATCCATAATCCAAATTAACACAGTAAATATAGAAAGCGTGGCTAAAACAATGCCTGTAGTATTTACTATCTCTCTTCTTTCAGGCCAAGTAATCTTTTTAAATTCGGCTTTTAACTCTTTAAAATATTTTAATAATTTATTTTCTGCCATTTTATCAACTTTAACCCCTGCAGACATAAAAAATTCACATCCTTATTAACATAAAAGAATTACTTTGTTTCCTTATGAATTGTGTGTTTTCTGCAAAATCTGCAGTATTTTCTAAGTTCTAATCTGTCTGGGTCATTTTTCTTATTCTTTGTTGTATGATAATTTCTTTGTTTGCATTCTTGGCACGCTAGTGTAATTTTAACCCTCATTCCTTACACCTCCTAATCTTAGCGAAATGCCACAGCTTAATTGCACACTTCTTTTTTACATTATCATAAATGTATTTTAATGTCAATATAATTACAAATAAAAGCGGAAGTCGCCATCGAAAGGGTGACTTCCGACCTTCGACCTCCGACTAATAATTATTCAATAATCTTAGAAACAACGCCAGCGCCTACTGTTCTTCCACCTTCTCTTATAGCAAATCTTAATCCTTCTTCCATTGCTATTGGTGTTATAAGTTCTACTTCCATTGTTACGTGGTCGCCTGGCATGCACATTTCTACGCCTTCTGGTAACTTAATTGTTCCTGTAACGTCTGTTGTTCTGAAGTAGAATTGTGGTCTGTATCCGTTGAAGAATGGAGTATGTCTTCCTCCTTCTTCCTTCTTTAATACGTATACCTGTCCTTCAAATTTCTTGTGTGGGTTTACTGTTCCTGGCTTCGCAAGAACTTGACCTCTTTCTATTTCATCTCTGTTAATTCCTCTTAATAATGCTCCTATGTTGTCTCCTGCTTCTGCTACATCAAGAACCTTTCTGAACATTTCTACTCCTGTTACTACTGTCTTCTTCTTTTC
>NZ_FNUK01000031.1 GCF_900108045.1 Caloramator fervidus | reverse complement strand
CTTGCCAAGGGCACAGCTGGGTAGCCATGTTCGGACGGGATAAGCGCTGAAGGCATCTAAGCGCGAAGCCCACCCCGAGATGAGATTTCCCACGCGAGAGCGGTAAGACCCCTGGAAGACTACCAGGTAGATAGGCCAGAGGTGTAAGCGTCGTAAGGCGTTTAGCTGACTGGTACTAATAGGTCGAGGACTTGATCTACTTGTGCAGTTGTGTATATCCGGTGGTGATAGAGGTAGGGAAACACCCGTTCCCATTCCGAACACGAAGGTTAAGCCTACCTTCGCCGATGGTACTAGGCTGGAGACGGCCTGGGAGAGTAGGTGACTGCCGGGTAAGAAATATTCCACGGTAGCTCAATGGTGGAGCATCCGGCTGTTAACCGGAGGGTTGGAGGTTCGAGTCCTCTCCGTGGAGCCAATTTTGAATATAAAGCAGTGCTTAGTGCACTGCTTTTTTATTTTTTAATTGAACATTGTGTAAAATATTGGTATAATAATTATGCACAACATGTGCACTATATATAAAAGGGGGATAAATATGGATGTAAAAGAAATTTATAAAGATTTTTTAACTATAGATGATGCTTTAAGTTTAAAAAGAGAAGATGTGAGACAAAATTATAAGGAATATATAAATTCTAGCGCTGTTCAGCTTCTATCTCTTTTGGATTTTGATAAACATTTTGTTAAGGCTGAAGGGACAAAAGTTTATGATGAAGCTGGAAATGAGTATATAGATTTTTTAGGAGGATATGGAGCTTTAAATGTTGGGCATAATAATCCTGATATAATAAATGAAATTAAAAAGGTAATAGGACTTCCAAATATTTTACAGGCTTCTATTTATAATATGGCAGGGGTTTTAGCAAGAAATTTATCTTTGATTACTCCAGGAGATTTAAAAAGAACATTTTTTGCAAATAGTGGGGCAGAAGCAGTAGAAGGAGCTTTAAAGCTTGCTAGAATTGCAAGTGGAAAAAGCAGAATAATTTATTGTTTAAACTCCTTTCATGGCAAAAGTTTTGGAGCCTTATCAGTAACAGGAAGGGAAAAATATAGAACTCCTTTTAGACCTCTTTTGTCTGAAACTTATCCTGTTCCTTTTGGAGATGAAAAAGCTCTTGAAGATGCTTTAAAAATGGGAGATGTTGCAGCTTTTATATTAGAACCAATTCAAGGGGAAGGTGGAATTATAGTTCCACCTAAAGGATATTTAAAGAAAGTTAGACAGCTTTGTGATAAATATGAGGTATATTTAATAATAGATGAGATTCAAACGGGTTTTGGAAGAACAGGATATATGTTTGCCTGCGAAGAAGAAGGTGTTGTTCCGGATATAATGTGTTTTGCAAAATCGTTAGGTGGAGGGATAATTCCAATCGGAGGTTATATAACAAAGGATGAAATTTGGAAAAAAGCTTATGGAAGTATTGATAAAGCTTTTTTACACACGTCAACTTTTGGAGGAAATACAATTGCTTGTGCTGCAGGTATTGCTACAATAAAATACATATTGGAAAATGATCTGCCAAATAAAGCAAAGGAAAAAGGGGAATACTTATTAAAGAGGCTTAATGATCTTAAAGAAAAATACCCTATCATAAAAGAAGTTAGAGGAAAGGGATTAATGATAGGAATAGAATTTAAGGAGCCTAAGGGAGTTTTGGATTTTTTAACTTTAGGTAAACTTTCAGAAATATCAAAGGAATATTTTGCTTCATTAGTTGCAGGAAAGTTGATGAATGAATATAGAATAATAACTGCATATACTTTAAACAATCCAAATGTTATAAGAATAGAGCCTCCATTGACAATTTCTTACGAAGAAATCGATAAACTACTTTATTCACTAGAAGATATATTTAAGAAAAATTCAAGTTTTTTAAGTTTAGGGATTGAGAGTGGAAGGCAAATTATAAAATCTTTCTTTAAGTAAAGAGGGGAAGATTATGACAAAAGAAGTTGTAGCAGCTATTATAATAAGGGATGGAAAAGTTTTAATAGCAAGAAGGAAGGATGGTAACATAAAGGGTAAGTGGGAGTTTCCTGGAGGTAAATTAGAAAAAAATGAAACATATGAGGAATGCTTGCTGAGGGAAATTTATGAGGAGCTTAAAATGGAGGTCAAAATTATAATGCCTTTTGAGAGGGTAGTTTATGAATATGAGGGTGGTAAAATAAAGCTAGTTTCCTTTATTGTAAAACCCTTATCTTTAGATTATAAACTTTCAGTTCATGACGATGCATTGTGGGTTAAAGTTGAAGAAGTTGAAAATTTTGACCTTGCTCCAGCAGATATTCCTATAGCAAAAAAGCTTAAGAAGGAATTTTATAATATAGTAAAAAAAATAGAGGAGGCATAAAATGAAGTTACTTTCTATTTTGCTATTTGTGGCAACGTATATGTTACTTCTTTTGCTTCCTAAATATAGAACCTACATATCTTTGACTTCAGCGGTTTTGTTTATAGTAACAGGAATAGTTCCAGTTAATAAAGTTTTATCCTATATAGACTGGAATATTATACTTATGATAGCTGGAACTATGGGTATAGTAAATTTATTTATAGAATCTAAAATGCCTGCTTTAATGGCTGATATTATAATAGATAGGGTTTCTAGTATAAAATGGGTTATAATTTCTTTAGCTGCCTTTGCTGGCATAGTTTCTGCTTTTATAGACAATGTGGCAACTGTATTAATAATTGCTCCTGTTGCATTGGATGTTGCAAAAAAGCTTAATATTTCTCCAGTTTATATGATTATAGCTATATCTATATCATCAAATTTACAGGGAGCGGCTACTTTAGTAGGGGATACGACATCGCTTTTATTAGGTGGATATGCTAAAATGGATTTTATGGATTTCTTTTTCTTTAAGGGAAGATTAGGATTATTTTGGATAGTTGAAATAGGTGCAGCTGTTTCATTAATTGTTTTATATATTTTCTTTAAAAATTATGATATTCCCGTTCATCTTGAAGAAAAACAAAGGGTTGAGGACTATTTTCCGACATATCTTTTGGTTTCAATGGTTATACTATTAATATTTGCTTCATTTATTCCTAATAAACCTAGTATTACAAATGGGCTTATTTGTATTAGTCTTCTTGTTATAGGTTTGATTAAGGAGATTTTAATAGATAAAAATAATCATGCTTTAAATAATACTCTTTTACAAATTGATTATGAAACCATTCTTTTGCTTATGGGGCTTTTTGTAGTTGTAGCAGGACTTTCTGAAACTGGAGTTATAGATGATATAAGCAGTTTATTTCTAAGGTTTGGGAAAGGTAACTTGTTTTTAATTTATACAATTTTAGTTTGGTTTTCTGTTCTTATATCTGCATTTGTTGACAATATACCTTATACAGCAACTATGCTTCCTGTTGTAGCAAAGATTGCCAAGGGCATGAATATAAGTCCTTATATTCTTTTCTTTGGGCTTTTAATTGGTGCTACATTAGGAGGGAATATAACGCCAATTGGTGCTTCAGCAAATATAACAGCTCTTGGGATACTAAGAAAAGAAGGCTATGATGTTAAAGCAAGAGAATTTATGAAATTAAGTCTTCCCTTTACTTTATCTGCGGTTTTAACGGGATATATTTTAAATTGGCTTATCTGGAGGTAAAGTTATGTTTGACTGCCATGTTCATACGAAATTTTCTTCAGATTCCAACATGAGGCTTGAAGATGTTTTAAAGAGGATTAAGTATGATGGTTTTGGAGTTATAGTAACAGAGCATATGGATTTAAAATATCCAGATGAAGGTAAATTTCAATTTGATACAAAGGAGTATTTTAGGGAATATGAAACCTATAGAAGTGATAAAATTTTACTTGGAATAGAACTTGGGCTTAGATTGGATTGTATAGCAGAAAATAAAAAGATAATAGAAGAAAATCCCTTTGATTATGTTATAGGGTCTATTCATGTTGTAAAGGGAATTGATATTTTTAGAGATTGTTTTTATGAAAATAAAAGTAAAAAAGAGGCCTATGAGGAATATTTAAGTTATATTTATAGTTGTATAAAAGACAGTGATTTTTTTGATAGTTTAGGTCATATAGATTATATAACTCGTTATTCCATTTATGATGATAAGGAGCTTTATTACGAAGATTTTTCAGATCTAATAGATGAAATATTGAAAATACTTTCATCAAAGGGAAAAGCTATAGAATTAAATACAAGAAGGCTTGATAATAGGGTTGCAGCAGATAATATGCTAAAGATTTTAAAAAGATTTAAGGAATTAGGAGGAGAATTTGTAACATTAGGTTCAGATGCTCATGACATTGATTCGATAGGAAGGCATTTTAAAGTTGCAGAAGAAATTATAAAAATGAGTAAATTAAGAAGGGTTTATTTTAAAAATAGAAAAATTGAACTGCTCCCTCAAGTTTGAGGGAGTTTATTTTTTTAATACTGATACATATGGGTTATCTTTTATATAAAATCTCCATTCAAAGTCCTTTGCTTCCTCTGCATAATCTATTCCAATTCTTTTATCTGAGACTATTTCAAATTTTTCATTGTTGTCAAGTATATATATCTCGTCTCCTAAAAGACTTTTTTTATTTAAGGATTTATCAATATTTAATGCTTGACAAAGTTTTCCAGGACCATTGGTTAATTTTTTTCTTTCAGATGATTTAAGCTCACTATATTTTTTACCAAACCTATTTAAAGCCATTATATCAAGTCCTTCAAGGGGCTCAATTGCTCTAATTAAAACAGCACAGGGCATTCCTTCTTCTTCTGTGACTATATTTAAACAGTGATACATTCCATATATTATATATACATAACAAGTTCCTGGAGGACCATACATAGCTTCATTTTTTTGTGTTTTTTTAAAATTATATGAATGACAAGCCTTATCTATAGGACCTAAGTAAGCCTCAACTTCTACGATTTTTCCCATTATGGGCTTATCTTCTATAGTTCTAACAAGAATTTTACCGAGAAGGTCCTTTGCAACCTCTAAAGTATTTCTATTATAAAACTCTATAGGAAGTTTCATATTAACACCCCTTTTATTAATATTCATAAATTATTTTAATTTTGCTTATAGAAAAATTCAATATATATAGATTTTCAGGGATTTAATTATGTCAAGATAAAGGTTATAAAGAAAACAACAGATTTAGTAAATTAAATTGAGAAATTAGACACTAAGGGAACATTAAGAAGAAAATAGATTAATTTTAAATTTTGTTTTGATAGGTTAAAATGATAAAATACAATATGTAGTATATCGTGATCTCTTAAACATACAATATATTGAGGTGATATTATGAAGCTCAGCGAAAATGCTTTAAAGGTTTTACAAAAAAGATATCTTGCAAAGGATGAGAAGGGAAATTTAATTGAAACTCCTGAGGATATGTTTAAAAGAGTTGCAAAAACGGTAGCTTTAGCAGACAAGTTCTATGATGAAGATGCTAACATAGAAGAAACGGAAAAGAAGTTTTATGATTTGATGACAAGTTTAAGATTTTTACCTAATTCTCCAACTCTTATGAATGCAGGACGTCCCCTAGGACAGCTTTCAGCTTGCTTTGTTTTACCTGTTGAGGATTCAATGGAGGGAATATTTGATGCTATAAAAAATGCAGCTTTAATACATAAATCAGGAGGGGGAACGGGCTTTAGTTTTTCAAGATTAAGACCTAAAGGTTCTACTGTAAGAACAACAGGTGGAGTTGCATCAGGTCCTGTAAGTTTTATGAAGGTATTTAATGCAGCAACAGAGGCCGTAAAACAGGGAGGAACAAGAAGAGGAGCTAATATGGCTATTTTAAGGGTTGATCATCCAGATATACTAGAGTTTATAAAATGTAAACAAGATAATAAAGAGATTACAAATTTTAATATAAGTGTTGCTTTAACAGAAAAATTTATGGAAGCAGCAATAAAGGGTGAAGATTATGAACTTATAGATCCTCATACAAAAAAAGTAAAAGGCAAATTAAATGCAAAAGAAGTTTTTGAACTTATAGTAAAAATGGCTTGGACAAACGGGGAACCCGGAATAGTTTTTATTGATAGAATAAATGAAAAAAATCCTACTCCAAATCTTGGAGATATTGAAAGTACTAATCCTTGTGGAGAACAGCCTCTGCTTCCTTATGAAAGTTGCAATTTAGGTTCAATAAATCTTGCTAAGATGATTAAGAAAGTAGGAGAAAAATACGAAATAGATTATGAGCTTTTAGAAAAAACAATCTATGATGCAGTTCATTTTCTTGATAATGTAATTGACGTTAATGTATATCCTCTTCCTCAGATAGAGCGTATGACTAAGAAAACAAGAAAAATAGGTCTTGGTGTTATGGGATTTGCAGATATGCTAATTCTTCTTGGTATACCTTATGATTCAGAAGAGGCTGTGAATCTTGCAGATAACCTTATGAAATTTATAAATGAAAAATCAAAAGAAGCAAGTAGAGCCTTAGCTAAGAAAAGGGGACCTTTCCCAGAGTTTTACAATAGCATATATAAAGATGGAGAGCCTTTGAGAAATGCAACAACAACCACAATAGCTCCGACAGGAACTATAAGCATAATAGCTGGGGTATCTTCAGGCATTGAACCTTTATTTGCTGTTGCGTTTTGGAGAAATGTACTAGATAATGAGAAACTTGTTGAGGTTAATTATTTGTTTGAAAAGATTATGAAGCAAAGAGGGCTTTATTCTAAAGAGCTTATGGATAAAGTTGCTCAAAAGGGAACTATTCAGGATATAGAAGAGATACCAGAGGATATAAGAAGGATATTTGTAACTGCCCATGATATAAGTCCTATATATCATGTTAGAATGCAGGCAGCTTTTCAAAAATGGACAGACAATGCTGTTTCAAAAACTGTAAATTTTAAAAACGATGCAACGGTTGAGGATGTAAAGGCAGTTTATCTTCTTGCGTATAAGTTAGGATGTAAAGGAGTTACTATATATAGAGACGGTAGCCGAGAAGGGCAGGTTATAAACGTTGGAGTAAAAGACAAAACTGAGGAGAAAGGTTCAAAGCCTAGAAAGAGGCCAGAAATTACAATGGGAATGACAGAAAAGGTAAGGATAGGATGTGGAAATCTTTATGTTACAGTAAATTATGATGAAAATGGAATTTGTGAAGTTTTTACTAATCTTGGAAAAGCTGGTGGTTGTCCATCTCAATCGGAGGCTACGGCACGCCTTGTTTCAATTGCGTTAAGAAGTGGAATAGATGTAAAGGAGATAATAGAGCAACTTAAAGGCATAAGATGTCATGCTACGTTAAGACAGATGGCAGTTAATAAAGATATAAAAGTTTTATCTTGTCCTGATGCAATAGCAAAGACTATAGAAAAGTTGATAAGCCTTAAGCAATTTGACAAAGAAAGGGAAATTATAAGTTTAGATTTAGGGTTAGATGACAACAAGAATAAAATTTTATGCCCTGAATGTGGGAATTCAATAACTCATGAAGGTGGTTGTGTGATTTGTCCTAATTGTGGATATTCAAAATGTGGATAATATGATGGCACTTTATTAGATGGTTTGCATCTAATAAAGTGCCATTGTTTTTGAATTAAATATTTGTTTTTATAGCAAAATAAAATTGTAAAATTCACTTAACCAAGTCTTAACATATTTTTGATAGTACTTAACATTTTTAGAATTTAAAATAAAAGTGTAAAAAAATTGAAGGGGTGATAAACATGAAAAGAATAATTTTGACGATTTTATTGGCGGTTACAACTTTATCTTTTTTAGCCTGTGGAAGGCAAGGCAAGTTAGCAGGAACTATTAAAATTGATGGGTCAAGTACAGTGTATCCAATAACTCAAGCAGTTGCTGAAGAATTTAATAAACAAAACCCAAATGTTAATATAACAGTTGGTATTTCAGGAACAGGCGGAGGTTTTAAAAAGTTTGTTAATGGAGAAATTGATATCAACGATGCATCAAGAAGCATTAAAACTGAAGAGCTAGCAAAGGCTAAGGCTAATGGAATAGATTTTATTGAACTTGAGGTAGCTTATGATGGAATTGTAGTAGTTGTAAACAAGGATAATAATTGGGCTTATGATATAACAACACAAGAGCTTAAGAAAATTTGGGATAAAGATTCAAAGGTTGTTTATTGGAGCGATGTAAGACCTGAGTGGCCAAAGGAAAAGATAAAGCTTTATGGACCAGGAACAGATTCAGGAACCTTTGATTACTTTACTTCAGAAATAAATGGAGAGGAAAAGAGAATAAGAGCAGATTACACGGCAAGTGAAGATGACAACGTTTTAGTTCAAGGAGTTGCAGGAGATAAATATGCAATGGGATTTTTTGGTCACTCATATTATGAAGAAAACAAAGATGTTTTAAAGGTACTTAAAATAAACGGAGTTGAACCTACAACAGAAAATATTAGAAATGGAAAATACAAGCCACTTTCAAGACCACTTTATATATATGTAAATAAAAAGTCATTAGAAAGGCCAGAAATTAAATCTTTTGTAAAATTCTATTTAGAAAAAGCCAAAGATTTAGTAGAAGATGTAGGATATGTTCCGTTAGAAGATAAAAAATATCAAGAGCAATTAAATAAAATAAAGTAATATAGGCACCAATGGGTGCCTCCCAAAATTAAAAGGGGGAGAAGGATGAACAAAATAGAATTTGAAAGTAAGGAAAAAATTAAAAAAAGTGAAGAAATTATAAAGAAAATATTAAAGGCCTTAGGTTTTATATCTGTATTAACAACATTAGGTATTGTTTTTTCACTATTTGAAGAAACGATTTTGTTTTTTAAAGATATTTCAATTAAAGAATTTTTAACAGGGAGGGAATGGACACCACTTTTTCAGCCTCCTAAATTTGGAGTGTTACCTCTTGTAGTTGGAACGCTTTTAATAGTGGTTATTTCTAGTATTATATCTATTCCTGTAGGACTTGGGAGTGCGATATATTTAAGTGAATATGCACCTAAAAAGATAAGAAAAATTTTAAAACCTGTATTAGAAATACTTGCAGGCATTCCTTCTATAGTTTATGGGTACTTTGCATTAACTGCTATAACTCCAATAATAAAAATAATTTTTCCTCAAACAAGCGTATATAATGCTTTAAGCGCAGGTATTGCTGTTGGAATTATGACGATTCCTTTAGTTTCTTCTTTAAGTGAAGATGCTATGATGTCTGTTCCAGATTCTTTAAGGTTTGGAGCTTATGCCCTTGGTGCTACAAAATATGAAGTTATAAAGGATATTGTCATTCCAACTGCTTTTCCAACCATTGTTGCATCATTTATTCTTGCAATTTCAAGAGCTGTTGGTGAAACTATGATAGTTGCAATGGCAGCAGGTTCCACTCCAAAGATGACTTTAAATCCTTTAGAAAGTATACAAACTATGACGGGTTATATTGTTCAAATAAGCATGGGGGATATTCCTTATGGTTCTATTGGATATAGAACTTTGTTTGCTGTAGGAAGTTTATTGTTCTTAATTACGTTTACTTTAAATTTAATTTCAAGATATGTTATAAGAAGGCACAGGAGGTTATATTAATGGATATAACAAAAAGAAGAAAGTTTAAAAATAGGATATTTCATGTTTTAACCTTTTTATGTACTTTGTTTGGGGTGATTATATTAAGTGTTCTTCTTTTTAGCATATTATCTAAGGGAATAAAGTGGCTATCATTAAATTTCTTAACTAACTTTCCTTCAAGGTTCCCTAAAAAAGCTGGTATATACCCGGCGCTTTTGGGAAGTTTATGGCTTATATTCTTAACAGCTATAATTTCTTTTCCAATAGGAATTGGAACAGCGCTTTATTTAGAGGAGTACGCAAAGGAAAGCAAGTTTACGGATTTTATAAAGTTAAATATAGCAAATTTGGCGGGAGTTCCAGCTATTATATATGGTATGCTTGGACTTACTATATTTGTTAGATTGCTTGGGTTTGGAAGAAGCATAATTTCTGGGGCTTTGACTATGTCCCTTTTGATTTTACCTACAATAATTATATCTTCACAGGAAGCTTTAAAAAGCGTTCCAGACTCTTTAAAGCAGGCCTCCTATGCTCTTGGAACAACTAAATGGCAAACTATAACCGGTGTAGTTTTACCTTATGCACTTCCTGGCATACTTACAGGAACTATACTAAGCATTTCTAGAGCTTTAGGTGAGGCTGCACCTTTGATAGTTGTTGGAGCCTTTGCTTATGTTTCTTTTATTCCTAAAACTCCCTTTGATCAGTTTACTGTTTTGCCTATTCAAATTTTTAATTGGGCAAGCATGCCTAAAAAAGAGTTTCAAAATGTTGCCGCTGCAGGAATAATCGTATTGTTAATAATACTTTTAGGGATAAACTCAATAGCAATTATATTAAGAAATAAGTATCAAATTAGGATTAAGGATTAAAGGAGGATGCTATGGAAAACATAATTAAAATTGAAAACTTAAACTTTTATTATGGGAATTTTTTAGCGTTGAAAAATATAAATATGGATATATATAAAAATAAAATAACTGCTTTTATAGGGCCATCTGGATGCGGAAAGTCTACTCTTTTGAGGACGCTAAACAGAATGAATGATTTTATTGAAAACATAAAAGTTGAAGGAAATATTTATTTTAAAGGACAAAATATTTATTCAAAGGAAGTGGATCCTGTTGAGTTAAGAAGGAGAATTGGAATGGTTTTTCAAAAACCCAATCCGTTTCCAAAGACTATTTATGAAAATATAGTTTATGGGCTTAGGAAAAATGGGGTTAATAAAAAGGAAATACTTGATGAGGTTGTGGAAAGGACTTTAAAGGCCGTTGCTTTGTATGATGAGGTAAAGGATAAAATATATAAGTCTGCTTTAGAATTATCTGGTGGTCAACAACAAAGGCTTTGTATTGCAAGGGCTATAGCGATGCAACCGGAGGTTGTGCTTATGGATGAGCCCACATCAGCCCTTGATCCTATATCAACTTTAAAAATAGAAGAACTTTTGCTTGAGCTTAAAAAGGATTATACTATAATTATAGTAACCCATTCTATGCAGCAGGCAGCAAGGATTTCTGATTGGACAGCGTTTTTCTTAAATGGTGAGCTTATAGAATATGATACTACAGAAAATATATTTGAAAATCCAAGGGATAAAAGAACTGAGGATTATATAACTGGTAGATTTGGTTAAAAGGAGAGAGTTTTATGAGGCTTCATTTTCAACAAAATCTTGAAGATATAAAACGAAAGGTTTTAAGAATGGGACTTATGGTTGAGGCTATAGTTGATAAGGCAGTAAATTCGTTAAAGGAACAAAATTTAGAATTAGCAAGAACTATTATTGAAGACGATGATAAAATAGATATGATGGATTTAGAAATTGAAATGGATTGTATAAAACTCCTTGCTCTTCAGCAGCCCCTTGCTAAGGATTTAAGGACTATTACAACTGCTCTTAAAATAATTACTGATCTTGAAAGAATGGGAGATAATGCAGTAAATATATCCAAAATTACATTAGATATAGGAAAAGAACCTTTAATAAAGCCCCTTATTGACATACCAAAAATGGCAGGTATTGTTCAGGAAATGATAAGGCTTAGTATAGATGCTTTTATAAAGGAGGATATATATCTTGCAAAAAAAGTAGCACAAATGGATCAAGATGTGGATGAAATTTATCAAAGGATAATAGATGAACTTTTAGATATGATAATTAAGGATCCTAAAATAACAAAGCAAGCTACAAAGCTTATGTTTGTTGGAAGGTTTTTAGAAAGAATAGCTGACCATAATACTAATATTTGTGAAAGAATAATTTATATGGTTACTGGTAAACTTGAAGAAATAAATTAAGGGTGCAAATGCACCCTATAATTTTTTTATATCGGTAAAAGGAAATAATTTTAAAATAGCATGTCCTTTTATGTGGTCAAAAGGAATAGGCCCTATATAACGACTATCTTCGCTGATTTCTCTGTTATCTCCAAGTACAAACACATGGTCTTTAGGAATAATTATGTCAATATCCTCATCGGCATAAGTTTTTGTTCCAGGAAGAAGGTAATCCTCTTTAAGTTTTTTACCGTTTATAAAAACATATCCATCCTTTATTTGAAGTCTCTCTCCAGGAAGTGCAATAATTCTTTTTATATATAAACTTCTACCGTTGTTTCCTGGATCTAATATTATTATTTCTCCTCTTTTGAAATTTTTTGTATAAAGACTTATTTTTTCAATAGCTACTCTATCGTTATTATGAAGGGTTGGAAGCATAGATGGACCTGAAACTTGAACTATGTCAAATATAAAGGCTTTTATAGTAAAGGCTATAATTGCAGCAATTATTATTGATGCTATCCATTCTTTTATTTCGGCTATAATTTTTTCCTTCATTTAATTACCTCCTTGATGTGTGTTACTAACAAAATTATATATCATTCCTTTAAAGCTGTAAAATTTTTTGTTTACTACTCAATAGTCAAAATTGTCGAAAAATTTTTATAATTTAAAAGGAATTTTTAATAAATGGTAGAATATATAAAATTAAGGAGGCATTAAAGGGGGAGTTTAAATGAAGGATTACAAAATTGAAAACATAAGAAATGTTGGGGTTATTGGACATGGTGGCACAGGAAAGACGACTTTAGTTGAGGCTATATTATTTGACTGTAAAGCTATTGATAGAATGGGAAGGGTTGAAGATGGGACAACTGTATGTGATTATGACATAGAAGAAAAGAAAAGACAAATATCTATATCAACTGCTGTTGCACCCTGTGATTGGAATGGTTATAAAATAAACTTTGTTGATACCCCAGGTTATTTTGACTTTGTTGGGGAGGTTTTAGAGGGTTTAAAAGCTGTAGATTCCGCTATTATTATTGTTTGTGCTGCTTCAGGACTTCAAGTTGGAACTGAAAAGGCTTGGCAGTATGTTAATAAGTGCAAAATACCTAGAGCGTTTTTTATAAATAAAATGGATAGAGAAAATGCAGATTTTGATAAAACCTTTAAACAGCTTAAAGAAAAGTTTGGTCTTTCGGTTGCTGCATTAGAAATACCTATAGGAAAGGAATCTAATTTTAAAGGAGTTGTTAAAATATTAGAAAGAAAAGCTTTAGTTTATGATTCTAAACTTAAATCTATGATTGAAACACAAATACCAAAGGAACTTGAAGATATGGTTGATACATATAGGAATATACTTATGGAATCTGTAGCAGAGACGGATGAAGAGCTTCTTGATAAATACTTAAACGAAGGTTTCTTATCAGATGAGGAGATATTAAAAGGACTTAGAAAGGGTATTTTAAATTGTGATATAGCTCCTGTATTTTGTGGTTCAGCTATTTCAAATGTAGCTTTAACTACTTTGCTTGATTGTATAGTAAATTATTTCCCGTCTCCTTTGGATAGAGTAGAATTTAAGGGTAAAAATCCAAAAACTCAAAACGAGGAAATAAGAAAATCAAGGGAAGATGAAAAATTCTCAGCTTTTGTATTTAAAACTATTGTGGATCCATTTGTAGGAAAACTTTCAATGTTTAGAGTAATTTCAGGAACTATAACTCAAGATTCTTCTGTTTATAATTCAACCCAAGATAAGATAGAAAAAATAGGACAATTATACATATTAAAAGGAAAAAATCAAATACCAGTAAGTAAGTTGAAGGCAGGAGATATAGGAGCTGTTGCAAAGCTTCAATATACTGTAACTGGAGATACTTTATGTGATGCTTCAAGTCCTATAATTTATGATAAAATAGATTTCCCAGAACCTCAAATTTCTATGGCTATAAAGCCAAAGGCTAAAAATGATGAAGATAAGATTTCAACAGGGCTTCACAAACTACTTGAAGAAGACCCAACTTTTAAAATAACAAGGGATGTGGAAAACTCAGAACTTATAATTTCAGGTGTTGGTGAGCTCCACCTTGAAATTATTGCAAGTAAATTAAAAAATAAATTTGGGGTAGAAGTTGTTCTTGATTTACCTAAGGTACCTTATAAGGAAACAATAAGAAAAACGGCAGATGTTCAAGGTAAGTATAAAAAGCAAACAGGAGGACATGGACAGTATGGAGATGTTGTAATAAAATTTGAACCTCAACATGAAACAGATGACCTTATATTTGTAGATCAGATAGTTGGAGGAGTTGTTCCAAAGCAATATATTCCTGCTGTTGAAAAGGGATTAAGAGAGGCTATGAAAAAGGGTGTTTTAGCTGGATATCCTGTTATAAATTTAAAGGCTACTCTTCATTATGGTTCTTACCATCCTGTTGACTCCTCAGAGATGGCATTTAAAACAGCAGCATCTTTAGCCTTTAAAAAGGGCATGAAGGAGGCAGATCCTGTTTTGTTAGAACCTATAATGCATTTTGAAATAATGGTTCCTAATGAATATATGGGAGATGTAATAGGGGATATAAATAAGCGTAGAGGAAGAGTTCTTGGAATGGAACAAAAAGATGGAATGCAGATGATAATGGCGGAGATGCCTATGGCTGAAACCTTTAAGTATGCAACGGACTTAAGATCTATGACTCAAGCAAGGGGAAGTTTTACAATGAAGTTTGCAAGATATGAAGAAGTTCCACCTCATATAGCTCAAAAAATAATTGAGAAGGCTCAAAAGGAGAATAAAGAAGAAATATAAAATTCCGGCATATGCCGGAATTTTCAGATTGTTGACAAAGTATAATTTTAAAAAGAGAATCCATCACAAAAAAAGGATTCTCTTTTTTTATGTCGAAATATAATAATATACGAAGTAATAAAGGAGGATAAGTATGCTAACAATCAACAAAGATAAAATTCGTAGAGAACAAGTTGAATTTATCTCTGTTGACCAATTGGTTCCAGAAGATCATTTAGTTAGAAAAATAGAAAAAGCTATCAATTTTGATTTCATATATGATCTTGTAAAGGACATGTATTGCTTAAATAATGGGAGACCAAGCATAGATCCTGTTGTATTAA
>NZ_FNUK01000032.1 GCF_900108045.1 Caloramator fervidus | reverse complement strand
AGACATACATACGAATGCAAAGAACTATATAAAGATAGAAGCAAAACCATAGAGAGGGTATTTGCTGACTTGAAGGAGAAGCATGGTTTGCGATGGACAACACTAAGAGGGATAGAAAAAGTGTCCATGCAAGCGATGCTTGTTTGTGCTTGCTTTAACTTAAAGAAGATGGCAAATTGGATGTGGAAGAAGGGACAAAACGGCCCTGGAAAGGGCAAAAATTTCTTTGTATTTATAAAATATTTATCAAAAATGCTTGTAAAAATACTCAAACCCCACTTTTCGTTTTTTGAAAAGTGGGGTTTGTCGACGGTCTGAAGGGAGATTATAAAAATCTCCCTTTTATTGTTGAAAAGATATTTTTAAAACCCTCTCCCATGCTTCTTTAGCCTTTACTCTTCCTTCTATAATATCAGAAAGAACAATTCCTATCGCATCAGCCATTTTTAAATCAACATTATCAATAAGCATTCCTGAGTTATCATCCGTCATTTCAATATGGGAAATTATTGTTCTATCTATTATTGTATCGGGTTGATTAACAAACTTTAAAGCAGATATATAACCTTTTTCCACAAAAAGCTTTTGTGCCTGCTCACTAAATAAAAAGCTTAAAAATTTCTCTGCTGCTTCTCTATTTGAAGTTTTGGAAGATAAAGCTAAAATCTGGCCTCCACTAGCACTAAGCTTTGAAATTGGATTATCTTTAAAGATAATAGGATATTCAAATACCCCATATTCAAATCCGGCTGTTTTTTTAGAATCTATCAATTGCTTTGTTATAGATATAGAAGGTAGAATTGCAGCCTTGCCTTTAATAAAGTCATCTACTGATTGCATAAAATTAATATCAACACAGTTTTTATCTATTGATGTTTTTGTAATTTTTTCAAATATATTAAAAGCCTCATCTATTCCCTCTATATTTTCAAACGCCTTTTTATCAGACCCTAAATTATCTGTAAAGGATTGTATTCCTGTAGTTTGACAAGTTATATTTCCAAATAACAAAACTAAAGTCCACCTATCCATAGCTCCAACACTAATTGGAATTATACCTACATTTTTAAATTTTTTAGATATATCAATAAACTCCTTTAATGAAGTAGGTTCTTTAATACCATATTTATTAAACAATGATTTATTATAAAACCATTCATATGTAATAGGCAAATCCCCTATGCCATATACTTTTCCATTAAATGTACCATAGGATATATTAATAGGATATAACTTATCTCTTAGACCATTTCTATCAACAAAATCAGTTATATCTTGAATTAAGCCTGTTTTAGCATATTCAATTAATTGATTTCTTTTTAAGGCTATAATATCATATTCACCTTCTTTAGTTAATGCTTCTTTTATTTTTGTTTCATCAGAAAAATCTAAAATAAGCTCAACTTTTACATCAGGATTGTTTGCTTCATATTTTTTTACAATCTCTTTATATATTCCGCCTATACTTTCTTCTGGATACATAATAGCTATTTTTAATTTTTTTTGTTCTTTTTCTTTAGAACCAATTTTCTGACACGATGAAAAATTTAACAAAAGAATAAACATCAATAAAATACTAACAACCTTTTTCATAAAACCACCACTTCCCTTAATTTTTAACATAATACAACTTGATTATATTAAAAATTATTTTTTTTATCAACGTTAGTTAATTTTAATTTTTACACCTCCATTTTTATTTTTCCACAAATATTTTGTAAATATAAAACATATAAATTTAATGGAGGTGAGTTAGATGAAATTAAAAATATACGTAGTTAAAAAACAACAAATCATTTGGGGATTAATCATATTGGCTGCAATAATATTAGCTGCTATTGTTTTGATATTTATGAAAACAAAACAAACTATAAACACCTTTAATCAACCAAATACTTATTACACTGACTTAAACAATAATGGAAAAACAGACTGTATCTTAGTCACTACAAATGAAAAAACAGGAGAATATAACGTTTCTGTTAGATTAGATGAAAAAAAAACTCTTGGTCTTGAACCAGATACAACAATAAAAACTCTAGGTTTTTTTAATAAAAATTGGCCTATGAATATAAACTTTGTAGATATAGACAAAGATAAAAATCTTGAAATAATTCTACAAGCATCCGACTCTAAAGGGCCTATACTACATGTGTATAAACTTAAAGACCAACAAATAGCAAAACTACTTTCAGGTAGGTATTCAATATTTGGACTTATAAATACAAAAGATTTTGAGCCTGTGTTAGTAATTGGAAATAAAACAAAAGATGATATAAGGTTTAATTATCTTACCTTCAATTCTACAGGACCCATTCCTTATATTATGCCTACTTCTATGAACTTAGGAAAAAATTCTATAAATTCCCTTCTAGGATATATTGAAACACAAGAAGTTGAGGCTGCAAATATAAATCAAAAACATTTAGATATAATTTCAAAAGGAAAATTTTTAGATGGAACCATATCTGAAATTAGGTATGATAAATATGATGTTCCTACTCAATGCACTTATTTAATTAGAACCCTTGAAGAAACACCTATAGGTAATGAGAACTCTATATACAAAGTTACTTTAGGCCTTACTAAATATGATAGCAGAAATCCTCAATATAAAATACTTTCTATAATTAAAATTAAGTAAACTAAAAGGCACCTAAACTTAATGTTTAGTGTGCCTTATATTTTATATTAAATTTAAATATCCTAATATTGCAGCAATAGCTCCCATCATACCTGCTTCATCAAGTTGCTGAGCTGTAATAATCCTACAACTTTCCTTTTGAACCTTCATAGCTCTTTTATTAACTTCTTCACGAATATATTTTAACAATCTTTCACCTGCTCTTGAAACTCCTCCACCAATTATAAAAAGCTCAGGATTTATTATATTAATATAGCCTGCAATTGCAATACCAAGCCACTCCCCTGTTTCTTTCATAATTTCAATTGCAAGTTCATCCCCCTTATCAAATGCTTCAGATAACGTCTTTGCTGTTATATTATCTATTCCACCAGCCAAATCAACCATTATAGATTTTCTTCCTGAATTTATTTTTTCTTTTATTCTTCTTGCAATAGCTGGTGCTGATGCTATAGCTTCAATACATCCTATGTTACCACAAGTACACCTTGGCCCATTTCTATCAACCGTTAAATGTCCAAATTCTCCAGCACAAAATCTATGCCCTCTAATTAGTTTTCCATCACAAACAATTGCTGAACCTATACCTGTCCCTATTGTTATGTAAATAAAATCTTTACAATTTTTTGCTGCTCCAAAATACTTTTCCCCAAGAGCTGCAACATTCACATCATTGTCTAAGAATATAGGTAGATCAAAAAACTTTTTTAAATCTTCTTTTATATTAACATTTTGCCACTCATCACCTAGGTTCCCTGAAAAATAACACATCCCCTTTTCAACATCAATAAGACCTGGAACACCTATTCCAATTCCAGCAACATCACTTAAAGTTACACCAGACAACTCTAAAACTTTCTCAACTTGTTCCTTTATCCTAACTATTGTATTTTTATAACCATTTTTAGCTTCAGTTGGAATCTTAGTCTTATTAATAACATTGCCTTTTAAATCTGCTACTGCAGTTACTATATTTGTCCCCCCTACATCTATACCTATAACATAACTTTTCATACAATAACCTCCCCTTCTATGCTATCAAATAAACTATCTAAAACCAAAAGGCCTGCCCCTTTAATAATAGAATCTTTTCCTGTTTTAGCCCTTTTTATTTTCACATGCTCAAATAAGTCCTCTAGAGAATTTTCTCTTGCAGATTCTATTAAAGATTCAAAATAAATATTTATGTCAACTAAATCTCCACCTACTATAATAAGCCCTGGGTTAAAAATATTTATTAAGTTAGCCACTCCTAATCCTAAATAATATCCGGCTTTTTTCAAAGCTTCAACAATTACTTTATTACCATTTAACGCCTCTAAATTAATTTTTTCTATATCAAATTCATCTTCATAACCATTTTCTCTAGCAAACCTAATTACTGCTCTTTCTGAAGCATAATTTTCTAAACAACCATAATTTCCGCAGATACATTTTAAATCATCAACCTTTATTTTAATATGTCCAAACTCCCCTAATCCATCTGAAACTCCTCTTATTTGTTGTTTATCTTTAATAAAAGCTGCTCCTATACCATAACCTACTTTAATGCATATAAAATCATCAAACTCTCTTCCTTCACCATACCAGTTTTCAGCCATAGCCATTGCCCTTACATCTCTGTCTATAAATACAGGAATATCAAATTCTTTTTCTAATACATCTCTTAAACCTATATTTTTCCATCCAAAATTAGGAGAAAAGACAACTATTCCCTTTTCAAAATTAACAATTCCATGAATAGCAACTCCAATTCCAAGAATTTTGTTTTTTTCAACTATACAGCTATCAATAACTTCCCTAATTAATGTCACTATTATTTCTTTTGCTTTTTCAAAACTTATGTTAGAATATAAACTTTCTTGCTTTGAACACATTATTTCAGATTCCATGTTAATTGTTGCAACCCTAACCTTAGTAGGGCCTATATAAACGGAAATTATGTAGTAAGAATTTGGATTTATTTTTAACAAGACAGGCCTTCTTCCTCCATTAGATTTTCCAAAATCACTTTCCATAATTATATTTCTTTTTAAAAGCTCTGCAGTAATATTAGTAACAGTAGCAGGAGTCAAATTCAAAAGCTTTGCTATTTCAGCCCTTGATATTGGAGCATATAAACGTATTGCATCAAAAACAAGACCTGTATTTATTTTTTTCATAAGCTGAAAACTTCCCGGAATCACATTTTTCCTCATACTTGTCCCCCTACTTAATTATATCAGATTTTTAAAAATATTCAATGTTTATTTAATTAATAAACTAAGTATTGCTAAAAAAAAGCGGGCCCTAAGGCCCTAAGGGGGATGGGGGGTTCTGTTTATGGAAACTGCTTTTTTATTAAGCTCAAGTGTTTTTCTTGAGCTTTCATTTATTAATTTCTCCACTTATAATAAATTTATTCATATTAAATAAAAAATTTTTATCTGCTTTTTTCGACACTTAGTGTCTATATAAATTATACTTGAATATATTATAATGTATCAATATATAAGTGAAAATACATGAATACATGGATTATACGTCAAACTTTAAAAAATTCCTATTTTTCTATTATTGTAAACACTAAAACCCATACACTAACATTATACAAAAACGGAATTCCTATAAAAAAATACAAAGTAGCTGTTGGTAAACCTTCAACTCCTACACCAAAAGGCCACTTTAAAATAATAAATAAAGTTATAAATCCTGGAGGTCCTTTTGGTGCAAGATGGCTTGGATTAAACATAAAAGGAATAGGAATACACGGAACAAACAATCCCTCTTCCATTGGAAAAAATATATCCAATGGCTGTATAAGAATGCTAAATAAAGATATTATTGAATTAAGTAGCATTGTCCCTATAGGAACTCCTGTTATTATAATTTAAGGGGCACTTACAATGCCCCAATCATTCAGTAATACCATTATTTTTAATAACATCACTATACCAATAAGCGCTATCTTTAATTATTCTCTTTTGAGTATTATAATCTACAAACACAATACCAAATCTCTTTGAATAACCTTCTGCCCATTCAAAATTATCTAAAAATGACCATAAATAATACCCTTTTAAGTTAACACCATCACAAATTGCTCTATAAGCTTCTAATAAATGCCTATATAAATAATCAATTCTATAATCGTCTACTACTTTCCCTTTGTAGTTAACTATATCATTAAAGGCAGCTCCATTTTCTGTAATTAAAATATCAATTCCATCGTAGTTTTTATGTAAATTTATAAGCAATTCATATAATCCTTTAGGATAAATTTCCCATCCCATGTCAGTTTTAGGATTATCCAAATCTAGCATTGACACTTTAAGAGGATAAGCATTTTCATCATATTTTACTACACTTCTTGTATAATAATTTATGCCTAAGAAATCAATTCTTTCATTTATAATTTTCATATCATCATCAGAAAATTGAGGAAGAATGTTTAACTCATTATATAATTTTTTCATATCTTCAGGATAACTGCCTTTTAATATTGCATCTAAAAACCATCTATTCATAAATCCATCATATATCTTTGCTGCCAATAAGTCCTTTTCACTATCAGTTGCTGAATGTATACTCGATAAGTTCAATGTTATACCAATCTTACCTTTTAAACTCATACTTCTATATAACTTTACTACTTTCCCATGAGATAAAAGTATGTTGTGAGCTACCTTTAAAGCAATTTTATAATCCTTAATTCCAGGAGCATGAACACCCCAAGCATGTCCTAATATTGAAACAACCCATGGCTCATTATGAGTAATCCATATAGGAACTAAATCACCAAATTCTTTAAACATAAGTTCTGCATACTCAACAAAATAATCCACTACTTTTTTATTTGTCCATCCACCTATATCTTGAAGCTCTTGAGGTAAATCCCAATGATACAAAGTTATTGCTGGCTGTATTCCTTTATCTAATAAAGCATTAATTAATCTTCTATAATATTCTATACCTTTTTGATTTACTTTCCCATATCCATCTGGAAATATTCTGGCCCATGATATAGAAAATCTATAATTTTTTATGCCAAGTTCTTTTAATATATTAATATCACTTTGATAAAGATGATAATGATCGCATGCTACATTACCATTATGATTTTTATATATATTGCCAGGGATAGAAGTAAACCTATCCCATATATTTTCTCCCTTTCCATCTTTATTATAAGCACCTTCTATTTGATAAGCTGATGTTGCAACTCCCCAGATAAAATCATCAGGAAATTTATATTTCACCATAAAATCACCTCTTAAACCAATAATGTCATTATTGAATGCTTCAAACTCTTAATTTCTGCTACTCCATTCTTTACTTTAAGTTTAAAATCAATATCTTCATCAGATTTATTCATAACTATCACTGCAATCATGCCATCAACATTTTTAAACGCCGTTACCTCTAAAGTATCATAGGGATTTATAAACCCTATTCTTCTAGCTCCTTTTTTAATAAATCTACTAAAATGTCCTATGTAATAATAAGAACTTTGATAATATACCTTATCTTCATCTATATCAACTATAATTGGTGCATCACAATAATTACCAGCATGGTTAGGCCCCCCATTTATATCTAATAATAAATTCCAATCAACCCAACCTACTGTGTAATTATTCAAATCACCAATTATATTATGACCATATCGCTCTCCAACAGTCCAATCCCCAAGTCTTACTCCTCCTTCTTGACATCCTTCTGTAAATAATAATTTTTTATCAGGAAATGCCTCATGGGTTTTATTAAGATTCTCAAATTGATCTCCTGAATACCAATGAAAACCTATTCCCCAAATATATCTTGAAGCCTCTTTATCAGATAAAATGACTTTTGCTCTTTCGTATATCAAATCTCTATTATGATCCCAAACAATAATATTTATATGACTTAAACCTTCTTTATATAAGGTAGGTCCTAAGTAATTTTTTACAAAATCCCTTTCTTCTTCAGCAGTATACCTACACGAATCCCATACTTGCGTAGCCTCAGGTTCATTTTGAACTGTAATTCCCCATATATCTATACCTTCCTCTTTCATTGCTTTAATATATTTTACATAATATAATGCCCACAAACCTTTATATTCATCTTTTAATTTTCCTCCATTGTTCATTTGACCATTAGTTTTCATCCAAGCAGGTGGACTCCAAGGAGAAGAAAAAATTCTTATATCTTCTTTTGAAATTGCCTTTGCTTCTTTAATAAACGGAATAACATATCTTTTTTCTCTTTCTATATTAAAACTTTTAAGCTCAACATCATACTCTTTCACATAAGTATAGTTTCCTAATGAAAAATCACAACTATTTATATGTGTCCTACAAAGATTGTAACCATGTCCCTCATCTACATCAAAATAAGCCTTTAAAATCTCCTTTCTACGTTTTTCTGTTAATTTATAAAAATTATATGATGCCGCCTCAGTAAAAGCTCCTCCAAAACCTTCAATAACCTGATAAGTCTTATCTTCAAAAACTTCTATTGCCTTATCGCATGCTTTGTTTAATTGTAAAGATTTAAAACCTTTAAAACTTAACCTATCTGTAGTATCTCTTGCCGTCAGGTAAACTTTTAAGTTCATATTTAATTTTACCTCCATATTTAGGCTTATTCTAAGTAAATATCTATTTTATTTACTTTGCCTTCTCTAATTAATTTAGCATACTCCTCTTCAATTACATTTCCTAATATCTTTACATTAGTGTTATCAGGCAAATAGATTATAATTTTTTGATTATTAAAATCTATATCATAGGTATTTTTTCTATATGGATTGTAATATGTGACTGTACATCTTCCTAAAAAATTAAAACTAACTTTATTTTCACTATCAAACATCCATTCAGGTAGAACAGGATTAAAACTTAAAATTAATTTATTATTTATCACTCTAAATGGATTTTTACCAATAAACATAATCCTCCACATATTCAAAAATTCTGCAGAAGCACCGCTTAGCCTAGCAACAAATCCCGTTCCATGAATAGACTCATCTATATAAGCACTGCTTACAATAAATGATGAATTCTCAAGAGGACTTCTTCCATATACTCTTGGATCCATAAAAGGTATTAATACATTCTTAAAATCATCATAATATTCTTTATACAATCCACTTTTTAATAATTCAAGCATATATTTATACTCCATATGAAGCCATATTGATTCATTTTCAAGCCATCCTGGAGTAAAAGCTCTTGCCCTTCCAATTTCAATAGTCTCGTTATTTAAAGAAGCATTAACCTTATACATCTTCAATTTTTTATCAAATAATTCACTATCTTTTACCTTTTTATAAATGTTCCTTAAAAAATCCTTATCGTCATAAATTTTAAATCCTCTGACTATTCCTTCCAAAAACAAAGGCATTTTGCTTTGCTTAAATTTTAATACTCTAACATATTGTTGATTATCTTTATCTGTTTCTTCATCTTTATTATTAATAATTTCATACTCTTCAACATCATAATAAAAGTATGTAGGCATTATTCCATCATTGTCTAAAAGAGCTTTATCCAATGCCAACTGCAATTTATCTTTAAGCTTTTTAATTTTATCAATTACTTCTTTTGAAATTACTAAAACTTCTTCGCCTTCAAATCCAAATTTAACTTCTTCCCTATATTTTTCACGCAAATCTGCCATCATTGACCAAAATTTATAATCTTTATCATCATTTAATGTATTATACATTTGAATACATTCTACTTCTTGCTCAAGTAATTTCATTACTTCTATAGGTATTTTAATTTTTTCATTAGGATATTCTTTTAATATACTAATTAAAAAATTTAAAAGTCTTACTAACTCATAAGATTCTGCAACTGAAGAACCAAAAAGACCTGGCAAACCATTTAATGCATCATACCAACCTGGTTTTCCTGCCTCCATTTCAATTCCTACACCCGCAGGATCTATAGTTGCAAATTTTATAGCTGCAAGATTTAATAATTTAACAATAAGATTTGTTTTATATATTTTACCTATACCTTTTTTAGATCTCATTAGATTTTTATATATCTTTCTAGATTCTATAAGTTTTTTCTTTTCTTTATCCTCTGCTGTAGAATTATATTGTCTTATTTTACCATTACATAATATATATCTTTTTTCTCTTGGAAGAACAACTACGCTATTATCAAAATAAGTATAATCATATTCATCAAATAATAACTCCTTCTTTTTATCTGGATAAATTTCTAAATAACTTTCAATCAAGTCTAAGTTATATGTCCAATGGTCTGTCCAATATCCTTCACCATGAACTGCATCAATTTCCTCTTCAACATTTTCCATAATTCTTTCTAATAATTCTTCTTCTGACACTTTTAATTTAATATTATTTTTCTCTATAAATTCAAATAACTTACCCGGTGTAAATGAATTAGATAAAAATTCTTTTAATACACTTGAATTTTCTACTAACTCATCTATAAAATTTAAATTATCTGCCTTAACTCTATATTTAATTCCATTTATAACCAAAGGATTATACCCATCTGCTTGGATTAAATTCATAAATGTTTTTATGTTATAACTTAATATCTCTGGCTTAAAGAAAATATCATTTCTCCTATTTTGATTTACATCTCTATAATTTCCATTCCCACTTGAATAATACTCGGGTTGTAATATAAAATAATTATAATCTCTTTCTAAATCTCCATGCTTTCTAGAATATATATAATAAACAACTGGCTTTTCTCTTTTACTTAGAAGAATAGGATATCCCCCTCTTAAAATATTATCTAAATAACTTTGTTTACAATATTCATCAAACAATTTAGAAGATGTTTTAGTATATACGTCATTTGTTATTTGATCTACAATGGATTTTCCTTCCAAATATTTGCTATTGATATATTCTTCATCAAGCAATTTTTCTTTATAAACATCTAATATAGAAATCTCTGGTGCATGACCTATAATAGAGTATATTGTTACAGATTCTTTAGCATCAAGTTCTGCATAAACTGCAGAAAAACTACAAGGTATTTTATTCGAAGTTACTTGTTTTTTACTTAATATATCTTTTAAAGAATGTTTTAAAAATTCATCTGGATAGCTAAGAGACGTATTCATTCCAAATATCAAATCAGAATCCACTACTAACTTTGCTAAATCTTTCCTGCCCTTTATGTTTTGAAAAGATAAATAAAAATTCCCTTCTTTAAACTCAGTTACATTTACAGTATCTTCTGATGAAGATCTCATTCTAAAAATCGGAATTCCAGTTTCAAGATTATATACGGCCATCCATGCTTTAAGAGTGTTTCCAACCTGTTTTAATCCGCTATCACTTATTCCATATGGCAACAATACCGGCATTCCATCTAAAATTTCAATATTTTTTTTATCAGAAGATATATTCTTGACAGTGACTTTTCTAACTAAAGCCGCTATTTTTTCTTGAGGAAGCATATAATAAATAACATTTATTTGCAAACCATTTTCGTTATTTATCTCTTCTATTTCTAATGCATTCATTTCTATATACATCTTTTGAATTACTTTATCATTTATTTGATTTAAAAATGGTTCATATATATAGTTTTTATCCAAAAACTTTATAAAAGTTCTAAACCCAACACTTTGCACATTTTGATAGCACTTATATGCAGGAAAAAATTCCATTATTGGATTATCCTTGTTTTTAATTCCAAACGATGATATACATTGTCCTCTATTAACATAGAAAATCCACATTGGAATACCCTTTTTACCTGCAATTCCAGGTAAAAAACTTGAAAAAGGTTTTAATTTGTTAAAATTTTCTATAACAAATCTATTTTTATCATCAAAATAATAATTCTTCATTTTTACCCTCCCTTACAAACTACTCTTTTACTGAACCTGCTGATATGCTACTAATAATGTATTTAGATAAAAATATAAACGCTATTATAATTGGAGCAACTGACATTGAAATTGCTAAATACATAGAACCTAAATTTTCAGCAACTTTACCACCTTTAAGATATCCCATTAATACAGATAATGGATATTTCTCAGGTGAAAAGATTACAGTTAAAGGAATTAAATAGTTATTCCATGCTCCAATAAATGTAAAAATAGCCATTGTTGCAATTGCTGGCATCATAATCGGTAAAATTATTTTATGGAAAATAAATATTTCATTAGCTCCATCAATTCTAGCTGCCTCAATTAAAGCAGGATGCATAGTAGATACTAGATATTGACGCATAAAAAACACGGTAAAAGGTGTTGCTATTGAAGGTATAATAAGGGGAATATAACTATCTAAAGTTTTTAATGCTTTATTTAACTCGAAAAAACCAAGAAGCCCTAATTGATTTGGAATCATCATCATTATTAGAATAAAGATAAACAATATTTTTTTGCCTTTAAATTCATACGCATAAAATCCATAAGCTGTTAACGCAGAAAAATAAGAGCTTAATATAGTTACAGATGCTGCAATAATAAAGCTATTCTTATATCCTAACCAAATACCTTTAAAAATGCCATCGCTAACATTCATGTGATACATCATGTTTTTATAATTTTCTACTAAACTCTTTCCAGGTATCAATGTAAATCCTTTTACTATTTCAGTATTTGAACGGGTAGCATTTATTATCATCATAACAAAAGGTATTAAACATATTAATGCTAATAAAATCAAAAAAATATATATAATTCCTCTAACAAAATTCTTTGTATTCAAAAATTACACCCCCTTAAAATTCTTCTTTAAACATACTTTTAAAAACGATAAACGAAAATGCTAATATTATTAAAAATAAACCATACGCCACAGCTGCTGCATATCCAAAATTATGATATTTAAAAGCATGATTATATAAGTATAGCACCATTGTTACTAAAGAACCTTCTGGTCCTCCAAGTCCATTTTGAGATATTAAAAATGGTATCTCAAATAGTTGTAAGCCTCCAATTAAAGATGTAATAACTACATAAAGCATTATGGGTTTTAATAACGGTAAAGTTATTTTAAAAAATATTTGCATTCTACTTGCTCCGTCTATCATTGCTGCTTCAAAATAATCTTTTGAAATACCTTGAATACCGGCAAAAATAATAATAAATGTATGTCCAAACCATAGCCATGTTTGTATTAATGACACAGACAATTGTGCAGTAGCAGGCTGACCAAGCCAATTAATAGGTTTTGAAATAATGCCATATTTAAGTAAAAGTGAATTAAGAGCCCCATGATGCCAATCTAAAATATATAAAAACAATAATGCAACAGATGAAACTGTCATTAAATTAGGTAAATAAAAGATAGCACGAAATAAACTTAGACCTCTTATTCTTAATGTAATATCAGAAAATATTACTGCTAATATTAAAGCCAGTGTCAATTGTAGTATTATATTTACTCCCCAAATTTTCCATGTATTTATAAAAGCTTGTAAAAAATATTTATCATGTATAAGTCTTATGTATTGTTGTAATCCTACCCAATTTGCTTTAAAAGGCGAACCAATACCTTTATAATCAGTAAAACTCATATAAAGAGAAAGAATTATAGGATAGATACCAAATATACTAAAAACTATAAAAAAAGGAGAGATAAATAAATAACCATATTTACTTTTAGAATTCATAAAATGTCCCCTTTCTTTATAAATTTAGAGTATAATAGGTGAACTTAAGTTCACCTCAGATTGTTGACAAAGTATAATTTTAAAAAGAGAATCCATCACAAAAAAAGGATTCTCTTTTTTTATGTCGAAATATAATAATATACGAAGTAATAAAGGAGGATAAGTATGCTAACAATCAACAAAGATAAAATTCGTAGAGAACAAGTTGAATTTATCTCTGTTGACCAATTGGTTCCAGAAGATCATTTAGTTAGAAAAATAGAAAAAGCTATCAATTTTGATTTCATATATGATCTTGTAAAGGACATGTATTGCTTAAATAATGGGAGACCAAGCATAGATCCTGTTGTATTAATTAAAATAGTTTTAATTCAATATATGT
>NZ_FNUK01000034.1 GCF_900108045.1 Caloramator fervidus | reverse complement strand
TTCTTTGTATTTATAAAATATTTATCAAAAATGCTTGTAAAAATACTCAAACCCCACTTTTCGTTTTTTGAAAAGTGGGGTTTGTCGACGGTCTGAAAAATACTTAATAAATTGTATTTTTTTTGTTTTTTTTGAGCATATAAATATTTTGTTTTTTGAAAATTCTTATGTTTTATTGAATAAATTTAAATTTTTATGTAAAATAAAATATTGACGGATTTTCTAAAAATTAAAGAGAGTAGGTGCACCATGAAGCTTTGTAGTATATTTAATGTAAAGGAAGGAGATGTTTTAGCCCAAAGTATAATAGATTCAAGGGGTAATATTCTTCTAAGAGAAGGAATAGTTTTAACTAAAAGATATATAAACAAACTTATGGATTTAGGAATAATTTATATTTATGTAAAAGATAAAAATCTTTTTGATATAAAGGGACAGGATATTGAATTTTTAGAAATAAAGACATATGCAGTTAAGTCTTTAAATAGATTGTATTCAAGGATTGAATATTATAATAGTGCCGATTTTAAAGATACTTTACAAACAATAATTGAGCTGGTGGATTATTTAATAGAAAACAAGGAGGTAAGTTTTACATATTTAACAGAGCTAAAAACATACGATAACTATACCTTTGTTCATTCGCTAAATTCTTGCGTTGTAGCTCTTTTTTTGGGTGTTCAGCTTTCATATTCAAAGCCAATGTTAATAGATTTAGGAGCAGGAACTATTCTTCATGATATTGGGAAAATAAAAATACCCCATAGTATATTAAATAAAGATGGAAAGCTTACCGACGAAGAGTATGATATTATGAAAACCCATTGTGAGTTAGGATATGATATTATTAAAGATATAAAAGGAATTAATGAAAGGGAAAAAAGTATAGTTTTAGAGCATCATGAAAGATATGATGGTAAAGGATATCCTAAAGGCCTTTCTGGTAATAAAATATCTAAATTTGCTAGAATAGCTTGTTTATGTGATGTTTATGATGCTTTAATTAGCGATAGAGTTTATAGAAAAGCTTTTCCTCCAAATGAGGCTTATGAATTTATATTAGCTTCATCTGGAACTTATTTTGATCCAGAGATTGTAAATCTTTTCAAAAAACATTTTTGTGTTTATCCTTTAGGTATTGAGGTTAAATTATCTAATGGATATCATGCTTACGTAGTTGGACAAAACAAAGGATTTCCAGACAGACCAAAAGTTAGAGTGTTTAAGGATGACGGTGGAGTTGAAATATCACCTTATGATATAAATCTTGTAGAAAAACCAAGCCTATGTATAGAAGGTATAATATTTTAGGTGATGTTATGGGCATATTATTTGTAGTAAATCCTAAAGCAGGAAATGGAAAAGCTAAAAAAGTAGCTGATTTGATTGATAGCAAATTAAGGGGCAAAAAAGTAGATTATAAGATAACTTTTACTAAAGCTCCAGAGGATGCAACTGAAATTGTTGTTAAGAATTCTAATTTGTTTAATAGAATAGTTTCAGTTGGAGGAGATGGTACATTAAATGAAGTAGTAAATGGAATTGTAGGAAAGGATTTAGAATTAGCGTTATTCCAGCAGGGACAGGAAATGATTTTGCAAAAATGCTATATCCAAGTTTAGACATTAAAAAAATTATTGATTGGGTTGTTTATGGAGATATAGAGAAAATAGATGTGGGAAGATGTAATGATAAATATTTTATAAACATAGCAAGTGCCGGATTTGATGCGGAAGTAGCAAATAAAGTTCAAAGGACTAAAAAAGTTTTTTCTGGAAAAGCAGCTTATTTGTATTCTCTTTTTAAAACGTTAATATCCTATAAAGGAATATTCTTTAAAATTCACATTGACAATAATTTGTTTTTTTCTAATACTTTATTAATAACGGCTTCTAATGGAAGATTTTACGGTGGAGGAATGATTCCAACTCCAAATGCAGATATTCAAGATGGATATTTTGATATTTGTCATGTAAAAACTTTAAACAAACTAAAACTGCTTGCCTTGTTGAATAAATATATAAAAGGAACCCATACGGAGCTTAAAGAGGTTACAATTTTTAAAGGTAAAAGTTTAAAAATAGAGTCTGAAAAAGTTTTTTCGGTAAATCTAGATGGGGAAATAATAAGGACAGATAAGGCTGAATTTGAAATTTTAAAGGATGCTGTAAAGATAGTTTTTCCCAATAATTTATATTGACTTAAGTGTTATACTTTGCTAAAATAGGATTGGAACACGAAGTTCCATAGGTTTAAATTTTTAAAAGTTGAGAATAACCCACGAAGGGTTAATACCTTCGTGGGTTATTTTTACATATTTATCGATAGGGGGTTGAGGTATGAATAAGGAGCTATGGAGAAGATGTGTTGAGTTTCACGGACATGAGTGTCCAGGACTTGCAATAGGATTTAGAGCCTGTGAAATTGCAGTAGAAAAACTTAATTTGAGTTTTTCTAAGGATGAGGAGGTTGTATGTATAACAGAAAATGATGCCTGTGGTGTAGATGCTGTTCAAGTTATAACAGGATGTACTGTAGGAAAGGGTAATTTAATATTTAAAGACAGAGGTAAAATGGCTTTTTCGTTTATTAAAAGACAGACGGGAGAAGGAATAAGAGTAGTATTAAAACCTTTAAGCACAGAAATGTCACGAGAAGAAAGACAAAGGTATATTTTAGAGGCTCCAGCAGAGGAGGTATTTGAAATAAAGCCTTTAAATACTAAACTACCTGAAAAGGCGAGAATTTTTAATAGCATAATTTGTGAAGAATGTGGAGAGGCTACAGCAGAGCATAGAATAAGAATTCAAAATAATAAGAAGGTTTGTTTAGACTGTTTTAAAGAATATACAAGAGGATGGTAAAAATGCAAGCAGGAATTATATATAAAAGATATGTAAACAGAAAAAAGTATGTAGTTATAGTTCTTGTTGCTATTTTATTTACTTTATTATTTATATCTTTAAATTTAGGTTCAAGCAAAGCTACACTGATAAATTTAATGGCTTTTTTTAAAGGCATAAAGGATGAGTCTGCAAATTTGATTCTTTGGAGGATAAGACTTCCAAGAATACTTGCTGCAATTGTAGCAGGTGCTGCACTTTCGATTTCAGGCTGCATAATGCAGAATAATTTAAAAAATCCCCTTGCATCTCCATTTACCCTTGGAGTTTCTAATGCAGCAGCCTTTGGTGCTAACGTTGCAATAATTCTTTTAGATGCAGGCTCAACCCAAAGCAGCACAAAGGATGCAGTGATAATAAATAATCCTTATTTGGTTAGCATCTGTGCCTTTGTATTTTCAATGTTTGCTACGCTTATTGTTGTAAAGCTAGCAAAACTTAAATTTTTCAGTAAAGAGGCAATAGTTTTATCAGGTGTAGCTTTAGGTTCTCTTTTTACGGCAGCTACAACACTTTTACAGTATTTTGCACAGGACTATCAAGTTGCCGCAGCCGTATTTTGGACCTTTGGGGATTTAGGAAGGGTATCCTATAAAGAAATTTTGATTATGGTAGTTATTACCTTAATATCTTATGTATATTTTTACATCCATAGATGGGATTATAATGCGTTAGAGGCCTCTGATGATGTTGCAAAATCTTTAGGTGTTGAAGTAGAAAAGCTACGTCTAAGAAGTTTATTGTTGGTTTCGTTAGTGACAGCAACAGCGGTATCTTTTGTAGGTGTCATAGGTTTTATTGGTCTTATTGCATCACACATAATGAGGAGGATTGTAGGAAGTGATTTGAGGTTTTTAATACCAACTTCTACAATTTTAGGGTCAGTTATATTGCTTTTATCAGATACCCTTGCAAGAACTATTATTAGTCCCATTGTACTTCCAGTTGGAGTTTTAACATCATTTTTAGGGGCTCCCCTTTTTCTATATCTTTTAATAAAGGGGGAGGATAAGAGGTGATATTAAAGGTAGATAACTTAACTTTTTCCTACCGTAGCAAAAAGGTTTTGGATAAAGTAAGCTTTAGTATAGATAAAGGAGAATGTGTTGCTGTTCTTGGTGTAAATGGTGCTGGAAAATCTACACTGCTAAAGTGTATTAATAAGATACTTAAACCAGATGGTGGATGTGTTTTTATTGAAGGTAAGAACTTAAATAAAATGTTACAAATTGAGGTTGCAAGGAATATTGCTTATGTTCCACAGCGTGCAAATGTGTCAAGAATGACGGTCTTTGATGCGGTTTTGTTAGGAAGAAAACCATATATTAATTTGGATGTAACTGATAAAGATATTGAAATTGTAAATGATATATTAAAACATCTTTCCCTTGAAAGTTACAGCTTAAAATATATAGATGAATTAAGCGGAGGAGAGTTTCAAAAGGTTCTTATTGCAAGAGCCCTTGCACAGCAACCTAAGGTGTTACTACTTGATGAACCAACCAGTAATTTAGATTTAAAAAATCAAATTGAGGTTTTGGATTTTATAAAGAATATTGCAAAGGAGAAGGGAATTTCAGTAATTGTTGTAATACACGATTTAAATTTGGCCTTAAGATTTGCAGATAAATTTATACTAATGAAGGATAGTAAAATATACTCAGCTGGAGGAGAAGAAATTATTACAGAAAAGGCAATTAGGGATGTTTATTCTGTGGATGTAGAAATAGAGAATATAAGGAATAAAAAAATAATAATACCAATTTGAAGGAGGTGTGAAAGTGAAAAAAAGCTTAGCATTATTTTTATCAATTATAGTGATATTTTTGTCTGTTTTTATAGTAGGATGTGACAGCAAAGAATCAAAGAATAACCAAAAGGAAGTAGTAGTTACGGATTTGTTAGGAAGGGAAGTAAAAATTAAAGAGAATATTAAAAGAGTTGTAGCAATAGGGCCAGGGGCATTAAGGCTCTATGTGTATGTAGGTGATAAAGAAAAAATTGTTGGAATTGAGGAATTTGAAAAGAAGAATTTAAAGGGAAGATCATATATTATAGCAAATAAGGAACTTATGGATTTACCTGTAATTGGACTTGGAGGACCAAATAATCCACCGGATCTAGAAAAGCTTATAGCAGTAAAACCAGATGTGATTTTTACAACCTATCCAAAGGATAAGCAGGAGGCGGATAATCTTCAAAGTAAAACAGGTATTCCAGTTGTAGCAATAAGTTATGGAAAAGGAGCTTTATTTGATAGTGCAGTTAATGAATCTTTAAAGCTAATTGGTAAGATAGTAAACAAGGAAGAAAGAGCAAAGCAAGTAGTGGATTTTATAGAAAATACAAAAAAGGATTTAGAAAAAAGAACATATAATATAAAGGATGAAGATAAACCTTATGTGTATATTGGTGCCCTTGGAATGAAGGGAATACATGGTATAGAAAGTACACAAGGTAAATATCCTATTTTTACTGTATTAAATATTAAAAACGTTGCAGATGAAACAGGAAAAATAGGAAGTGTTATGATTGATAAGGAAAAATTGGTTGAATGGGATCCACCTATAATATTTATTGATTTGGGTGGTCTTGAGATAGTTAAGCAGGATTATAGTAAAAATTCAAAATTCTATGATTCGCTTACTGCCTTTAAAAAAGGCAATGTGTATTCGCAGCTACCATATAACTTCTATGGCACAAATATAGATACAGCTTTGGTTGATGCCTACTTTATAGGAAAGATAGTTTATCCTGAAAAGTTTAAGGATATTAATATAAAGGAGAAGGCAGATGAAATATATAAATTTTTTGTAGGAAAAGAATTGTTTGATAAGATGCAAGAAGACTTTGGTAAGTTAGATAAATTAAATCTTAAATTTTAAAACGCATAAATAGTAAAGCCCCATGAAAGATTATTTTTTATAAGCCAATCTTCCATGGGGCTTAAAATAATTTTTTATGTTTTTTTAATGCTTCTTTTATATGTTGGATTATATTCAGTCCAGCTATCTAGACCGGTGTCCCTTTCGATTGCAAGGTGAAATGCATTTATTTCAGCGCTTGCTTTATCTGCATTATGAACCGCTATTGCTTCTATTGTCATGGGAACTACTGGGGAGCCCATCTCTAGCATTCCATGATGAGATAGTATGCAGTGTATTAATTCGTATTTTAGCTCGTTTGGAAAATCTTTTATTTCTGATATAGCCCTGCTTACAAGGTCAGCTCCTAGTGTTATGTGACCTAAAAGACGTCCCTTTGTTGTATATTTATTTTCAGGAAAAGGTGAAAGTTCATAAATTTTTCCTATATCGTGTAAAAGTGCAGCTGCAAGGGCTACGTCATACTTTATATATGTAAATATGTTGCAGTAGTTTTGAACTATTTTAGCAACTTCTATAGTATGATGAGCAAGTCCACCTTGGTAGGCGTGATGTATTTCAGCTCCAGCAGCTTTTTTATAAAAATGTTTTTTTACGTCAGGAAGATTAAATACATTTTCAAGTAAAGTTTTAATATAAGGATTTTTTATAGTAGATATGAGTTTTTCAATCTCTTTTATCATATCACTTTCGTTTACAAAGCCTGTTGGTATAACTGAGTTTAAAAGTTCCTGTGAGGGATTAAATATTCTTTGAATATTGCTTATGTGAAGCTGAATACTACCTTTAAAATTCTTTGCAATTCCAGATATATATGCAAGGCACCCTGGAACTATTTCTTCTCCTATTTTTTCATCGTCATTCCATATTTTCGAATCATAGCTTTTAAGCCCTATACTTACTTGAAGATGATAATAACCTTTATTATTTTGGTCAACTTTTTTAGTTATTTGTCTTACGGCTACAGCGATATTTTCGAATTTTTGGTTAATATTAAGCTGCATAAAATCACCTCGAGTTATATTATACATAATTTTTTAAAATTAAAACATATAATATTATTGAAAAAAGCAAAAAGTAATGTATAATAATATTGTAAGACATCTGGGTGTAGCGCAGGTGGTAGCGCGCCAGAATGGGGTTCTGGAGGTCGCTGGTTCAAGTCCAGTCACCCAGACCAAAGGCCTGTAAATTAACAGGCCTTTTTATTTTTATATCCCCCTTATGTAACAATTTATCTTAAGAATACATATATATTATTAAGGGGGGAGGATTATGCCAAAAATTTGTATAGATCCAGGACATGGCGGAAAGGATTCTGGAGCAGTAGGTATTTTTAAAGAAAAAGATTTGAATTTAAAGGTAGCTTTAAATCTTGGAAAAATTTTAAAAGATAGCGGTCAAACTGTTGTGTTTACAAGAACAACGGATGTATTTATAGAACTAGCAGATAGAGTTAGAATTTCAAACAATGAAAGGGCAGATGTATTTGTATCAATACACCAAAATGGAGCGCCTAACAATTCAGCAAGGGGAGTTGAAACTTATTATTATAGAGGAAGTGAAAAAGGAAAGGCATTAGCTTTAAATATTCAAAAGGAACTAGTAAATTTAAATTATACCCTTGATAGGGGAGTAAAAGAGGCTGAATATTATGTTATAAAATATTCAAAGGCTGTAGCAGTTTTAGTTGAATGTGGATTTGTTACAAATGAGCAAGATGCAAAGGCGGTAGATGAAAAAGCCTATGAAATAGCTTTTGCTATTGCAAAGGGAATAGGAAAATTTTTAGGCTTTGAAGTAAAACAAAGGATAGTAACGGTTGTAGCGGATGTTTTAAACATAAGAAAAGGCCCTTCTGTTAAATACCAGGTTGTTGGAACTTATAAAAAAGGTGATAAGATAGTAATAATTGAAGAACAAGATGGATGGGGAAGAACGGATAAGGGATGGATTAATTTAAATTATGTAAAAAAACCTGCAGGGTAACCCTGCAGGTTTTTTTAACAGCATCTTCTGCATCTTCTTTTGCAACAGTCATGATGGCCACATAAAAGGAATAGCAATAACCAACACAAATTCCTTGACATAATCTCACCTCTTTTAATTTTTCTTATTATATTATATTTTATTCGACGGATTTTGACACAAAATAATAGTGTTGAATAATATTACGATATGTAATATAATATACCTATAAAGGGTATAGGAGGGATGAGTATGCAAATAAAAATGACTCAAGATGCAGCTTTAGAACTTAAAAAGAAAATAGAAGAAAAGGGAGATGATTACGGAGTTAGAGTATATATTGCAGGTTTTGGATGAGGTGGCCCAAACTTTGGAATGGTACTGGATGTACCTAAAGAAAATGATAAGGTTTTTGAGGTAGAAGGGATAAAGATAATAATCGATGAAGATATGGCAGACTATGTTCCAGGTTTTGTAATAGATTATAGAAATACATTCTTTGGAAAAAGATTTTCAGTAGAATCCCTATATGGGGGAGGATGTAAGTAAGGGCTTTATGCCCTTATTTTTTTTGTATATAATAATATTATTGCAAAGAAGATAAACAACATGGTTAAAATAAATTTGGGAGGTTTTTGTATGAAGGAGGTAGTAATAACTTCAAACGAAGCAGGACAAAGGTTGGATAAATTTTTAAGAAAGTATCTTAAAAATATGTCCCTTGGAAGTATATATAAAGCAATAAGAAAAAAAGAAATTTTAGTAAATGATAGTAAGGCAAATGAAAGATACATATTAAATGAGGGAGATAGGATTACTTTTAATTTTGAAGTAGATGAAGTTAAAAAAGACAAAAATTTAAGATTCCTTGAGATCGAAGCTTTAGATTTAAAAGTTGCTTATGAGGATGAAAATATAATAATTGTTGAAAAACAAAGAGATAAACTAGTTCATCCTGATGAAGGAGAAGAAGTAACTTTAACCGACGAGGTATTAGCCTATCTTTATGATAAAGGAGAATATGATCCTTTTAAAGAAAAGGTATTTTCTCCATCACCATGTAATAGACTTGACAGAAATACAGAAGGTTTAGTTATTTTTGCTAAAAATTATGAAGCCTTAAAGCTTATGAATGAAGCTATAAGGGAAGGAAAGGTTAAAAAGTATTATATGGCTTTAATTAAAGGAAAATTAAAGGATGGAACTTATATAGCTTATCTTTATAAAGATAAGAAGAAAAATAAGGTTATGGTATCTGAAGATAAAATAAAAAATTCAAAGGAGATAGTAACAAAAATAAAGACTTTAGAAACCGTGGGGGCTTTTTCAGAAGTTGAAATAGACCTTATTACAGGAAGATCTCATCAAATAAGGGCTCATCTTGCAAGTTTAGGAAATCCTATAATTGGAGATCCAAAGTATGGACATAGAAAATTAAATAGTATGTTTTATAATAAGTTTGGGCTTGATAGTCAACTTCTTGTAGCCAATAAGCTTATATTTAAGAATATGGAGGGTAAGTTAGAATATTTAAATAATAAAATAATAACTATGGCTTTGCCTCCAATTTATAGAAAAGTAAGGCATGAGTTATTCAAGTTTTAATGTTTTTTGTAATATACTTTTACTAAAGCATTTTTAATTAGTTTGTGTTATGAAAAAATTAATTGTTTTAATAGTTTTATTTTGCTTTTTAGTTTCAAAAAAGGAAGTTTTTAAGTATGAGAAAATTTATAATGGCATAAAGAGTATAGTTTATATAGAAACTATAGAAGGATATAGCCAATGGGATGGAAAACTTAAATTGTCAAAAAAGATTTTTTATTCATATCCTGATAAACTTAGAATAGATTATATTGATGAATTAAACTCGGTTGAAATAATAAATGGAGATAAATACTATTATTCTAATGACAGATTAGATCATGTAAAGGTAAGGTGGAATATACCAATTATAAATCTTGATATATTTGAATTAATGAAAAATTTAAATGGAAAAGAGATTTTAGGATATGAAATAAAGGATGATTTAAGGTTAAAGATAATAGGAATTAAAAGTAAAGTTGATAATGTAAGTTATTTAACAAAGGTTTGGATAGGAGAATTTAAAGGATATGAACTTCCCTTTAAAGTTGAGTATTTTGTTAATAATAAGATTGTATCTTTAAAAAAGTATGAATATTTTTCAGTAAATGATATTTTAGACAACAATCTTTTTTCAAGTTTGAATTTTAAAAAAAGGTTTGAATTTGATGGAAGCGAGGCTTGTTATATAACCTTAGAAGATGCAAAGAGATTTATAAATTTTTTTCCTATATTGTCCAGTGACAAAAATTATTTTCTTTCTGAGGTTAAATTGATAAAAAGTGATAATAAAGTTGTTTTAGGATTAGCTTACTTAAAGGATAATTTTAAAATAGAGGTTTATGAAAGAAAGGCTAATAAAGAGGATTTAAAGGATATAAAGTTTTTTGAAGATAAGGTTTTAATAAGTTTTTGTGATAAAGATGTTTACTTTGAGGTTTTAGGTCCAAGAAAAAATTATTCTGATATTTTGAATTTTTGTTTAAGTTTATCTAAAAATATAAATTTTATGTTAGATGGGGAGTATAAAGATGGACAGGATAATTTTTAAAGTTACAAAGGAAGATGAAGGAAAAAGGCTTGATAATTTTTTAAAATATGAAAAAGGATTTTCAACAAGGCTTATTAAAAAAATAACTAAAAACGACTGTGTATTTATAAATGGAAAAGTTGCATGGGCAGATGATATTTTAAAAGAAGGAGATGAAATTGAAGTAATTATAAAGGAAAACAAATCTCAAGATATTAGCCCTGAAGATATTCCTTTAGACATAGTTTATGAGGATGAAGATGTTTTAGTGGTAAATAAGCCTCCTTTTATGGTTGTTCATCCTACTAAAAGCCATCAGTCAGGAACTCTTGCCAATGGTGTTATGAATTACTTTACAAAAACCAGTCAGAATTGTATTGTAAGGCTTGTAAATAGATTGGATAGAGATACCTCTGGGCTTGTTATTATAGCTAAAAGCCAGTTTGCTCATCAAGCTATGGCAAAGATGTTTGAAAACAATCAAGTTAAAAAGGAATATTTAGCAATAGTTGAGGGGAAAATGGAAGGAAAAGGGACGATTGACCTTCCAATTGATAGGCCTTCTTTAGATTCAGTTAAAAGATGTGTCATAGAGACAGGACAAAGGGCTATAACTCATTATGAAGTTATAAAGTCTAATAATGAGGTTTCTTTAGTAAAGTTACTCCTTGAAACAGGAAGAACTCATCAAATTAGGGTTCATTTAAGCCATATAGGACACCCAATTTTAGGGGATGAGCTTTATGGTAATAAAAGTCATTTTATAAATCGTCAAGCTCTTCATGCCTATAAGCTTGTCTTTAAAAAAGTAAGAGGAGACAGCCTTGTGGAATGTAAAGCGGATCTTCCTTTGGATATGTTGAAGGTTCTTAAAGAATATAACTTAGAATAGGGCATAAAATGCCCTATTCTATTATTTCAAGTAGGGCTATATAAATAGAGTATATTGCAAGTATAAATATCAATGGATTAACTATTATTTTATTTAATATTTTTGAAACAAGAAGGCATGTTAAAAATATTAATAGATGTTTAATTATATCTTTTTTTATTTCAAAATTTAAATTTAAGCTTGAATTTATTGCAATAAAATTTATCATTAAACCTACTATTGCTGATATTATAAAATTTATACAGTAGGCGTAGATATTTATTTTAGGAATCGACATGAAAAAATAAATTATAGTTAAATCTATTATTGAAAGCATTAAAGAATTTATCATAACTTGTTTTTGCTTGCCTAATGCGTTTAAGATTGAAAAGCTTATCATTTCAACATAGACTAATGGAAGGCCGTAGGATAAAGTTTTAATAAGTTTTGCTATGGAAGGTTCTTTGTAAAACAATATTGATATCTTATCGGGGATGTTGTTTAGTATTATAAAACTAGATAAGGCTAAGATTAAAGCTATTTCTATTGATTTATATATTCTTCTTTTTACTGCAGAGTAGTTTTTAAGGACCAAAAATTCTGATATAGAGGGAATAAGTATTATGCTAATGGAATTTAAAATTACAGTAGGATAAAACACTATGTTTAAAGCCATTCCAGAAAGCTTCCCAAACATAGAAAGGGCATCTTCATAGCTAAATCCTGCAGCTTGAAGTCTGTTAGGTATTAAAACAGAGTTTAACATACTAAATATGGTAGAGAAAATTCCATTAAAGGCAAGGGGAATGGAAAGCTTTAAAGTATCATAAAGAAGTTGAAGGGGAGAGTCAGGTTTATCAAAGGATTTGTTTTTTGTTTTATAAATTTTATAGCATGCCCAAAATAAAATTAAACTTGAAAGTTCCCCACAGCTTAAAGCTAACATAGCAGATGCACAGCTTAACTCAAGACTTATATTTTTTAAAACTTTTACTAAGGGGAACATAACAATTATTCTTATTATTTTTTCTATAATATCTATAAAAGCTGGCTCTAAAACTTTTTGAAGCCCATAGTATACTCCTTTGTATATTGAAGATATTGAAACTATAACAAGAGCAGGTGTAAAGGCAAGAATGCTATAATAGGCTGTTGAATCCTTTAGTATTAAATTAGAAAAGCTTTTAGCAAATATTATCACAAGGGAAGTAATCACAATAGACCAAAAAAGTTCAAATAAGGATACTATTTTTACAGTTTTGTAAAGTTCGTTTAATTTTCCTTTAGCTTTTTTTTCAGATGCAATTTTAGATATTGAAACGGTAATTCCTCCTCCGGTTATAAAAAGAAACATATTGTAAAGAGGCATTACAAGTTGATATATTCCTACTCCTTTTGCTCCTATTTGTCTTGAAAGTATTATTGAAAATATAAAGTTTAATGTTCCGGTTATTATGTTTGATAAAACAAGTATTATAGTTTTTTTATAAAAATCTGAAGTTTTCATTTTACCCCTTAGAAAGTAATCTATAACATTAATATTTTAAATTTTTATTTTATATGCAAAAAAGGAACACCAAATTGGTGTTCCTACAGACCGTCGACAAACCCCACTTTTCAAAAAACGAAAAGTGGGGTTTGAGTATTTTTACAAGCATTTTTGATAAATATTTTATAAATACAAAGAAATTTTTGCCCTTTCCAGGGCCGTTTTGTCCCTTCTTCCACATCCAATTTGCCATCTTCTTTAAGTTAAAGCAAGCACAAACAAGCATCGCTTGCATGGACACTTTTTCTATCCCTCTTAGTGTTGTCCATCGCAAACCATGCTTCTCCTTCAAGTCAGCAAATACCCTCTCTATGGTTTTGCTTCTATCTTTATATAGTTCTTTGCATTCGTATGTATGTCTCAAATGTTCTACTTCTTCTAGATATCCTTCCCATAT
>NZ_FNUK01000036.1 GCF_900108045.1 Caloramator fervidus | reverse complement strand
ATTTGAGACATACATACGAATGCAAAGAACTATATAAAGATAGAAGCAAAACCATAGAGAGGGTATTTGCTGACTTGAAGGAGAAGCATGGTTTGCGATGGACAACACTAAGAGGGATAGAAAAAGTGTCCATGCAAGCGATGCTTGTTTGTGCTTGCTTTAACTTAAAGAAGATGGCAAATTGGATGTGGAAGAAGGGACAAAACGGCCCTGGAAAGGGCAAAAATTTCTTTGTATTTATAAAATATTTATCAAAAATGCTTGTAAAAATACTCAAACCCCACTTTTCGTTTTTTGAAAAGTGGGGTTTGTCGACGGTCTGAAGCTGCAGCAAAGCTGCAGCCTTATGAATTCTTCTTTAGAATTATATTTGCAAGAACTATTGGATCTATGTTTCCACCGGTTAAAACACATACAACATTTTTTCCTGGCATATTAACTTTTCCATTTACTACTGCTGCAACAGTTGTTGCACCTGCTCCTTCAACAACAAGCTTTGATCTTCTAAGTAATCTATATATTGCGTCTTCTATTTCTTCTTCTGATACAGTAACAACATCATCAACATATTTTTTTATTATCTCAAAAGTTAAATCCCCTGGAGTTTTAACTGATATACCATCTGCTAAGGATTTTACTCCTGGTAATGTAACTATTTTACCAGCATCAAGGGATGCCTTAGTAGATGCAATAACTTCTGCTTGAACTCCTATTATCTTAACACTTGGCTTTATCTCCTTTATTGCTATTGCAATACCTGATATTATTCCTCCTCCACCTATTGGAACAACTACTGCATCAACATCGTTTAAAACATCTAATATTTCAAGTCCTATAGTTCCTTGTCCTGCAATAACATATGGGTCATTAAATGGATGTATAAATGTTGCTCCTGTTTCTTTTTGAATTTCAACAGCCTTTTGATAACAATCATCATATACTTGACCATATTGAACAACAGTTGCCCCATATGATTTTGTTGACTCCACCTTTGTCTTTGGGGCAGTTTCTGGCATACATATTGTCGCATTAATTCCAAAAGTCTTTGCTGCAAAAGCAACACCTTGAGCATGGTTACCTGCAGATGAAGCTACTACACCTCTTTTTCTTTCCTCATCTGTTAAACTTGCAATTTTATTGTAAGCACCTCTTAACTTAAAAGAATTTGTATTTTGTCTATTTTCTGTTTTTAAATATACATTCATTCCTGTCTCTTGAGACAAACTATATGACCTAGATAACTCAGTTTTTCTTATAACTCCATCTAATCTTCGCTGAGCTTCTTTAATCATTTCAAGTGTTACTTGCATGGTCTTAATTCATCTCCTTTAATTGTTTTTTACATTAATTGACAAATATCTAAATTAAACAACTAATTTTGACTATTAAGAATTTACCGTCTTTATTCTAATACTAAAATAACATTTATGTCAATAGTTTGACAAAATCTTTCAATTAAAAAAATTAGGACCGAATCCTAAATTCGGCCCCCTTGTAAAACTTCTTTAACTTTAGCGTTAATTTCTTTTAATTGCTTGAAATCTGGAACATACTGCACACGAATGGAATCTATAAGTTCAAATCCACAACTTTTTAAAATATCCTCTATTTGTCCTATGCTTTGTCCTCCCCAACCATATGATCCAAAAGCCATTGCTATACGCTTTTTAGGAGCTAATCCTTTTAGATAATATAAAAATGATGCTACCGTCGGCAATATATTGTTATTTAAAGTAGGCGATCCTATACAAATATATTTTGAATTAAGTATATGGGTCATTATATCCGATATATCATTTGTTTTTAAATTTAACATTACAGCAGATATATTAGACTCCTCAAAAGCATTGTAAATTGCATAGGCTATTTTTTCTGTAGATCCCCACATTGAATCATATACTATAACTGCTTTATTATCAGTAGTGTTATCTGACCATTTTTTATATTTATTTATAATATCTTCAATATTGTTTTTCCAAATCAGTCCATGACTTGGTGCAATCACATCAATATCTAAATTCAAAATTGCCTCTAAAACCTTTTTGACATTGCTGCTATATGGCAATACAATATTAGCATAATATTTTGCAGCTTCTTCTAATATAATATCTAAACAAAATTGACTATCTAAACGTTCTGATGACGCAATATGCTGCCCAAAAGCATCATTAGAAAATAATATTTTATCTTCAATCAAGTAACTAACCATATTATCAGGCCAATGAACCATAGGAGTATATATAAACTCTAAACTTTTGTTTCCAAGACTTAAAGTTTCTCCCGATTTTACAACCTTAAAATTCCAATTACTGCCATAATGTAGCTTTAAGCCCCTTTCTCCATTTAAAGAAGTAAAAATTGTAGCATCTGGTATAATCTCCATTAATCTTGGAAGGCCTCCTGAATGGTCCATTTCCACATGATTAGATATAACATAATCAATTTTTCTTGGGTCAACAACATATGAAATTCGCTCTAACATTTCATCAACCAAATGGCTTTTAACTGTATCAATAAGGGTTATTTTTTCATCTATAATAAGATATGCATTGTAAGTCGTTCCCCTATGGGTTGAATATCCATGAAAATTTCTTATATTCCAATCTATGGCTCCAACCCAATAAACATTTTCTGATATTTTAAATGGCCTCATAAATTCACCTCTTGTCTCTATTCTAAAGCTTCAAATTGATCCTTTGCCACTCCACATAAAGGACATACCCAATCAGATGGAATATCTTCAAAAGCTGTCCCTGGTAAAATACCTGAATCAGGATCTCCAATAGCTGGATCATAAATATATCCGCATACTGAACATTGATATTTTTTCATTTTAAATCCCTCCATATTTATAAATCTTTTTTCCATAATCCATGAAGGTTACAATATGCATAAACTTCATTATACTCCTTATCACAAAATTCTGCCTTGGGCTCATCCATTGGAGATAGAAAAACTATTTCTATTCCATCATTATTTGAAACAGCAATCCATTCAATATAGTGCTCATTTATCATAGGATGTAAAGTAGAACCAACCTTAACAACAACCCTTTCATTTTCTTTAGCTAACACTGGAACATGTTTTTCTAAGGATGCATCTGTAGAATTTGCTTTAATTATATTCATATTTTTACCACAACACACAAGCTGTCCTCCACCATTTTTAATTAACCCCACAATGTTTCCACAAATTTCGCACTTATAAAACACCATCCTATACCATCCCCCTAAATTTTACAACTTTTTATTATAATATCAAAAATATTCAAAAAATTCAAGTATATTTTTAAAATTATAAGGCACTTTATTCAAATACCTACTAAAATTGGCATTTGATTAGGGTTAAAATATACCTCCTCTGGTGTTCCTATCTGAACCACTTTACCTTTTTCCATAACAACTATCCTATCTGAAATTTCCATAGCTTCTTCTTGATCATGGGTTACAAAAATCATAGTAACATTAAACCTTTTTTGAATCTCTTTTAATTCATCTCTCATTTTAATCCTTAAACTTGCATCTAAATTACTAAAAGGTTCATCTAACAACAAAACTTTAGGATTTAAAATTAATGATCTTGCAATTGCAACCCTTTGTTGCTGACCCCCACTCAATTCATTAATATATTTTTTCTCATAACCATTTAAACCTAAATTATTTAAAATTTCTAACGCCATTTCTATTTGCTTACTTTTTTTATAATAACCTTTATATTTCAATCCATAGATTACATTTTCAATAACATTCATATGTGGAAATAATGCATAATTTTGAAAAACAGTTGATACCGATCTTTTTTCAGGAGGTAGCAATGTTATATCTTGTCCATCTAAAATAACAGAACCTGACGAAGGTCTTATAAATCCACTAATGTAGTGGTTTTACCACTTATTATTATCATAAGTTTTTGTTAAATTTTTTAATTCTAAAAACATTTAAATAACCTCCTGAGTTTTATTTAATATCTTGGAAACAAAAACATCAACCATTAAAGTCAATAAAATAATCAAACTAGCAATAACAGAACCAAGTCCATAATCTCCATCTCTTATAGCATTAAAAAGCTCTACCGTTGCAACCATTGCACCTGGTGAAATAATAAATATTATAGCTCCTAGCACTACCAGCCTTACTTGCAACAGATAGTTGTCTATAAATACAGTTAAGTATAACTATAATTGATGTTCCTGTAAGAATTAATGGCTTATTATTAAAAGCAAGAATATATCCTATTCCAAAAAAGGTTCCAGGAATTATATATGGATCTTTCAATATAATAAGAAAGCATTATCCCAATAAAACTAGAAGCTATTGCAGCAATAGTAGAATAAATTATACTTCTTACAAAAGACTTAACAATCCTATAATTAAATGACTTAAAGTAACTTAAGGTAAAAGTTATATGTTTGATGGAATAATTTGTAAAACATGGAACAAAAATAGCAAAGTATAAAAGTAACATTATAAAGGCATACGTTCATATAATAAATCCTAAAATATATTTTAGTTTATTTATATCAATAAAAATGTTGCTATCTCTTGAATATTTTCTTTCGTGAATATGTAAATCAATAAGCATATATTTATTCACCAGCCTTTATTTTTAAAAATTTTTTAATAATTATTATTTTAAGATTTTTTGAAAATAATTCAAATTTATATTATCTATAAAGAATATATTTTTAATTTAAATTACCTATATAAAAGCACTTTATCAGATACCAAATTATGGTTCTGACAAAGTGCTTTTAAACAAACTTTTTATGTATCCATTTTTATACTATTTATATTCTCTTTTTTAATAATATTATTTAACTGCTTTGCTTGATCTGAATAATACTTTTTAACAATATCCTTCCAGATATCAGCATCATTGATACCACATCTTTCAGAAATAAAAACAGGATCAAGTCCCAACTTTTTTTGCTCTTCATAGTCCTTTAAAAGTGCTACACCTGGTTTGGTTAACAATAATATAGCTATCAAATTTAGCCATGCCATTAACCCTACACCTATATCAGCAAGATTCCATGCCGTTTCTGAAGAACGTATGCTCCCAAAGAATGTCATTACTACTAATATAACTTTTACTATCTTTGCAATAGTTTTATAATTTTCATTATGTTTAAATATATATGCAATGTTCGACTCTGTATAAACAGCAAAGGACAATAATGTAGTAAAAGCAAAGAAAAATAAAGCTATAGCAACAAACTTACTTCCATAACCGGGCAATAAAGTATTTATTGCTTCTTGAGTGAATCCTACCCCTACTCCAACTCCTGGCAGATTTTCTACTAAAAATCCACCTTTAGGATTAACAACATTATATTTACTTGTAGACAATATCATAAGAGCAGTAGCAGTACAAACAAATAACGTATCTACATATACAGAAAAAGCCTGAACAAGCCCCTGCTTTGCTGGATGTGATACTTCAGCAGTCGCTGCAGCCTGTGCACCTGTTCCTTGTCCAGCTTCATTTGAATATAAAGCTCTTTTTACTCCCCACATAATCGCATGTCCAAAGATAGCTCCAAAGGTTGCATTCAAATTAAAAGCAGAACTAAATATTAAACTAAACATAGCTGGCACTTTTTTAATATTAACAATTAATATAATTATACTAACTAATATGTAACCTATTGCCATAAAAGGAACTGCAAATTCTGCAAACCTAGCAATTCTTTTAATTCCACCAAAAATAACAAATGCAAATAACAAAGCTACAAAAGCACCCGTAATAATTGGCTGGATTCCAAAAGCATTTTTAAAAGAATCTGCTATATTAAAGGCTTGTATTCCCGGTCCTGTAAACCCACACGCTATCGTTACAGCTAATGCAAATATTATAGCAAAAGCTCTATTTTTTAAACCTTTTTCTATGTAATATGCAGGACCTCCTCTATATTCACCACCTATTTCTTCTTTCCAAGCTTGAGCCAAAGCTGATTCTATAAAAGCAGAACTTGCACTTATAAAAGCAATCAACCACATCCAAAATATTGCACCGGGACCTCCATAATAAATTGCTGTTGCAACTCCTGCTATATTACCAATACCAACACGCCCACCTAACGCCATTGCAAAACCTTGAAAAGACGAAACCCCTTTTTCAGAATTCTTTTCACCTATAAGATTTTTTATCATATCTTTAAAAAGTCTAATCTGAGGAAATCTTAAAATTATTGAAAAATAAAACCCCGTAGCTAAACAAAGAAAAATAAATGCTTTACTCCATAATAAACTACTGATTTGAGCTGTTAATTCATTAAAATTCATTTGTACCCCCCCACTTTAATAAATTTTAAATAAAACTTACTTTATATTATAAAGTTATTTTCTAAATTTTTCAATTATTTAGAATAATACGTGAAAAATTTTACAAAACTTAAATAAAATGTTAGGTGACTACCACTTAAAAAAATTGTATAATATAATATGAAAAAAATTTTAAGGAGGGATAAAATGAAAAAAGCATTACTAACAATTGTGTTAGGTGCTTTTATTACAACATCCATTAATTTACCTACATATGCAAAACCATTAAAAGCATCAGCATCAAATAAAAATCAAACTTTATTAAACCAAAAACAAGTAGAATCTAAAGAAAATAGACAAATTAAAACAGAAAAAACTACAAAAAAATTTAAAGACAAAGTTCCACCAGTAATTAAGTTTGGAAAAACAGTTATACCAATAACTGCAATTTCTAGAGGGTTAAAAGCTGAAGTTAAATGGGACAAAGCTAGCCAAACACTGCTTATTACTAAAAATGGTAATACCATTGAAATTATTGCAGGCTCCAAAATACTAGTAAATAGTGAAGAATTAAATAAAAGTATACTCAAAAAAATTCAAGGAAGTTTAATGCATTTTATCAAATCAACATTAAATAATAAATCTTCTAAACAAACAAAACCAAATACTGAATCAAACACTACACAACAAACTGAGCAATCAAATCAAGATAACACAACAAATAACCCATCACCAAATAATCAACCAAATCCTACTCAGGATAATCAACAAAATTCTCAATCAAATCAAGATAATATGCAAACTAATACGGAAACAAATTCTCAATCTGGTGAAACAATAGAACAATAAAAAATTAGAAGGGCGTGGATTTAAATTACCCGCCCAAATTTTTGTTTTTAAGTATTCCAAAATAATTTGTTCCCCAAACACCAATTATTATCATTATAGCACCAAATAATTTATACAATTCAAAACTTTCATGTCTTATTGTTATTCCAGCTATTACTGAAACAACAGTAGTTAAATTAGCAAAAACTGATGATTGTGATGCAGGAAGTTTAGATAAGCTGTAATTTACAAGCAAAAAAGCAAAAACCGAAGATAATACACCTAAATAAAATATAGATATTAAAACTTTAGTATTTATTTTTGCTAAAATATTTATATCTCCCATTACAATACCTTGAATTAGATATAATAAACCAAAAACAATCATTCCAAGTATCATCATAAAGTAAGTTGTTTCATATGGCGTAAAGTTTTGTGATGCTTTTCTTGAATATATATTAAACATTGCTGCACTAAATACGGCAGATAATAAAAATACTATTCCCTTTAACTGACCTTTTGTCTCTAAATTTCCACCACCTAATACAATTATAATGACACCAATAACTGATATTATAATAAATACCCATTGAAGTTTAGAGGGATTTTCCTGTAATAAAAACGCTGCAAGTATTGCAACAAGCACTGGAATAAAAGCCATCATAACGCCAGCCTCTGAAGATGTTGTGTATTGTAGCCCCTTTGTTTCCATAATAAAATAAATAATTGGTTGCCAAAAAGCTACTAATATAAGTGGCTTTAAATTTTTACCCTTTAAATTTACATTAACGACCCCAAATAATATTAAAAGAGACATGGTAACCGTTGCTGTTGTAAATCTTAAAAATAAAAGCTCAAACGTTGAAAGAGTTTCAAGGGCAGCCTTACTAAACAAAAATGAAAATCCAAAAATTAAAGACATTGTAACTCCAGCTAAATATGGGAGATATCTCTTCATGATACACCTCCTATTCGTCTTAAAATTAACCAGGGCGGACATTGAATAAATTGCCCGCCCAAACTATGCATATAATTAATCATCCCATATCCTTATATGTAGAATAAACAAGCCCTATTGCACCTGGTCCTACATGAAGTCCAATTACAGGCCCAATATCTACAATATCAGCTTTAACTCCAAGCTTTTCTTCTATCAATTTTGAAAGGTCTAATGCTTCTGTATAGCAATTAATATGATGAATAACAACTTCTTTAAGACCATAAATATAACTATCTTTAACCACCTTATCAATCATAGCTGATATTGCATTTTTCTTTGTTCTGACCTTGGATAAAACTGTAGTTTTCCCATCCTCAACTGTCAATATAGGTATAATCTTTAAAATATTTCCAATAAGCGCTTTAGCACCGCCTATTCTTCCACCTTTTTTCAAGTATTCAAGATTATCAGGAATAAATAAAAATCTACTTCTTTTTAAGTTTTGCTTAACAATTTCAACAACTTCACTTAATGTCTTACCTTCTTTAGCTGCCCTTGCACCTGCAAGAACTGCAAAACCTAATTGCATACAATTAGATTTAGAATCAATAATTTCTATTTTAGCATCCTTAAACTCTTCAAGCACCATTTCTTTTACCATAAGTGCCGATGAGTATGTTCCACTCATCTGTGAAGAAATAAAAACACAAACAAGGCTGTCTCCATTAGCCACAACCTTTTTCATTTCCTCTAACATCTCGCCAATTGAAGGCTGAGAAGATTTAGGTATACCCTTCTCTTTCATCATGCGGTAGAAATCTTCATTATTAATATCAACTTCCTTAATGCTTATATCATCCCAGGATACACTTAATGAAACCTTCCTAATATCAAGTTGTTTGCATATTTCTTTACTTAAATAACTAGTGCTATCGGTTAAAATTTTCACTGACATTTTACTCACTCGCTTTTTTATTTTTTACAAAATTTTATCATGTTATTAGCTATCTTTCAACCTTTATCGATTAATATTGACAAATATCCTTAGCTAAAATTAAAAAAGCCGAGCATTCTATTCGAATGCCCGCTCCAACTATTGACAAAGAGTATTAATGTTTTCCATCTATTTTGCAGGCAATAGCTTCATTTTCAAACTCCTTTGATATTATATCTGAATATTTTTCTTTGTTCTTCTTAAGCCAATTGTGTGCATAAGAACAACTTGCTGTTACCTTTACCCCTTTTTCTCTTAAGAACTCTACAACAACCTCCATCATTTTTGAAGCTACACCTTGACCTCTTAAAACTGGATTAACATATGTGTGGTCAATATCAACCTCTCCATTTTCTTTTACAACATAAGTTGTCTCTGCCATTAATTCCCCTTTTTCATCCACGCTGTATATACGTCCGTCTTCAAATTTCCAATCCATATTCTATTCCTCCTTTGAAAAAACATGCAATGTAAATATCATTATCTTTATCAATAATTAAATAATTGATACTAACAAATAATAAACTTAAACTTTAGTTAATAATATAGATATCTCATCTACTGCATCATTTATATTATTTGCACTTATCGAAAAATCAAAATCTTTGTCTTTGAAGTTGTATAATGGATCATAATACTTTGTCATAAGCTCTTCAATAACAGCAGCATAATTTTTATTTTTTATCTCGTTTATATATTTTTCTATATTTTTTTCAGATATATATTTTCTAAGCAAATTCAAGGCTCCTATTAACTCATCATCATTTTCTGTTACATACTCTTCCATTATATTTTTAACCCTTGTTTCAATATCTGCATCAATCTTTATTTTTATTCCATTTTCCATAGCAGAAAAAATATAGTCAGGTATTATCACTCTACCTATTCTTTTACTCTCACCTTCAACAACTATTGTATTTGTTTTTCTCTTTCTTATGGATTCATAAATATATGACTCAAACATCTTTTGAGAATTTTGTTCACCAAGTCCAATACCTCCTAAGAAGGAACCGCGATGATTTGCACATCCTTCAAGGTCTAAAACATCATAGCCCCTTTTTTCAAGCTCCTTTAATATTTTTGTTTTTCCTACACCTGTATTACCATATAGTACAACAAATTTAATATCTTTTATAGTTTGTGGTAAAACCTTATTTATATATTTTCTATACCCTTTATATCCGCCTGAAAGTTTTATTGCATTTATACCAAGAGAAGATAAGAGGGCTACTATGCTACTGCTTCTCATACCTCCTCTTGAACAATAAAATATTAATTGATTATATTTCTTATCTAATTCAGAAACTTCTTTAAAAATCATCGGAAGCCTTTTAGATGCTGCTTCTATTCCAAGATATTTTGCCTTTTCAATGCTTTCATTAACATAAACGGTTCCAATTATTTTCCTTTCCTCATCATTAAACAAAGGGATATTTATAGAGTTTGGAATATGTGCTTGTCTGTATTCTCCTTCACTTCTAACATCTATCAAGATATAACTTCCTTGTATTTTATTTTTGTCTATTTCCTCATAGTTTAACAGCTTTATCATTCCTCCTTATTGCCTCCATTTTAAGGACTAGTATGATAATGAGCATCTGCCATATTGTAACATCAGTTATTGTTATAACATATGTTATTTGCTAATTCAAGTATTTTTAAAACATTTAAACCAATATATGTTACAATAAATAGTCTTACCCATAACTAATTACTTTCTATCAAAATATATGGTTCTATAATAAATATTGGGGTGGTAAATAGCCTCAACATTTTTTCTTTAAATACAAAAAAGCACTTTATTCAGATGCCAGCTTTGCTAAAATATAATTAACCCACAAAATATTTTGAAAGGAGGCATCTGATAAAGTGCTTAGGAATAATTTTATCAATAATTTGCTTAATTTAAAAGATGTTTTCGTAAAAAATATTGTAAATGGTGATGATTTCGTTGAATTTCATGTTGAAACTAAAAAAAATCTCATGTTTGCCCTTCTTGTGGCTCTACTACTTCTAAAGTCCATGACTACAGAACCCAAAAAATTAAAGACGTTCCTATTCAGAACAAGAAAACTTTCATTATCCTTAAAAAACGTAGATATGTTTGTAAAAATTGCGGCAAGCGTTTCTTTGAAAATTTAGATTTCCTCCCTAAATATCATAGAATTACTAATAGGCTTGTTGCTTACATAATTAGTGAACTTTCTTGTATTAGTAGTATGTCATCTGTTGCTTCTAAAGCTAATGTTTCTTCACATACTGTTAAACGCATTTTTGATATGGTTAGCTATTCAACC
>NZ_FNUK01000037.1 GCF_900108045.1 Caloramator fervidus | reverse complement strand
CTCTGGTGCACCAGTTGTCTTGCCAAGGGCACAGCTGGGTAGCCATGTTCGGACGGGATAAGCGCTGAAGGCATCTAAGCGCGAAGCCCACCCCGAGATGAGATTTCCCACGCGAGAGCGGTAAGACCCCTGGAAGACTACCAGGTAGATAGGCCAGAGGTGTAAGCGTCGTAAGGCGTTTAGCTGACTGGTACTAATAGGTCGAGGACTTGATCTACTTGTGCAGTTGTGTATATCCGGTGGTGATGGAGGTAGGGAAACACCCGTTCCCATTCCGAACACGAAGGTTAAGCCTACCTTCGCCGATGGTACTAGGCTGGAGACGGCCTGGGAGAGTAGGTGACTGCCGGGTAAGAAGGGCCTTTAGCTCAGTTGGCTAGAGCAACCGGCTCATAACCGGTCGGTCCGGGGTTCGAGTCCCTGAAGGCCCACCATGTGGGGGTGTAGCTCAGTTGGGAGAGCACCTGCCTTGCAAGCAGGGGGTCAGGAGTTCGAATCTCCTCATCTCCACCATTGATATTTTTGAGAAAATGCTTGTCACTTAAGTTAATCTTAGGTGGCAGGCATTTTTATTTAATTTTTTGTCTGTGGTGATATTTATGCAAGAAAAGCTTTATGAACTTAGCAAAATAGTTTTAAACTGTAAAAAGTGTAGATTACATTTAAAAAGAAAAAATGTAGTTTTTGGGGAAGGTAATCCTTTTACCAAGGTAATGTTTATAGGCGAAGGTCCAGGAGAGGAAGAAGATAAAACAGGAAGGCCTTTTGTTGGGAAGGCAGGTCAACTGCTTACAAAAATGATAGAAGCTATAGGTTTAAAAAGAGAAGAGGTTTACATAGCCAACATAGTAAAATGTAGACCTCCAAATAACAGAGTTCCGTTTGATGATGAAGCTTATGCATGTCTTCCTTATTTAAGAAAACAAGTAGCTCTAATACGTCCTAAGATTATAGTATGTCTTGGAGCTACAGCTTCCAAATATATTATAGATAAAGATATAAAAATAACCAAAGATAGGGGTATATGGATAAAAAAGGGAGATTTTTTAATTATGCCTACATATCATCCATCAGCTCTTCTAAGAGACCCATTAAAGAAAAAAGATGCATGGGAAGATTTTAAAAAAATTAGAGATGAACTTAAGAAATTATATGAATAAAATGTTTACTCCTTGGGATAATATTCTCAAGGAGGGATAAGTATGTATAGGATTACAGGGGTTAAGCATGATAAAAAGGGCGAAATAATCGCATATAGACTTGATAACGGACAAATAATTTCAAAAGAGGAAGGAATAAGACTTGCAAGTGAAGGTCAAATTGAAGGAGTTAGAGTTGGAACATCTAAAAAAGGTGAAAAATATTTAAGAAGTTTACCAGATGGCAAAGATGAAAATAATCTTGATAATCTTCCTGAAATTCAATAGGTGGCATTGCCACCTATTTTATTTTAATATAAAATTTGTTTTGGAGGAGAGAATATGAATTTTGAAGTTTTAAAAGAAGAATATAAAAGGATTTTGAAGGAAAATTTAGGTATAGAAAAGAATATAGTTTTTGGTGAAGGATCGAAAAATGCTAAAATAATGCTAATAGGTGAAGCACCAGGGAGATTTGAAGAAGAACTAGGAAAACCTTTTGTTGGTCAGGCAGGGAAGAATTTGGATGAGTTTTTAAATATTTTAAATCTAAAAAGGGAAGATATTTATATTACTAATGTAGTAAAGTTTAGACCTACAAGATTAAATAAGAAAACAGGAAGGTTTTCTAATAGAGCTCCTAATAAAAAAGAAATTGAAATTTCAAAAGATTTTCTTTTTAAGGAAATTGAGTATATAAATCCTAGTATTATAGTAACTTTGGGTAATGTTCCTTTAAAAGCTCTTGTATCTGAAAAGGCAACGATAGGAGAATATCATGGTAAATTATTAAAACACCAGGGAAAATACATATTTCCTTTATACCATCCAGCTAGCATAATTTACAATAGAAGTTTATATGATATATATTTAGATGATTTAAAAAATCTAAAAAAAATATTAGAAAGCGAGGGTTATTAATTGAAAAGTTTTAGCCAGTTTAAAGAATTTATAAAAGGAAAAAAAGTTGCTGTTGTTGGGATTGGAATTAGCAATAGGCCATTGATAAAAAAGCTTGTAGAATATGGTGCAAAGGTTACAGCTTTTGATAAGAAAGAAAATATAGAAAATAAAGAAGAACTTGAAGCCTTAGGTGTAAATTTTATCTTAGGTAGTGATTATTTAGAAAAATTAGAGGACTTTGAAGTTATATTTAGAACTCCATCTCTTCTTCCTACAAATAAATATCTTATAAAAGCAAAGGAAAAGGGAGCATATATAACATCAGAGATAAGGGAATTTGTAAAGTATTGTAAAGGAAAAATTTTTGGAGTTACTGGAAGTGATGGGAAAACTACTACAACAACTCTTATATATGAAATGCTAAAAAAACAGGGATATAACGTTTATATTGGAGGCAACATAGGTATACCCATTTTTGATAAAATTGAAGAGATAAAAGAAGAGGATTATGTGGTTTTAGAGCTTTCAAGTTTTCAACTTATGGACTTTGATGTTTCACCTATGGTTTCGGTTATAACCAATTTAAGTCCAAATCATTTAGATTATCATAAAGATATGGAGGAATATGTAAGGGCAAAGGAAAATATATTTTTGCATCAAAACAAAGACGGAATAACAATTCTTAATAAAGATAACAATATTACCTTTAACATGAAAGATAAAGTAAAGGGTATTTTAAGGTTTTTTAGCATGAAGGAGGAGGCATTTAGTTATTATAAAGATGGAAAATTATATGTAAATAACCAGTTAGTTTGCAAAAAAGATGAAGTTAAGATTTTAGGAATGCATAATGTAGAAAATTTATTAGCGGCATTTTCTGCTGTTTACGGTTTTGTTTCTGTTGAAAATATGAGATATGTTGCTTTAAATTTTTCTGGTGTTGAACATAGAATAGAATTTGTAAAAGAGATAAATGGCATAAGATTTTATAATGATTCAATAGCATCAAGTCCTACAAGAACCATAGCTGGGTTAAAGTGTTTTGATAAAAAGGTTATTTTAATAGCAGGAGGATACGATAAAAATATACCTTTTGAACCTTTAGCACAAGAAGGAATAGATAGAATAAAGACATTAGTTTTATTAGGAATGACAAAAGAAAAAATCAAAAGGGCTTTTTTAGAGGTTTGCTCCAAAACAGGAAAGGAAATTGAAATAATTGAAGCAGTTGACCTTGAGGATGCTGTAAAAAAGGCATATAAAAGGGCAGAAACAGGGGATATAGTAATTTTATCTCCAGCATGTGCAAGTTTTGATATGTTTAAAAACTTTGAAGAGAGGGGTAGAAAATTTAAAGAAATAGTTTTAAACTTAAGGGGGTAATTAGATGAGACATGCCTTTTTAAGAAGGATTTCTATTTTTTCTAATCTTGATGAGGATTATTTAGAAAAGATTGCTTGTTTGGTTTGTCAAAGAAATTATAAAAAGGGAAGTTTAATATTTTTTGAGGGAGATACAGCTGAAGCGGTATACTTTGTTAAAAAGGGAAGAGTAAAGATATATAAAGTAGGTCATGATGGAAAAGAACATATAATTAGCATATTATCAGAGGGAGAAATTTTTGCAGAATCATGTTTATTTGGGCTTAATAGATATCCGGCAAGCGCTCAAGCCTATGAAGATACGGATGTTTTGTTTATAAAAAGAGAAGATTTTGAAGAGCTTTTAGAGGAAAATCCTAAGATTGCCATAGAAATTATTAAAGCAATGGGAAAAAGACTTCAAATGGTTTCAAAAAAGATAGAAAATTTAGCTTTAAGGGATGCCTATGGGAAGGTTGCTATGCTTTTGTTAGATATTTTATTGAAGGAACATATAAACGTTTATAATGGGATTGAGATCGATACACAGTTATCCCGTCAAGATATGGCTAATATGGTTGGGGTTACAAGAGAAACCTTTATAAGGGCTTTATCAAAATTAAAGGAATGTGGAGCTATAGACTTTGAAAGAGATAAGATAAAAATAATAGACATAAAAAAATTAAAAGAATTTATTGATTAATTTTTGTTGACAAAATCAATGAAATATGCTATTATACAAAATGTGTTTTGTGAGCCACTAGCTCAGTTGGCAGAGCACAAGACTTTTAATCTTGGTGTCCGGGGTTCGATTCCCCGGTGGCTCACCAAAAGCCCTAGAGGTTATCCTCTAGGGCTTTTTTACTGGCTTTATATCAATATTTGGGGCGGGCAAATTATTTAGATGCCCGCCCTTGCTAATTTTCAGGGTATTTTTGTGAGATTAAGATTATGTTAAGAAAAATGTTGGCGAGCAGTTTAACGAAATTATCTGCAATCTTTTAAAAAGTGAGCCTACTTTAATTCATCGTTGTAGATAAGCATAATATTAAGTTCTTTTTTAGATTCCTCGTTTAAATATTCATATTTAGCAATTATTTTTGCTGATTTAAACTTAGGATATAATGAAATTAAATAATATTGGGGGGAATTGGGATGAAAAAGGTTGCATTAATTGCTGGAACTGAGCATACAAGAAAAACTTTACATGGGCAGCTTATGGGGTATATTGGTGATTTTGCACAAATTGAATCTTATGCCATAGATGAAGGAATAAATAAAAAAATAAAGGCTGATCTTATAGTTATTTCAACAAACCTTATATATGAAGATGCTAAAAATTACATAGATGGGGAATGCAAAATAATAATAGCTAAAAGAATTTTAAACTATACAGTTATTGAAAGACTATTATTTATTCCAAAGGGAGAAAAGGTTTTACTAGTTAACGACTGTCCCGAAACCACCTTTGAATGTATAGATTGGTTAAAAAAATTAGGATTAAACCATGTTGAGTATATCCCTTTTTTTCCAGGGTGTATGTTAAGTGAAAGGGTTAATTATGCTATAACTCCCGGAGAGGTTGAAATAGTTCCAAAGGAAGTAAAAAATATCATAGACATAGGACCTAGGCTAATAGATATAGTTACTATTGCAGAAATACTCAAAGAACTAAACCTTTATGATAATAAATGGGAAAAGATAACATTAATGTATTTTGATAAAATTATAAACTTGGCTAAAAATATTGCACAGATTTCTATGGAAAGAACAAAGGCCTTTGAGCACATAAAAATGGTGCTTGATGGCATGAAGGAAGGAATACTTGCATTTGATGGGAAGGGTAAAATATTATTTATAAATGAAAATTTAAAATTTTTGCTAGGTAAAAGTGGCAAGATACTTGGAGGTAACGTCAAGGAAATATTTTCAAATTATAAATTGGTGGATTATCTAATAGGAAAAGAAAGCGACTCATCCGACATATTTGAAATTAAGGGAGAAAAAGTGATAGTAACAAAATTTTGGCTAGAAAATGAAAATACGTTTATAGCTACCTTTAAGAGCACGAAGGACATTGAAGAATTGGAAAAGCAAAGAAAAAGAGAGCTATATAAGAAGGGATATTATGCCAAATATACTTTTGATGATATTATTGGAGAAAGTGAAGCTTTAAAGTTTACAAAAGAAGTAGCAAGGAAAATATCAAAAACAGATTTAACTGTCCTTATTGAAGGAGAAAGTGGAACAGGAAAGGAACTATTTGCCTCAGCAATTCATAATGAATCGGAAAGAAGGAATAATCCCTTTGTTGCCATAAATTTTTCCTCTCTACCGGAAAGCCTTGCTGAAAGTGAACTTTTTGGCTATGAAGAGGGTGCCTTTACAGGGGCCTTGAAGGGCGGAAAAAAGGGGCTTTTTGAACAGGCTAATGGGGGGACTATATTTTTAGATGAAATAGGAGATGCTTCTTTAAAGCTTCAGACAAAACTGTTAAGGGTTTTGCAGGAAAAGGAAATAATGAGAATAGGTGGGGATAAGATAATCCCTATAGATGTAAGAATTATAGCTGCAACTAATAAAAACTTAAGAGAACTTGTTGAAAGGGGCGAGTTTAGGGAGGATCTTTATTATAGATTAAAGGTTATGTATATAAAGCTCCCACCTCTAAGGCAAAGAAGGGAGGATATAAAAGAGCTTTTAAACCATTTTATAGCTAATAAAGGATTAACACTAAAGATTAAAGATGATGTCTTAAATTGGTTAACTAGTTATAATTGGCCGGGGAATGTTAGAGAGCTTAAAAATATTGTTGAATATATGGTGGCTGTTTGTGATGGTAAAGAAATTTGTGAGAAGGACTTACCTTTAGATATGATTTTTACCGGTAATAATTTAAGGAAGGATTTAAAAATAATATTGAATATAATAGAGGAACTAAACAATAAAGGTGAAAATGCCAGCAGGAGAAAAATAAAGAAAATATGCGATGATAGGGGAATTAATTTTACTGAACAGATGATAAGAAGTAGATTAAAGGAATTGGAAGAAATGGGTTATTTAAAAATAAGAAAGGGTAGAGGAGGAACTTTGCTTATAAGGTAATACAAATCAATATATCCCATAATAACCCAAATTAAACCCCATATAATTTCTTTTTAATGGATTAAACATTAAAAGTAGCGTTAATTTGGATTTTTTCTAATTATAAAGTTTGGCATGAAATTTGCTATTAATATTGGGTAAAAGAAAAAATAGGGGGGTATTATGTTTAACACAAACACACCGATTCAAAACGAAGTTAAGACAGTTGAGAACAAGACGGTTAAGGTTCCACATACCTATGTTATTATTTTCTTCGTTGTTTTGTTTGCTTGGTTTTTAACTATTTTGCTTCCTGTTGGTAAGTTTGAAAAAACGGAAGTAAAATACATGGTTAATGGCAAGGAAAAAACAAAAACAGTTGTTAAAGCAGGATCCTTCCAATATGAAAAGAACGAGCAGGGAGAAGTTGTAAAAAAACCTGCAAGATTATGGGGAACTGAGGATTTTGGTGGTTACGGAGTGCTTAACTATGTTTTTGAAGGAATGGTAAGAGGAGATAAGTGGGGAGCTGCGGTAGGAATTATTGCCTTTATACTTGTAATTGGAGGTGCCTTTGGAATAATTTTAAGGACTGGAGCAGTTGATGCGGGTATAATGAAAATGATAAGTATAACCAAAGGTAAAGAGGTTCTTATCTTGCCTGTTTTGTTTGTCCTCTTCTCTTTGGGTGGTGCAGTATTTGGAATGGGAGAAGAAACTATACCCTTTGCTATGATTATTATTCCTCTAGTTGTTGCAATGGGATATGATGCTATAGTTGGTGTTCTCATAACCTATGTTGCAAGCCAAATAGGATTTGCAACTTCTTGGATGAATCCATTTAGCCTTGCAGTTGCACAAGGGATTTCTGGTATTCCTGTTTTTTCAGGTGCACCCTTTAGAATATTTATGTGGGTAGTATTTACAGCTGCAGGCCTATTCTATACGTTAAGATATGCAAGAGAGGTTAAGAAAAATCCTGAGGCTTCAATTGCACCTGATGCAACTGATTATTTTAAAAAGAATATGAGAACGGATGTTAAAGATGTGGAATTTAATATTGGTCACAAGCTTGTTCTTTTAACAGTTTTATTGGGAATTATCTGGGTTGTATGGGGAGTTACTAAGAAGGGATACTATATTCCAGAAATTGCATCACAATTCTTTGCAATGGGATTAGTTGCTGGCATTATAGGCGTAATATTTAAACTAAACAATATGACAGTTAATGATATTGCAGATTCCTTTCAAAGAGGAGCAGCAGATCTTGTCGGCGCAGCTTTGGTTGTTGGTATGGCTCAGGGAATATTAATAATACTTGGAGGAACAGACCCAGGAACTCCTACTGTTTTAAATACCATATTGAATGGACTTTCAAGTGTTGTTGGAAAATTTGGAGGAGCCTTTGCAGCTTGGTTTATGTATCTTTTCCAATCGATATTTAATTTCTTTGTAGTTTCAGGTTCAGGCCAGGCATCTATTACAATGCCTATTATGGCGCCACTTTCAGACCTTGTTGGGGTAACAAGACAGGTTGCTGTTTTAGCTTTCCAGCTTGGAGATGGCTTGACAAACATTATAGTCCCAACATCAGCTTGTCTTATGGGAGTTTTAGGAGTTGCAAGAGTAGATTGGGGAAGATGGGCAAAATGGCAAATAAAGATGCAGCTATTCTTATTTGCATTGGGCTCTATATTCGTCCTTGTGGCACATTTTATAGGATTTAATTAATTTAAGGGGCCTATGACCCTTAATTTTTACATCAAAAGAGGTGAGCATCTTGTTAAAACTTATAAAAGGAATTGAAGTTTATTCGCCTAAAAGTTTAGGAATAAAGGATGTTCTAATAGTGGGAGATAAGATAGGGAAAATAGATGATGAGGTTGATATTTTGGGAGTTGAAGTTGAAATTATAGATGGAAAAGGTAAAAGGCTTCTACCAGGTTTTATAGATAGCCATGTTCATATAACAGGTGGTGGAGGGGAAGGAGGTTTTAAAACAAGGACCCCTGAAATAGTTTTATCGGATATTATAAAGGGTGGGATTACAACTATTGTAGGAACTTTAGGGACAGATGGGATAACAAGAAGCCTTGAAAACCTTTATGCAAAGGCAAAGGCTTTAGAGGAAGAAGGAATAACAACATTTATTTATACCGGTTCGTATAGGGTGCCGCCTGTAACTTTTACAGGTAGCATAATGAAGGATTTAATTCTTATAGATAAAGTCATTGGTGTTGGAGAAATTGCACTGTCTGATCATAGATCTTCACAGCCAACAATTGAAGAAATAAAAAGATTAGCTGCCGACGCAAGGGTTTCGGGGATATTATCTGGAAAGGCTGGTGTTGTTAATATCCACATGGGTGATGGTGAAAAAGGTCTTGATATGCTTATGGAAATAGTAGACACCACTGAAATCCCTATAACTCAGTTTTATCCTACCCATGTAAATAGGAATCCTTATCTTTTTAGACAAGGAATTGAATTTGCAAAGATGGGTGGATTTATAGATTTTACAACAAGCTCTGATCCAGTATTTTATGAAGAAGGCGAAATAAAAGCAAGTAAGGCTCTAAAAAAATGCATAGAAGATGATTTGGAGGATAATGTAACATTAACTTCCGATGGTCAGGGGAGCTTGCCTAAATTCAATGAAAAGAGAGAGCTTGTGGGGCTACAAGTTGGAAGAGTAACAACTTTATTTAAAGAGGTTAGGGATGCAGTCTTTGATGGGGTGCCTTTAGAAAAGGCTATAAAGGCAATTACGGCAAACCCTGCAAAGATTTTAAAGCTTAGCAGTAAAGGATATATAAAGGAAGGTTATGATGCAGATATGGTTCTAATTGATGAAGAATATAATATTGATACTGTAATTGCAAAGGGTAGAATAATGATGAAGGACAAGACAATTTTAACCTATGGAACTTTTGAATAAAGCCTGCAGAGGATCATTCCTTTGCAGGCTTTTTACTAGAAATATAATATACACTATCATCAGTAATTGTTTTGTGAATTTGGTTTATTTTTTCTTTGCTTTAAGAGTGGGCTATGATTATTTTTTCCTCTATAATTTATAATCTCATGCCAGAGGCTAAAAAGGTATTCAGGATGAATTTTTTAGATAAAATAATAGATACTAGAAAACTTTATACAAAATACTTATGTTAGGATATCTTTATTATATTCCTGAAATTACGGTATGCATTAAAAAAGAAAAATGCCAATATTTCGTCAACATTACCGAGTGTATCTATATATGAAAATAGAAGATATAAATAGAAATAACGAGAAAAATAAATGTAAATTGGATTTATGTCAGATTTTATTTATGTTCGATATAATATTGCATGCTAATATATACACTGTCGTTGCGAGGCGACGAAAAAAAGGTATTGACAAAGTAAGAGTAGCATGATAATATAAGTAATGCTGTTTGACCTTTGAAAACTGAACAGTGGCGAAGCGACCAGCATATAAATAGGAGTTAGGATTTAAACATAAGAGTTTGATCCTGGCTCAGGACGAACGCTGGCGGCGTGCCTAACACATGCAAGTCGAGCGGAGAGGCGAGGGGGTTTACTCCGAGCCTCTTAGCGGCGGACGGGTGAGTAACACGTGGGTAACCTACCCCAAGGAGGGGGATAACAGGTCGAAAGGCCTGCTAATACCGCATA
>NZ_FNUK01000040.1 GCF_900108045.1 Caloramator fervidus | reverse complement strand
TTTAGCAAAGCTGGCATCTGAATAAAGTGCTTTTTTGTATTTAAAGAAAAAATGTTGAGGTTTATTTACCACCCCAACATTTATTATAGAACCGAAAAAACTAAATGATGAAATAATTGCAAGAATTAAATTTTACCTTCAAGAAAATGAAAACAAGAAAGCTATTGGGCAAGGAAAGCAATTGAAAAAGAAAATTGACATATATGAAGCATTAATAGAAGAAGGATTTGATATTGGATATACAAGTGTATGTTCTGCAATAAATGCTATAAATGATAAAGCTAAAGAAGCTTTTATTAAAGCTGAGTATAGTCAAGGTGATGTCTGTGAATTTGACTGGGGGGATGTTAGGCTATTTATTGCTGAAGAATTGAAATACTTGCAGTTGGCTGTATTTACAACTGCTAAAAGCAACTATAGATACGCAGTTATCATGCCAAAGCAGAACACACAATGCTTTCAAGAATCACACGCCAAGTTTTTTGAACATGTAGGTGGAGTTTTTAAAACCATGGTATACGATAACATGAAAGTCGCTGTTAAGAAATTTGTAGGCCTTAACGAGAAAGAACCCACAGAAGGATTATTAAAGTTATCAATATATTATGGATTTAAATTTAGATTTTGTAATGTTCGCAGAGGAAATGAAAAAGGTCATGTTGAAAAAAGCGTTGAATACATAAGAAGGAAAGCATTTTCAAATAAAGATAATTTCGAATCAGTTGAAGAGGCAAACAAATATTTGGAAGAAGTGTGTTTGAGATTAAATAAAATTCTACAAACAACAAGGGATAACAAATCAGCGATTGAACTACTTGAGATGGAACGCGAAGGTTTGCTTCAAAATCCGCCAATATTTGATTCAGCGAGAATAGAAGAACCAAGAGTTGATAAATACTCCACAATTTTAATAGACAGTTGTCATTATTCAGTCCCTGATAATTTAGTAGGAAAGAAAATATTTGTAAAGGTTTATTTAAATAGAATACTTTGTTTTTATGAAAACGAAAAGATTTGTGAACATGAAAAGAAGCATGGACTTAACGAATGGACAATCAAATTGGAACATTATTTGAAGACACTAAAAAAGAAACCTGGAGCATTAGCTTCAAGTTTAGCAATGAAGCAAATCGACCCCAGATTACAAAAAATCTACCAAGATTATTATATCAAAAGAGAAAGGGAATTTATAGAGTTAATTCAATTAATTTATGAAAAAAATTTAGAGGAAATATTGCAAGCTATAGAAGTTCTAAAAAAAATCAATCCCATAGATATTACGACAGAAAAAATTAAAGCAATCTGCAACCGAGGAGAAATAAGGAAAGAAAAAGGATTAACTAACGATATTTCGAGCACATCAGAAATAGATAAGTATACGGCAAAAATATCATCTAAAATCTATGGCCTTAACAGGACATTTATCAATTATCGCTTTCAATTCATTTATTTGTGTATCATTAAGTGTAGACTCTTTCCATTTTGCTTTCTTATCTATTACCTTAAAATGCTGAGGCATTAATTTTTCACATAGTCCACATCCAATACAATACTGCTCCTTAATATCAATACCAGTTGCTTTGCTTAAACTTTTCTCTTCTCCAATAGGAATGTCTTCCTTTTTTACAAATACAGTCATTAAATATGATATTATCAGTATGGACATTACTGTCAATATCCATCTTAGCCCCATAAAATTCGGCCCTAAGAATTTTGCTTCATTGGCAAGCATGGGTACTTTTATTACTGCCCATGCACTTAATATAATAACTACATTTGCGATGCTGGCACCTTTCTTTAAAAGCATTTTGCAGATTGGGAATGCTGCATAAATAGGTCCTGCTGAAAAACTGCCCAATAAGAATGAGAATATAATCCCCTTTATTCCTGCTTTCTCCCCAAATCCATTAATGATTACTTCTTTAGGAACCCATGCTTCAATAATTGATGTAAGTATAAAAATCACAGGCATAATTTCAAGCATTTCTATAATATAATACATGCTGTTTTTGACAGATAAATAAGCCTTATCGGGCATTGCCATAAATAGAAAAACATATGCCAGAGATACTGCTGTCAGTAGTTTGTTCTTTTTAATTATTTCAATCATTTTACATAATCACTCCCATCGTAAGTGCTATTATAAGTGCAAACACAAAACTAAGAGCATTACGGATAGCAGCAAATTTCAAACCAAATTCTTGTTTTTCTAATGGGAATGTCACTATTCCAACCATCGTTAAAGTAGTTAAGAATGCAACGGCAGGGACAATACTTGCACCTGCATCTACAAAAGAACCTACCAGAGGAAATGCTACAAAGGCTGGAATCAATGTAATACTACCTACTAAGGCAGAAATAACGGTTGAAATGAACAGATTTGATTCTCCCAAAATATTCTTTATAACTTCAGGCGGTATGAAGGTCAGAATCAATCCTATAAGAAACAAGATGCCTACAATCTCTCCAATCATATTTTTCATCATACCTCTTGCCATTTTTATAGAATTGAATGTCTTCTGCTTATCTTTAACAAGGGCTGCAATAAATGCAGCCCCTGTTATTCCCCATAATGATGCTGTAAAAATATCCACCTTTCATCACTCCTTCTCCCTGTAGTTTTTAGGATTAGGTGATTTTACCACAAAGAATTCCAATACTTCTTCGTCTTGATTATAGACATTCATTTTTGTTTTGTATGGTATATTAATAATATCTCCCTTGGTGTAATGATGTGGTTCTTGTTCATTTAACTGCAAAGTCATTTTTCCCCGTACAATTATCATATAGACGTTGGAATTGGAATAGTGTTCAGGAAGATTTGTTCCTTTTACAAGAACCATATGATTTAGTTGAATATTCTCATCATCCACAATCCTTTCAATTATTTTGTCATCTGTAAGACTGTATACATATTTTTTCTCCAGCATAAAAACTCTCCTTTCATTATGTTTAAATCTATATTATAATATATAATAAATTACAGTAACATACAGTTACCACGGTAACTAATTTTAAAAAAGGTGATATTTATGAACATAAAAGACTATCTGGACATTTTAAAACTAACAGGGTTATTTGACGAATTTTCTGCTAAAGAACTGCTTAATCTTTTTAAAACGCATAATTATATTATCTCTAAATACAACAAAGGCAGCATTATCCATTTTGAAAGTGAGAAATGCAATTACTGGGATATTATTTTAAAAGGCCAGGCATTTGTTCAAAAGATTGATGAAAAGGGAAATGTGTTAACTGTTGCAGAATTTAAAATCGGAGATAACATAGGTGGCAATCTATTGTTTTCAAAGTATCCTTATTATCCCATGAGTGTGATAGCAAAATCAGATACTGAAATTTTACATATCCCTAAAGATTTTGTATTGCAACTTTGTCAGACTAGCCAGGATTTCTTAGTTAAGTTTTTAACCTGTATATCAGATAAAACTGCTATCTTAACAAGCAAAATTAAGTTAATCTCCATGAAATCTATAAGGGAGTCTATTATTGAATTCTTAAATTATGAGTATTACACTCAAAAAAGTAAAAAAATAAAACTTAATATGACAAAAAAGGAATTGGCCGAAAGGTTAGGTATTCAAAGAACTTCTCTTTCCCGTGAACTCAATAAGATGAAAAAAGATGGGCTCATCGATTATGACGCCCATTCTATTACTATCTGTGATTTTAATATTATTCGCAAACCCTGAGCAATGAATAGGGAACCCGTATTGAGTTCCCTTTAATCTATTATTATCAGCAATTAAACGCCTTTCATAATTATTGCAGGTCCGTAATAATTATCTGCAGCAATCCCTATTTTCTGCACCCGCCATTCAATCAATTCCTGCCTGAAACAATCTTTTTCTACTAAATCTATGGCTTCTTTTTCTGAATCAGAAATAACTATATACTTAATTGGCGACTCTGGAATTTTCTCTTCCATCTGATATATGTATAATCTGGGATTTACATATTTTTTAGTACCTATTATTCTCTCTATATTCTTTTCAAATTCTGTCAGGCTATCATCTATCAAAACATGTCCGTAATAGTGGTTAATTTCTGGTTCTATGTCAATAGTTGGGGTGGGCAAATTATTCAGATGCCCGCCCTTGCTAATTTCCAAGGAGTTTTTATGTAATTGAGATTAATTTAAGC
>NZ_FNUK01000042.1 GCF_900108045.1 Caloramator fervidus | reverse complement strand
ACTTCGTATATTATTATATTTCGACATAAAAAAAGAGAATCCTTTTTTTGTGATGGATTCTCTTTTTAAAATTATACTTTGTCAACAATCTGAGGCTGCAGCTTTGCTGCAGCTTTTTAAATTTACCTAATTATTTATATGTATTATAATCGAAATTTGCAGAATTTTTTCAAAAACAAGTATTGACTAAAAATAGTGATTTTTATTATAATAAAAGTAGAATACGAAACGGGTTTCGAAGTCTAGTATAAGAGGTGTTATAAATTGACTACAATTTATGATATATCTAGAGAGACGGGTTTTTCGCCTACAACAGTTTCAAAGGCGTTAAATAATTATCCTGATGTAAGTGAAAAGACTAAGCAAATAATTTTAAAAAAAGCTGCTGAAATGGGATATATTCCAAATTCTCATGCACGAATATTAACTACAAAAAAGTCTTGGACTATAGGTATTTTATTTGATGAGAAGCTTAACGTAGGTATAAAGCATCCATTTTTTAATGCGATTATTGAAAGTTTTAAGAAAAAAGTTGAATTAAAAGGATATGACCTATTATTTATTTCTAAAGATATAGGTGGGCATCCAATAACTTATTTAGATCATTGTAAAATAAGAGGAGTAGATGGTGTAATAATAATTACTTCAGAGCCTACAAATGAACAGATACAGGAGCTTATTAATAGTAATTTCCCGTGTGTTTTAATTGATAATGAGAGTGATAAGGTAAGTAGTGTTCATTCAGATGATGCGCAGGGATGTTATTTAGCGGTTGAATATCTTTATTCATTAGGGCATAGAAAAATAGCACATATATATGGTAGTAGGGATACATTTGCAGGAAATGCAAGATATAATGAATTTATAAATGCTTTAGAAAAATTCAAATTGCCTAAGATAGATAAATATTTGGTTGAAGGTGGATATTTTTCCTTCGAGGGTGGTTATAAAGCTATGAAAAAACTTTTAGAGTTAGATGATTTACCAACAGCAGTTTTTGCATCGGGAGATCTTATGGCTATAGGAGCAATTAATGCTATAAAAGAAAAGGGATTAAGGATTCCAGATGATATATCTGTTGTTGGTTATGATGATTTAGATGTATGCAGATATATAACACCAAAACTTACTACCATAAAACAAAATACTGATTTAATTGGGGAAAACGCAGCTGATATTTTAATAGATATGATTGATAAGAAAAGTTCTAGAGCGTCAATTGTTGTGCCTGTTGAGTTAATTATTAGAGATTCTTGTAAGTCTATAATTTAATTTTATTTTTTTACATTTCGAAACCGGTTTCGAAAAGCTTAAAAATTAAAAGGGGGTATTTTAAGTGAAAAAATATTTGAGCATCCTTTTATCTGTCATTTTTATGATTGTGTCTTTGACGGGATGTGGATCTAAAACCAGTAGCAATGATAAAAAATTAGAGGTAAAGAAAGATAAAGTTTTAAGGGTATGGTCTTTTACCGATGAATTAAAGAAACCTTTAGAGTATTTTGAAAAGAAATATGGTATAAAAACTGAATTGACTATAATACCAACTGAAAATTATGCATCTAAAGTTCAACCGGTTTTAGAAAGTGGGGTTGGAGCCCCAGATATATTTACTGCTGAGATTGCTTGGTTAAAACAATGGATTGATTTACCATATTGGGAAAATTTATCGGAGGATCCTTATAATGCAGATGAATGGGAAAAAGATTATATTCCATACGTGTTTAATTTAGGGAAGGATAGCAATGGTAATGTTAAGGCATTATCATGGCAGGCAACACCAGGTGGTTTTATATATAAAAGATGGATTGCAAGAAAAGTTTGGGGAAATGATGATCCAGCTTTTGTCGCTCAAAAATTATCAACCATGGATAATTTCTTTAAAGCAGCTGAAGAATTAAAAAGAGCGGGATATAAGATTTTGCCTGATGAAGGTGCTATTCGTTGGTTTGCAAAGGGTGCAGATCCAAAGCCTTGGGTAAACGAAAAAAATGAATTGCAATTGACTCAAGCTAAAATAGACTTTATGGATTATCAAAAGAAATTACGTGATAACGAGTATACAGCAATGGCTCCTGAATGGTCACCAGCATGGTTTGCTTCAATGGAAGGTCCAATTCCGTTTAATGCAGGCTGGGATAAATTAGATAAAGTAAAATCTAATAAAAAAGTTGAAGTATTTGGCTATGTTTTGCCAACTTGGGGGTTACACTATGTAGTTAAGCCACGTGCACAAAATACAGCAGGAGATTGGGGAGTAACATCAGGACCATATCCTTACTTTTGGGGAGGAACATGGATAGGTATATATTCAGGATCCGACAACAAAGGGGCTGCTTGGGAATTTATAAAAATGATGACTCATGATGAAGAGTTTTTAAACTGGTGGTATAAGGAAACTGGGGACTTGCTCTCCTTTAAGCCTGTTACAGATAAAGTACAAGATAAAGTTTCAGATAAGTTTTTAAAAGGACAAAATCATTATAAATTTTTCTTAAAGGAAGCAGAAAAAATAGATGCTAATATAGTTACTAAATATGATCAAGGTATTGATAATATATGGGGAAATATAGTTTCAGAATATGTTAATGGAAAGATGACAAAAGAACAAGCAATAAATGAATTTTATAAGCAGGTTAAAAATGCATATCCGGAGATAATAATTCCACTTGATAAAAAATAATAATTTAAAATTGGTAGTATAATAGGTGAACTTAAGTTCACCTCAGACCGTCGACAAACCCCACTTTTCAAAAAACGAAAAGTGGGGTTTGAGTATTTTTACAAGCATTTTTGATAAATATTTTATAAATACAAA
>NZ_FNUK01000045.1 GCF_900108045.1 Caloramator fervidus | reverse complement strand
AAGGTCAAACAGCATTACTTATATTATCATGCTACTCTTACTTTGTCAATACCTTTTTTTCGTCGCCTCGCAACGACAGTGTATATATTAGCATGAATTACATACACCTTCACTAGCTTAAAACCTGTTTGTTTTAAAATATCTTTTTTTATCTTTATTTCTCTCTTTATTCCTCTTTATTTTTATTATGGACACTCCCGGTTTAGTTGGAGTGCCCATTAACATCAAAAGGCTCAACGTGAACCATACAATGTTTTATAGTGTCCATTTCTTTCTCTAAAGCATCATGAACCCTTTCAGCAATATCATGCCCCTGCTTTACAGTTAATGTATCATCAACATATATTTCTAAATCCACGTAAATTTTATGACCAAACACCCTTGTTTTTAAATCTCTTATCCCTTTTACGCCATTTATTTTAAGAACTATATCTTTTATTCTTTCTATATCCTCCTTATCAACAGATTCATCAACTAAAGCCTTTGTTGCCTTTAAATAAAAATCAACTCCAACTTTAATTATAAAAAAGCTAACTATAATTGCCGCTAAAGGATCAAAAAATCTATATCCCAACCTTGAAAGAAATATCCCTAAAAACGTTCCTATAGATGAAAATGCATCTGAGCGATGATGCCAAGCATCCGCCTCTAAGGATATACTTTTTATTTTCTTAGCCACAGATATTGTATACCAATACATAGCTTCTTTTACAAGTATTGATATTAAAGCGGCTATTAAAGCTATTTTTCCTGGCGGTGTAATATCCCCTAATAACAATTTTTTTATACCTTCATATCCTATGAAAAAACCTGTAATTATTAAAATTATACTAATTATCTTGGCAAATACTGGCTCAAACTTTTCATGTCCATAGGGATGTTTTTCATCTTCTTCTTTTGAAGAAATTCTCAGTCCTAATATTACAACAAAAGTTGCTAGTATATCTGATAAAGTATGAACTCCATCTGCTATCATTGCACTACTTTTCCCTATAAACCCTGCTATTATTTTAAATAAACATAAAAAAAGATTAACAAAAATAGTTATCCAGGAAGTCTTTATCCCTTCTTTTTCTCTTTCCACTTTTATTCTCCTTTCAATTGATAATAAATTATATTGTTATTATATGCAATAAATATAAATTACGCAAGCAAAATATTTTATAAAATTTATTATCAATTGATAATAGAAAATAAATAAAAAAGGCTGTCAAAAGACAGCCCTTAAAACAATCCTGCTATCAT